>JBEKDL010000112.1:0-3424 GCA_050014355.1 Dehalococcoidales bacterium | reverse complement strand
GGCGTGGGCTGCCAGAACCTGCTTTCTTACGGCCTGTACGACCTCGACGGTAAAAACCCGGACTATGCCACCCGGGAGCGTCACTTCAAGCAGGGCACTATCTCCGCTGACCTGAAACCCGGCCCGCTGGATACTAATAAAATTACCGAGCAGGTCAAGCATTCCTGGTATGAAGATGCTACCACCAACCTCCATCCTTCCCATGGCGATACGAAGCCGCGGTACGGCAAGAAGGGCGCTTATTCCTGGGCCAAAGCCCCCCGCTACGATGGCAAGGTCTACGAGGTAGGCCCACTGGCCCGGGTGGCCGTGACTTATGCCAAGGGCGACCCGAAGATGAAGGAGCTGGTGGAAGGGTCTCTCAAAGCTTTGAAAGCATCTCCTTCAGCGCTATTCTCCGTCCTGGGCCGGCACCTGGCGCGGGCGCTTTCCGCCAAGTTCGTCGCCGACCAGCTCGAAAGCTGGGCGCTGTCCCTTAAACTGGGAGAACCCTGCTATGTCCAGTATGAACTGCCGGAAACGGCGATGGGCATGGGCATCATCGATGGCTCCCGCGGTGCCTTGGGACACTGGATAGAAATTAAAGATAAAAAGATTGCTAATTACCAGGCGGTCGTACCGACTACCTGGAACATCTCACCGATGGACGACAAAGGCCAGCACGGCCCCATCGAGCAGGCCCTTATCGGCACCAAAGTGAAGGACGAGAAAAACCCGTTTGAAATCGTGCGCATCATTCGCTCCTTCGACCCCTGCCTGGCCTGCGCCGTACACATCGTCACTCCCAAAGGTCGAGAACTCGGCCAATACAGGGTAGTGTAGGTTAAAAGGAGGAGAGATGATTTTATCAGAACAAAAGCCGTTTGAAGAGATTCTGGCCTTTATCGGCGCAGACAAAAGCGTTTTTATTCTGGGCTGCAACGGATGCGCCCAGTCCTCCGGCAGCGGCGGCCCCGCGCAGGTAGAAGAGATGAAGAACAAGCTGACCGCCGCCGGCAAGAAGGTTACCGGCACCAGGGTGGCCGCCTTCCTCTGCGAGAAGGCTTTAGTGAAATCAGAGCTGCGGGGCAAAGTCGACCAGGTGGCTGCCGCGGACTCGGTCCTGGTGATGACCTGCGGCCTGGGCATCCAGGCCGTGGCGGCCTCGATAAACAAGGTCTGTCACCCGGCCTGTAATACCGTCAACCTGGGCGGCAGCCGTGGGGAGTGGGAAGGTAAAGAGCGCTGCTACGAGTGCGGCCAGTGTCTGCTTTTCCATACCGGCGGCATCTGCCCGCTCACGGCCTGCACCAAGAGCCTGGTCAGCGGGGCCTGCGGCGGTGCCAATAAAGGGAAGTGCGAGCTTTCACCCGAGAAGGACTGCGGCTGGGAACTGATTTATAATCGCCTGAAGGAAAGAGGGCAGCTCAACCGCCTGATGGACATGATGAAGCCGCTCGACCATAAAAAGCTGATGGTCGACCCGAAGTTGATGGCCACCCCGCGCTATGCCTTGGAGAATCGCGCCCAGGAGGTGAAAGTAAAGTGAGCCTGAAAACGAAACTCGAATCGGGGAAGTTTGCCATAACGTGTGAAGTCGGCCCGCTGAAGGGGACGGACATCCACGAAGTCGAGGAAAACGCCGAGCTGCTCAAGGGTAAAGTGGATGCCGCCAACGTCACCGACCAGCAGAGCTCGGTAATGCGCCTTAGCGGCCTGGTAACGGCCAGCGTTCTGGTGGGGAAGGGGCTCGAACCGATTTTCCAGATGACCTGCCGCGACCGCAACCGCATCGCTTTGCAGTCCGACCTCCTCGGTGCCTGGGTGCTGGGGATACGAAACGTCCTGGCGCTCACCGGCGACCTGCCCTCCCTCGGCGACCATCCGGAAGCCAAGCAGGTCTTTGACCTCGATTCCGTCACCCTGCTCCAGGTCATCAAGCGCCTTAACGAAGGCTTTGACATGAAAGGCAATGAGCTTAAAGGTAAGACGGACTTCTTCGCGGGGGCGGTGGTCAAGGTGGAGTCCAACACCGAGGCTTCATCGGAACTACGCCAAGCTCGAGAAGAAGGTGGCCGCCGGCGCAAAATTTATCCAGACCCAGGCCGTTTACGAGCCGGAGCACTTCGCTTACTTTATGAAGCGTGTAGAGAAATTCAAGGTGCCGGTGCTGGCGGGCGTGATTCCGCTGAAGAACGCGGGTATGGCTAGATACATGAACAGCAATGTCGCTGGCGTTTTCGTGCCGGACGCGATTATCCAGAAAATGGCGGCCGCGCCTAAAGAGCAGCGCGAGCAGACCGGCATTCAAATTTGCGCCGACATTATTAAGAAGCTCAAGCCCATGTGCCAGGGCGTGCACATCATGGCCATCGGCTGGGAGAAGAAAGTGCCGGAAATTATCGCGGCGGCGGGACTGTAATGCGAGGGAATCCCCCTGTGTCCCCCTTTTACAAAGGGGGAGCGTGGATTCCCGCTTTCGCGGGAATGACAAAATAAAAAAGAAAATCCCCGACCGTGAAAAAGTCGGGGATTATTTCTTTGTAAGGATGTTTAGCTCATCAAATATATAAAAAATAAAGAGAGGCGGGGAAATCCTGCCTGGCTTGGAAGCTCACTTCTATTACTTATGAAGTCACTCCTGTGCGCACTCGAAATGATTCCAATAAGTATTAGTAATAAGCTCCACTGACAGGCTCCCCGCCAGTTAGTGAAATCATATATCAATTTACCTGATTAATAAACCCGAAGGGCAGGGTTCCACGGGCTTTGCCCGTGGGTGAATGCGTAACCGCCCGAAGGGCGTGCAGCAAAGCTTGAGTTACAAAGTGCCACGGGCTCTGCCCGTGGGTATCTACTTCAGTTGCACCTACATTAACGGGGAGTAGCCCGCGGAGAGGGGCGCCAGCCCCTCTCAAAAAACCCTCCCCCTCTCCAAACAGATGATTTATGGGGGAATTTGACGCCCCGATTGGAGAGGGGGTCAGGGGGTGAGGATAACATTCAATCTTTTACTCGCTTTATGATTCATTTGATGCATACGTATCGCGATATATTGTAAAATATACTTGTCCCGGATGACAGTAAATATATCAGAAACGGAGAATCGCATGATGCAACAGACCAAAGGCTATCGCCAGAGATGGATTGCGCTTGCCTTCATGGGAATTGCGCTGCTGGTTATTTCCCTGGATAACACCGTATTGAACCTGGCCTTGCCTTCGATTGCGAAAGACCTGGGTTCCAGCGGCAGCCAGCTCCAATGGATTATCGATGCCTACGTGCTGGCAATCGCCGGCTTGCTGCTGACGATGGGGTATCTCGGCGACCGCTTGGGGCGCAAACCGACGCTGATGGTCGGGCTCGTAATATTTGCGCTCTTCTCGCTCGGCGCGGCGCTTTCCAACTCCACCGGAATGCTTATCGGCATGCGGGCGATGATGGG
>JBEKDL010000111.1:0-2848 GCA_050014355.1 Dehalococcoidales bacterium | reverse complement strand
CCCGAGATAGGCAACAACCTGGTGCCCTATAACGTGGTCAACCACCGCCATACTTATGAGATGGAGCAGGAGCTTTCGCTGCTAGCCGGGGAGAAGGTGACCGTCCATTTCACGCCGGTCTACGTTCCCACCATCCGGGGTATACTGAATATCTGCCACACGCAGTATATCAACCGCGTTACCCGGGCCGAGGTCCTGGCGCTTTACCGGGATTTCTATCGTAAAGAGCCTTTTATAAAAATTTACGACCTTCCCAAAGAGGAAAGCGCTTCCTGGCAATACCGGCCTTACCCCTGGGTAAGTTCGGTGGCCGGCACGAATTTCTGCTTTATCGGCCTGGACGTTGACGAGGTGCGGCAGCGCATCGTGGTCTTCAGCGCGCTGGACAACCTTGGGAAAGGCGGCGCGCAGTCCGGTGTTGAGAATATGAACGTCATGTTCGGGCTTGACCGCCGTGCCGGACTTACCAGCCTGGGCTTGCACCCTTAAGTCTATGGTATTACGCTATTACGCATTTGCGCATCTACGCTCGAGGTTTTCTACCCTCGCGTCGGCAGCGTAACGACCGCTGTGCCGGTGACGGTTTTCTCCCCCCGCGGGTTTTCCGCCCAGATATCCACGCGGGCCAGGTTCTTATTATTTTCGGTGTACTTCCTAGTCACCTTGCCATAGCAGAATATTTCTTCGTGGACAAGGTTCATGCCCCGGTAGCTGCCGTTCAGCTTTTCCAGCTTTCCGCCCTTGCCGAGCCAGTCGGTAAGCATCTGTCCCAGAAACGAGAGTGTCAGCCACCCGTGGACGATAACGCCCGGCAGGCCGTTAGCCAGGGCGAAATCTTTATCATAATGTATCTGGTAGTAGTCGCCGGAAGCGCCGGCGTATTTCACCAGCTGCATGGTGGTGGGGTATTTTACCAGCGCCGGTATTTCACTCCCGACCTGTATATCTTCAAAATATACTTCTGCCATGGTGTCTCCGCTAATACTTGACGTAGGTATTTTTTCCCTTCACCGCCACCTCGCCGCGCTGGTTGGCGTAAGTGACCTCGGTTATCATGAACAGCGAGGTGCCTTCCTTTCCTTCGACCTGCCGCAGTCGAGTAAGGGTGCCAGTAACGGAAATTGTGTCCCCGATTTTGATGGGCTGCAGGTATTCCAGCTCGCTGGCGCCGTTCAGGAGGCGCTTGAGCGGTGTTTTAGCGTTGAAGAGCCGGTGTATTAAAGCGGTGGGAACGAGGGCGGCGGGAAAAGTGGGCGGCGTTTCCTCCTGCCAGCGCGGACTGGGGTCGTCAATCGCCTCGGCGAACTTTCTGACCATTCCCTTTTCGATTTCATAGACATCCGGCCCGAAAGGGACATTGACGAGGCTCTGGAGCTCCTCGCTGATTATCGGTTCATCGCTCAAGGGGAATGCCTCCACTGCATTACTACGCGGATAATTATAGCTCAAAGGCGCGGCGCCTGACCAGCCCGCTCTTTCCGCCCCGGGGTTATCCTTTAAAGCGTCACCAGCCGCGCTGTAGTCGAAATCTTTGCGGGTCTTATTCTTTCTGTTATAAAATCTACCTTTCCAGTTTTTTTACGATTTTAGCGACGTTCTTGCCGAAGTTCCAGGCTGTGCTCATCCCTTCCTCGTCCTTTACCACTTCACCCTTCTCCCGACCGAAGGCAATGTTCCAGTATGTTGAGCCCGGGTTGATAATCTGCATGATATGGAATCATTAAAGCAACTCGGCGAAGGTAAAGTTTTGCCCTGCCCGTCTGGCGACCACCAGGGGCCCGCCCACTTTACCCGTAAAAAGTCTTTTCTTAAAAGACATGAATCCCGCCCTCTCCAGCAGGCCTTTGACCAATGATGTCGCCGAGCCGTAGTATACCGGCGAGGCAATGATGAGCGCATCCGCGGCGGTCATCTTGTCATAAACGGGCTGAAGGTCGTCATTAATAGAACATCCCTCATGTTCGTGGCAATATCCGCAGGCGTTGCATCCCCGGATATCCAGTCCCGCCAGCCTTATTAACTCGGTATCCAGTCCTTCTTCGGCTATGGCCTTGAGGCAATGCGCCGTAATTATCTCCGTGTTCCCGCCCTTCCTGGGGCTCCCGACAATTCCAATCGCTTTCAAGGTTTGCCTCCCGCTGGAAGATACAGTTTATGTTCTTTAATGTAATCGGTGACCGGTCCGGGGACAAGATGGTCGATCGATTTTCCACGTAATGCCGCATCTCTGACGTCGGTGGCGCTGATATCTATATTGGGTTTATCCAGAAATATCACGCTTTTAGTGATACCCGGTATTTTTTGTTCCAGGGCCTGCATATTCGGCCGGGTACACCCCGGGCGCGGCACCGCTACCAGGCGGCACATGGCAGCCAGACGGGCCGGTTCGCGCCACTCCGGCAGCTGCGCCAGGCTGTCACAGCCCAGGATGAAAAATATCTGTGCCTTAGTTCCATATTGTTTTTTCAGGTCGGACACGGTGTCGACGGTATAAGACGGGCCGGGCCGCTCTGTCTCGATGGTGGATACCTCCAGCCCTTTTTTCCCTTTAACCGCCAGGCGTAACATTTTAAGGCGATGTTCCGCCGCGGTTATCGGCTGGTTCACCTTGGACATCGGTTGGCCGGCCGGCACCAGTATCACCCGGTCCAGCTCTAAAGCGTCCCTGGCGGCCACGGCCACGGCGATGTGTGCCAGGTGGACGGGGTCGAACGTGCCCCCTAAAACGCCAAGCTTCATCTTTTTACCACTCCCAGGTCATGTCCCCGCAGCGAATTTTATCTCCCGGCTGCGCCCCCATTTTCTCCAGGACGCTGTTGACGCCCATCTTTTTCAGTAAATAGTTCAG
>JBEKDL010000110.1:0-2857 GCA_050014355.1 Dehalococcoidales bacterium | reverse complement strand
GCCAGGATGGTCGAGGTGGTGGTGCCGTCGCCGCAGGCATCATTGGTCTTGCTGGCGGCCTCTTTCACGAGCTGCACGCCCATGTTCTCAAATGCATCGGGAAGCTCGATTTCCTTGGCGATGGTGACGCCGTCATCAATCACCGAGGGGGCTCCCCATTTCTTGTCCAGCGCTACGGTGTGTCCCTTGGGTCCGAGGGTGACTTTTACCGCGTCCGCCAGAGCGTCAATACCCTTCTTCAGAGCATGTCTTACTTCTTCACCGAAAATTATCTGTTTGGCCATTTTCTTCCTCCTTTGCTCCCTATTTAGACTTTTTCGCCAGGATGTCGCTCTCGCGCAGAATAATCAGGTCTTCATCATCGACCTTGATTTCCGTGCCGCCGTACTTGGCGTAGATAACTCTGTCGCCTACCTTAAGGTCGAGCGGGACGCGCTTGCCGTCATCGGACAATTTACCGGGACCTACGGCCAGCACCTCACCCTCCTGGGGTTTTTCTTTGGCTGTATCCGGCAGGTATATCCCTGATTTGGTTTTTTCTTCCTTCTCGATGGGTTTTACCAGGACCCGGTCAGCCAGTGGCTGCAATTTAGCTGCCATTCCATGCCTCCTTTCTGTATCTACAGATTCTCTTTGCTGACATTATTTAGCACTCTCTTACCGAGAGTGCTAACAACATAATAATAACGTAGATTGAACTCCATCGCAACTTAACACAGAGGCGTTTACAGCCAGTTAATGATACTGGATATGCATTATCTTATCGTATCTATGATTATCTTCCATTATCTTCATTTATATTACTTTTTCGATTTGAACATCCGCGGCGTTTATCTTACCGCGTGATTTATCATATAATAAGATAAGAACAATGGAAATCAACCCTGAAAAATGCGCCGCCTGCCCGCTGGGCCCTCCGGCGTGGCGCTATAAATGCGGGGCCTGCGCCAGGGAATTCGAGATGCCGGCGCCCAGGGGCCCGACTGACGAAAAGGAGCGCACCTGCCCAGTTTGCCGCAGCAAAAACATCAAGAGAATTGAAATCGTGAAAAGCGAGGCCTGCCCGCCGGGGGGCTGATAGCTCAATAAATCCGGCCTTGAGCCGCCAGGAGGAAAAAATGTCGTTAGCCGATTTGGAAAAGCGCATGCAGGTCATTGAGGACATGGAAGCCATCAAAAAGCTCCACCAGAACTACATCAATCTTATGGACAACCTGCGCTATGATGAGGTCGTCGACGTGTTTACGGATGACGCCACAGTGGAAATCCGCCAGCACGGCGTTAAAAAGGGCAAAAAAGAGATAAACGATATTTACCAGATGATTAAGGGGTTCTATAAGGGCGGGGTGCCCAGGCATATCGCGCACTTCTGCTGCGAGCCGGATATCACCGTCAACGGCAATAGCGCCAAAGGGACATGGCTGATATACTTTTTCGATTCAATACCAAAACAATCCTGGGTACAGGGCATCAACGACTGCGAGTACCGGAAAGTCAACGGCAAGTGGTTTATCAGCAAGCTGAAGTTCACCCGCACCCTGGCCTCTGACCCGTCACTGTACCCCTAATAAAAATCCCCGGCGCCATTAGCAGAACACCGGGGATTAATATTTTATATCTCTTTACCTTAGTTTTCTGTATCCGGCGGCTGCACCCGGTTGGGCAGGATAAGCAACGTGACGATAGAGCTCACCGCCATGATAATCGCCCCTACTAACAGCGCCCGCGCCGAACCGGAGGCAAAAGCCTGGTTCGACTGGTCGACAATCATCTTCGATAGCTGGGGAGAAGGGATACTTTGCGCGGCGACATGCGCTCCCTGGATGCTATTGCGTATCGCCTCTAGAGCCTGGGCCGGGAGCTGCGCCGGCCATTTCACGGCATTTATCTTGGATATATAGGTGGAATTTAAGACCGTTCCCAGCACGGCCACTCCCAAGGCCGCCCCGACCTGCCGCGTGGCATTATTCATGGCGGAACCCACGCCGGACTGACTCACCGGTATAGAACCCAGCACCGAGTTCGTGGCTGGGCTCATAGTAAAACCCATCCCCAGGGCGCTCAAGCACATGGCGATAACCAAACGACCATAGCTGACATCGACGGCCGCAATCCGGACGAATTCGAAAAAGCCGATAGCTGTCAACATAATGCCCAGGGCGACCGTGAACTTGGTGCCGAGCAAACCGGCCACGCGCGCCGATATCAAAGCAGCGACAAAGGACACGCCGGCCATGGGCAGGAGCCGCACTCCGGCCTGAAGAGGTGTATAGTTCTGAACCGACTGGAGGAACTGCCCCAGGAAGAAGAACGACCCCATCAACCCGAAGAAGACCAGCGTCATGGCCACATTAGCGCCGGAAAAGGACATGTTCCTGAAAAGGTGAAGAGGCAGCATCGCGTTGGTGACTTTAAACTCCCAGTATATGAAAGCCGCCAGCAGCACGACTGCCGCCCCGAAAGCGATAAGGACATGCGCGGCGGTCCAGCCGTCCATCCCGGCCTTGATAATGGCGTAGACCAGGACAAAGAGCCCGGCGATGGAGAGGACCGCGCCCGGTACATCTATCCGGCGCGGAATTTCGGCCTTAGAATTTTGAATGAAATAGTAGCTGCCGACGAGCCCTACCGCGATAACCGGAATATTGATGTAGAACACCGAACTCCAGTGAAAATTGTCCAGCAGCCAGCCGCCTATGAGCGGGCCTATGCCCATCCCCAGGCCGAAAACCGCCGCCCATATAGCGATGGCCTGGGCGCGCTCTTTAGCGTCCCTGAAAGTGGCCGTTAATATCGAGAGGGTGGCGGGCAAAATCGTGGCCGCGCCTATGCCCATCATCGCCCGCATGCCGATAAG
>JBEKDL010000109.1:0-2976 GCA_050014355.1 Dehalococcoidales bacterium | reverse complement strand
TTGAAGGAATATCTGGCTAGTCTGGAATAATCACTTATCTTCTATAATCTTCACCATCAGGCTGCGGCGGCGCGGCCCATCGAACTCACAGAAAAAGATGCCCTGCCATGTCCCCAGCGCCAACCGGCCGTGCTCTAGCAATATGACTTTCGATTCGCCGATGAGGCTGGCTTTGATATGCGCCGGGGAATTGCCTTCCGTGTGCCGGTATTTATTGTGCTGGGGCGCCAGTTGTTCAAGCTGTGCGCCGATGTCCTCCACCACGTCAGGGTCGGCGTGCTCGTTAATCATGACCGCCGCCGTGGTATGCGGCACGAAAAGATAGCAAACGCCGTTTACAACGTCACTCGAATCGATGATTTCCTGCACCTTCCCGGTGATGTCCTGGAACTCAACATGTGAATGCGTCGTAATATCTATTTTATGAATCATGTATACCTCGATAGCCGAATGTTTAATCATATCCTACATCTTGTGATTAAAGGTAGCAATATCAGGAAAGCGGCCTCCGCTTGACGCTCTGTCAGCGCTCTAGTATTATCGAATTGGGGAATGTTATCATTCCCTGAAGGAGCTCGTAAAAGAATATGATCGTGGAAATGAGGAAGGGCGCCAGCAAGGAAGAAGTAGGCGCCGTCGTGCAGAAAGCTAAGTCGCTGGATTTGGGTGTCCAGTTGAATATTGGTACGGATAAAACGGTCGTCGCATTGCTGGGGAGCAATACCGGCCAGATTGATAAAGACCTTTTTGCCGTTCTCCCCGGCGTCGAAAGCGTCACCCGTATTATGAAGCCCTATAAGCTGGCCTCCCGCGAGTTCCGGCCTAAAAACACGGTGGTTGATTGCAGCGGGGTGAAAATCGGAGGAGAGCGTATCGTCGTCATGGCCGGCCCGTGCGCCGTGGAAAGCGAGGAACAGCTCATGCAGGCGGTGGAGGGAGTCAAAAAGGCAGGCGCGAGCATCATGCGCGGCGGCGCTTTCAAACCGCGCACCTCCCCCTTCAGCTTCCAGGGCTTGCAGAAAAAAGGACTGGAGCTGCTGGCTAAAGCCAGGGAGAAGTACGGGCTGCCGGTTGTCACCGAAGTCGTCGACCCGTATGACGTTGAAATGGTGGCTACCTACGCCGACATGCTCCAGATAGGCTCGCGCAATATGCAGAATTTCTCGCTGCTGACCAACGCCGGTAAAAGCCACCGCCCCGTGGTGCTGAAGCGCGGCTTTTCCTGCACGATTACCGAGTGGCTGACCGCGGCGGACTACCTTCTGGCGGAAGGGAAAAATAAGGTCGTGCTGTGCGAGCGGGGCATTCGCACTTTCGAAGACAGCATACGCTTCTCCCTGGACATCTCGGCAGTGCCGGTAATTAAAAAGTCCAGCCACCTGCCCATCATCGTCGACCCCAGCCACGCCGCCGGTCATTACTCGCTCGTGCCGGCCATCGCTAAAGCGGCGGTAGCCGCGGGCGCCGACGGGCTGCTCATCGAAGTGCATCCCAACCCCAAGGAAGCCCTTGTGGACGGGCTACAATCGCTTTCCATATCAGACTTTACGCGCCTCATGGGCGAGCTGCGGACGATTGCGAAGGCCATCGGCAGGGAAATATAAGGGTTTAGCACCAAGTGCCAAGCGGCGAATAACTTTCCCCCTTGTTACTTATGGTTGCTGCTTATATCCAGTTTATATTGACCCTCAAGTGTATTATAGGCTATAATTAAATTGCGAAATCAGTCAAGATGAGCTAGAGGCAGAATAATCTTGCACGAGTCTTGCGGTGTTTTCGGTGTTTATGCCCCTAATGAGGATGTAGCCCGCCTTACCTTTTTTGCCCTTTTTGCCCTCCAGCACCGCGGCCAGGAAAGCGCCGGTATCGCCACGGCTGACGGGAAGCAAATCAGGGTCTACACGGGCATGGGGCGGGTTTCCAATGTCTTCACCGAGGAAACGCTCCGGCCGCTTAACGGGCACATCGCCATCGGGCACAACCGCTATTCTACGGCCGGTTCCAGCCGCATCTTCAACGCCCAGCCAATCATCGTCGGGAACGATGGCAGCACCATCGGCATCGCCCATAACGGCAATCTCGTGAACGCTACCCATCTCTACGAAGAGCTTACCGGGCTGGGCTATAGATTCAAAGGGACCACGGATTCCGAAGTAATCGCTAATCTTATCCTGTCCAGTCCGGGTAAAAGCTGGGTCGAGAAGATTAGATACGCTATGCGGAGGTTTCAGGGGGCGTATTCGCTGGTCATTATCACGCCGCAGGAGCTTTATGCGGTGCGCGACCCCTTCGGCGTGCGGCCGCTGTGCCTGGGCACTATCGACCACGGCTGGGTAGTCGCCTCCGAGACCTGCGCGCTCGACCACATCGGCGCTGACTTCGTCCGGGAGATTGAGCCGGGTGAGATAGTAGCCATCAATGAAAACGGTGTCGCAAGCTACCCGGGGGAGCCTGGGAGACGGGGACTGTGTATTTTTGAGTATATCTATTTTGCCCGGCCGGACTCGGTAATTAACGGGCGATTGCTTTACCCCGCGCGGCAGGCGATGGGGGCTGGGTTGGCGAGAGAGCACGCGGTGGATGCCGACCTGGTCATTGGCGTGCCCGATTCCGCTACCGCCGCCGGTGTGGGTTACGCCCAGGAGTCCGGCATACCTGTCGCGGAGGGGCTGATCAAAAACCGTTACGTGGGCCGTACCTTTATCGAACCTGACCAGCGCATCCGGGACCTGGGTGTAAAGCTAAAGTTCAATCCCATGCCTCAGATGTTGCACGGTGAGCGCCTGGTAGTGGTCGATGACAGCATCGTCCGGGGCACGACAACGCCCAGCGTGATTAGAATCATGCGGAAGGCGGGCGCGAAAGAAATCCATATGCGCATCTGTGCGCCGCCCATCAGGTATCCCTGCTTTTTCGGGGTGGACATGGCTACGCGGCGGGAGCTCATAGCCGCCCAGAAAAGCATTCCCGAAATCT
>JBEKDL010000108.1:0-3103 GCA_050014355.1 Dehalococcoidales bacterium | reverse complement strand
CGGTAATAGGGCAGGCTATCGCCCTTATCGGCCAGGTCAAAAGCTTCCACCTTAAAGCGCACCATCGTATGGTTATCGCTGCAAATCAGCGTTACATCCTGCTTGCTCGTCCCTTTGCCGATGATGTACCTGCCGCCGGGAGGACTATCGAAAAGCGTTTCATCGGCGACGAACTTATAGTTTTCGTCCGGCCTTTCCAGCGTCGGGCGGAAGCCGATGCCGTCGTATTTTTTATAGGCCGGGTCGTAGACGCTTAAAGGCGAATACCAGAAGGGGAAATAGCTGGCCGGGATTTCACCTTCCTTGTGCCGGCCTCCGGAGGCCAGCAGCGCCCTGAACGCCTGCGCGAACCCGGTTATCATCGAGGGGCAAATCCGCCCGCTGACGGTTTCGCCGTCATAAATGATCTCTTCGCCTATCTTATACCGGAAGTGGCAGGGATACTTCTTCTCATCTTTGTCGAAACCAACGACCGTGACTTTAACTTTAAACATGTTAGCTCCTTTATGGTTTGCCAGCCTCAACCAGCGCTTTCATCCGGCGGTAGGCCTCGGCGGGACGCGCATCACGGAACAGAGCGCTGCCGATACAGATGAAATTAACGCCGCTCCCGGCAATCTTTACGATGTTATCCTCTTTCACACCCCCGTCGATGCCGATTTCCATTTCCGGGTATTCTTTGCGGAAAGCCGCTATCTTGTCCAGCACTTCCGGCAGAAATCGGGCGCCGTAGAAGCCCGGGTGCACCGCCAGGAATAGCACGCTATCCACCTTTTTCACCAGGCGGGCGATAGCTAATATAGGAGTCTCCAGGTTGACCGCCAGTCCCACCTTGGCCCCCAGCTTCCTTATCTGCCGGATGATTTTTTCCGGCTCCGGGGTAGCTTCGTAGTGGAAGACTATCTTCTCCGCCCCGGCGCGGCGGAAATCCGCCACGCAATTTTCCGGGTGCAGGACCATCAGGTGCGCCTCCCAGGCCAGCTTCGTTTTCAGAGCAGCTAACTGCTCGCAGGTGACGCTATTTGAAGGCACAAATTTCCCGTCCATGATATCAATCTGGGCGTAATCCGTAAAGTCCTCGGCCTGGCGCGCCAGCTTTTCCAGCGCGACGGGGTCATCGGTGAGAATAGCGGGAATGATGCGGACGCTGCGTGTCATGCAACCTATTTTAGTTACGAACCAGTCATGGTGTCAAGCCAGCATCCCCTGTGCTATACTCTAAAACGAGGCAACACATGGCCGGTCTGGATGAAACAAAGTCGCGCATTGAAAAGTTGCGGGCGGAAATCAACCGCCACAACTACCTTTATCACGTCCTGGACAGCCCGGAAATCTCCGACGCTGCCTACGACGCCCTGATGCGGGAGCTTAAAAAACTTGAAGAAGCCCATCCGCAGTTCCTCACGCCGGATTCCCCAACCCAGCGCGTCGGTGCGGCGCCTGTCGAGGCTTTCGGCGTGGTGGAGCACCGCTTTCCCCTGCTGTCGCTGGCCAACGCTTTCTCCGATGAAGACCTGATGGCCTGGTATACGCGCACGGTAAAACTGGTGGGCGAAAGGCCATTCGACTTCGTCTGCGAGCACAAAATCGACGGCCTGGCCATCGCGCTCACCTATGTCAACGGGCAGCTGACCACCGGCGCTACCCGCGGCGACGGTTTCCGCGGTGAAAACATCACCCAGAACCTCCGCACGGTGAGGAGTATTCCCCTCTCCGTATCCAGAGACGCCCCGCCCCGCTTCGAGGTCAGGGGCGAGGTCTACCTGCCTAAAACGGGCTTTCACAAGCTGAACCAGGAGCGGGCGGCGGAAGGGTCGCCCCTTTTCGCCAATCCCCGGAACGCCGCCGCCGGCTCGGTGCGCCAGCTCGACCCGCGCATCACCGCCAGACGTCCGCTGGATATTTTTATCTACATGCTCGGCTGGGCGGAGGGTAAACCTGTCCCGCCGACGCACTGGGAAACGATGGCGTGGCTGAAATCGCTCGGGTTCAAGGTAAACCCGAACAATCAGTTGTTAAAAAATATCACGGATGTTCAAAAATATTACCGCACCTGGGTAGAGCAAAGGGAAGGGCTCGCTTACGAAGCGGACGGCATCGTGGTCAAGATAAACCAGCTCTACCTGCACGAAGAGCTCGGCGATATCGGTCACGAGCCCCGCTGGGCGGTAGCCTACAAGTTCCCGGCCGTGCAGGGCACCACCCTCTTAAAGAGCATTGAAATCAGCGTCGGCAGGACGGGCACGCTCAATCCTTACGCCGTCCTGGAGCCGGTACAGGTGGGGGGCGTCACGATTAAAAGCGCCGCCCTCCATAACGAGGACGATATCCGGCGGAAGGACATCCGCGAGGGCGATACGGTCATCATCCAGCGCGCCGGAGAGGTAATACCGGAAATTATCGGACCGACGCCTTCGAGCCGGGAGCGTCCCGGCCGCGCTAAAGAATTCAACTTGCTGTCCAAGCTGCCTAAAAACGAGCATAGACAACCGGTCTGCCCGGAATGCCGACAGCCCAGCGTCATCAAGCCCGAAGGCGAGGTCATGTACTACTGCGCCAATGCCGCCTGTCCCGCCCAGGCACAGCTGCGCATCGAGCACTTTGCTTCCCGCGGCGCGATGGATATCCGCGGCATCGGAGAATCAATTAGCGCCACGCTTTTTCAAAAAGGTCTGGTTAAAAATGTCGCTGACCTCTATTACCTTACCAAGGAACAGCTCGCGGGAATGGAGAGGATGGGAGAAAAAAGCGCTTCGAACATTATCAACGCGATAAACCAGAGTAAAGACCGTCCTCTGGCGCGGCTGATTTATGCTTTAGGTATCCGGCACGTCGGCGAGGAAATGGCACAAGTGCTGGCATCCAATTTCCCGGATATGGACAAACTGGCGCAAACTTCAAAAGAGGAGCTGATGCAAATCAGCGCTATCGGCCCCAAAATTGCCGATAGCATCACCGCTTTCTTCCGGCAGCCGGAAAACCTGGAAATTATCCGGAGATTGAAAGACGCCGGCGTCAGGCTGACGGAAACCGCCGTTAAAACCGCCGGTCTGCCCCTTTCCGGCAAGGAGTTCGTCCTAACCGGCAGGCTGGACTCTCTATC
>JBEKDL010000107.1:0-3335 GCA_050014355.1 Dehalococcoidales bacterium | reverse complement strand
CGGGAAATTCTGGCATGCGATGGGAACGATGGAGGTTAAGCCGGCCCGCAGGCCCACCTCGCTGATTATATTGTCAGATTAATAGTTTCTGAATAAGTCCCATTCATAAAGTCAGGCACATAACCCGGTCTGTTCATTCAAATATTGACAAACAACCGTTTACGACCTAAACTGTATATCCAATACAAATGCAGGGTGCTGGAAAAATGGAGCGCTACACTTTAACCTCTGAAGGCCGGGCCAGATTCCGTAGGATGGAGACAAGGGCGAACATCGATACTTCCGCCGACACCGATGATTTTAAGCTCCTCCATCACCTGTACGCGCACGGGGCGGCGACGGTGGAAGAGATAGAGCATTACACCGGCTTGCCCTGGGATGAAACGATAAACAAAATATCCGGGCTGATGAATCGCGGCTATATTGAGGGACAAGCCGAACAATAATCATTGAGTCCGGCTAGAATTTTCCGAATAGCGCATCGTAAGTATCGGCCAGCGCCTGCGGTACTACCCTGACATCCCCCAGTACGGGGACGTAGTTGGTATCCCCGTTCCAGCGTGGCACGATATGGCTGTGAAAATGGTCTTCAACACCGGCCCCGGCCACTTTACCAAGGTTGGCGCCTATGTTAAAGCCGCCCGGGCTAAGCTCCTTTTTTAACACCAGGATACATCGGCAAACCAGCTCATAATGCTCGTTACGCTCTTCTGCGGTCAGTTCCTCCAGGTTCCCGGTGTGCCGGTAAGGCGCTATCATCAGGTGACCGGGGTTATAAGGAAAACTGTTCAGCATGATATAATTTTTCTTACCCCGAAAAAGGATGTAGTTCTCTTTGTCTTTGTTTTCCGCGGGCTTATCGCAAAGAATGCACCCTTTGGGCTTTTCACTCTTAATGTATTGGATGCGCCACGGCGCCCAGATATATTTCATGCCGGTTCTCCTTAACCATCGCTCTGCTATTTTAAGCGGCCGCGGCGCTAAACGTCAAACGTTTGGCTTCATAACCGATGGTATGTTATAATGGTTTCCGTATGGCTAAGAGTAAGAAGACGACCCCTGCAGTTGATAAACCCAACATCGACATCCAGACCTTTATCCAGAACGTCAATAAAAAAGATACGCTTAACGGTCTGAAAATCACCTTCGGGTTTTCCAAGCGCAAGAGAAAATAATCATCGGCTACGGCGCCGCTTTTTAACATCGAACGGTTCATTCATGGAAAAATCGGGCCGGTAGTTCTCGGCAGATTCCATTCCCTGCGTCCAGCCGTTTTCCATGCCCAGTTTTTCTACCAGGGCAGCTACCCCGGCATATTCTTCGGGGGTAATCTTACGCGCCAGCTCGGGATACCGGCGCCGGGCCGCCTTATGCGCCGGGTAGTACTGGGACATGATACTGACGGTGACCTCCGGCGAGACCTCCCCGGCCAGCCAGCCAAGCGAATCCGCGCTGCCGGCGATATCGTTAGGAAGTATCAGATGGCGCACTATCAGCCCCTTTTGCGCTATACCTTCTTCATCCAGTTTCAGGTTGCCGACCTGCCGGTACATCTCCTTAATCGCCGCCCGTGAAGCCTCGACATAGCCGCGGGCATGGGAATATTTCCACCCGTTTTCATTGGAGGCATAACGCAGGTCGGCCAGATAAATATCGATAACTCCATCGAGCTCGCGCAGAGTCTTCAGGGAATCGTAGCTGCTGGTGTTGTAGACCAGCGGAAGGCGCAGTCCACCCGTCGCCGCTTCCAGTACCGCGCGCACAATCTGCGGCACGAAATGACTTGGTGTTACCAGGTTGATGTTATGGCAACCCAGTCCGTTCTGGAGGTAGAGCATACGCTCCGCCAAGACGCGGGTTTCTATTTTATTGCTGTGCTGCGCTTTCGGGTCCTGGCTTATCTGGTAGTTCTGGCAGTAAACGCAGCGCATATTGCAGTTGGCGAAAAAGATAGTGCCGGAACCGCGCGTGCCGGAGAGCGCCGGCTCCTCACCGTGGTGGGCGCAGAAGGATGAGACTATCGGTAAAGCGCCCGAACCGCAATGGCCGGTCTTACCCTTCAGCCGGTTGGCGCCGCATTCCCTGGGACACATATCGCACGCGGCCAGCCTCGCTTCGAGCGCCCGGGCACGCTCTTCCAGTTCCCCCGAACGGTATAGCGCTAAATATCCCGGTTCAATACTCATATTATTTTCCTCTTGACCTCCAGTACCAGACCGGAAATGCCCACAACCTCTACTTCTTCACCTGTTATAATTTTATCTTCAAGGGATTTAGCTTTCCAGTATTCATCTTTAATTTTTATCATGCCATGCGGCTGTAAGGTCTGCGTCACCTTACCGGTCATACCAATCATCCCTTCAGCGCCGGTCACCTTGCGGCGGCGCAGGCCGGGCACTACCGCTTTATGCATGATAAAAAAGAAGACGACCACAAACACCACCACCACGAGGATAATCGGCCAGGTGATTTTGACGTGGAATATTTTTAAAACCAGGAAAAGGAGCACCAGTAAAGCGACATCGTCTATCAGAGATGCCAGTGCCAGCAGCCACGCTTTCAGACCTGAAGTATCGCGTTTTTTAGCCACTTAATTTTATGTCAACTGACCGAGTTTTTCCAGCGCGGCAGCTATGCGCTTTAAACAACGCTCCCGCCCCAGTACGACCATGGTCTGGAATAGCGGCGGCGTGGCCAGCTCGCCGGTAACGGCCGTGCGGAGTACGCTGAAAAGCTGCCCGGCTTTCAGACCCAGCTCTTCCGCGAGAGGCCGGAGCAAAGTCTCCAGGGACGCCTCGTCGAAGGTTTTACCCCGGGTGAGTCTATCTAAAGATACTTCTAACGCCCGGAGCGTTGATTCGCGCGTCATGTTTTTGCCGATGAGCAAAGCCGGGTCATAGGCAAGTTCCTCTTTGAAGAAAAACGCCGTCAACGCCGGCGCCTCGGTCAGCTTTTTCGTCCTCTCCTGGACAAGGGGGGCGATGCGCGCCACGTACGCTGCATCCAGTGGCCTTCTGATTTCCGGCGGGAGGCCGCTTTCGAGGAACGGCATCACCCTGCGGGCAAAATCGTCGACCGCCAGTCCGCGCATATAGACGCCGTTCATCCAGTCAAGCTTTTCCCGATTAAAAATAGCACCCGTTTTGCCGATTCTCTCCACCGAAAATCTTTCGATAAGCTGCTGGCGGGTCATTATCTCGGTTTTATCATCCAGCGACCAGCCGATGAGCGCGAGAAAATTGAACATGGCCTCCGGCAGATAGCCCTGGTCACGGTAGTCCAGCAGCGAGACGGAGCCATGGCGCTTGCTTAGCTTGGCGCGGTCAGGCCCGAGT
>JBEKDL010000106.1:0-5745 GCA_050014355.1 Dehalococcoidales bacterium | reverse complement strand
AACTGGCAACAGGGGTTGCGCTCGTTATGGGACTTAACCCGACACCTCACGGCACGAGCTGACGACAGCCATGCAGCACCTGTGAAGGTTACTGACTTAACAGTTCGTTCCCCTTTCGGTTCACTACTTCCAGCATGTCAAGCCCTGGTAAGGTTCTTCGTGTTGCATCGAATTAAACCACACGCTCCGCTGCTTGTGCGGGCACCCGTCAATTCCTTTGAGTTTTAGTCTTGCGACCGTACTCCCCAGGCGGGGTACTTAAAGCGTTAGCTTCGGCACGGAGAGGGTCGATACTCCCCATACCTAGTACCCATCGTTTACTGCGTGGACTACCAGGGTATCTAATCCTGTTTGCTCCCCACGCCTTCGGACCTCAGTGTCAGTTACAGCCCAGGAGACCGCCTTCGCCACTAGTGTTCCTCCCGATATCTACGCATTTCACCACTACACCGGGAATTCCATCTCCCTCTGCTGCACTCCAGCCCAACAGTATCCGATGCACCCTCCCAGTTAAGCCAGGAGATTTCACATCGGACTTGAAAGGCCACCTACGCCCGCTTTACGCCCAATAAATCCGGATAACGCTCGCTTCCTACGTATTACCGCGGCTGCTGGCACGTAGTTAGCCGAAGCTTATTCATCAGGTACCGTCATTATTCGTCCCTAATAAAAGGGGTTTACAACCCGAGGGTCTTCTTCCCCCACGCGGTGTCGCTGGGTCAGGCTTTCGCCCATTGCCCAATATTCCTGGCTGCTGCCTCCCGTAGGAGTCGGGGCCGTGTCTCAGTCCCCGTGTGGCTGGTCGTCCTCTCAAACCAGCTACCGATCGTCGCCTTGGTGGGCCGTTACCTCGCCAACTAGCTAATCGGACGCAAGCCCCTCCTCAAGCGCCTTGCGGCTTTAGTGTTGGAACTTATGCCCCACCACCACATGCGGTATTAGCTCCGATTTCTCAGAGTTGTTCCCCACTTGAGGGCAGGTTACTTACGCGTTACTCACCCGTTTGCCACTGTCCCGACTTGCGTCGGGACCGTTCGACTTGCATGCCTTAAGCACACCGCCAGCGTTTATCCTGAGCCGGGATCAAACTCTCCAAAAAAAACGAATGAACTTTGTTGAGAACCTTCCTTCCGCTATCCAGTTGTTAAGGTGCAAAAAGCGCTCTTCTTCCAGAGCGCAAGATTAATAATACCACAGTCGGATTTCGTTGTCAATAAAGAAGGGGAGAATCAGGTAGGAATTTTCGGGGCGGGGGAACTCCCCGCCCCTCCCTGCTTTCTCTTTTATCTATCTGTAAATGGGGATGTCCGCGCTTTACCCCTTTTTCTTCATTTCCGGCGGTGGCGTCCTGGATAGCGCCTCCCCCAGCCCCAGCACGTTAACCAGTTTGGACTGGTCGGAGACGACCAGCTTGGAGTTTTCCTGCAAGGATGCCTGGGTGACTTCCAGCTGCTTTAAAAGCTGCGCGTTGCCGACGAAAAATTTATCCGCGGCGTTAGACACATTTTCGATGGCCTTGGCCTCGCCTTCCGCGCGGAGGATGGCCGCCTGTCTATCGCCCTCTGCCTTGAGGATGGCGTTCTGCTTATCGCCCTCGGCCTCGAGGATCTTTTTCTGCCGGTAGGCTTCCGCTTCCAGGATGGTGGCGCGCTTTTCCCGCTCGGCCTTCATCTGCTTGCTCATGGCGTCGGTGATGTCATGGGGCGGCTCGATGGCTTTAACCTCGACACGGGTAACCTTGACGCCCCACTTATCGGTGGCTTCATCAAGGGTCGTCCTTAAAGCAGAATTGATGCGTTCTCTCGATGCCAGGGTCTCGTCGAGGGTCATATTGCCGACGAGGTTTCTTAAGTTCGTCTGCGCCAGCTTGCTTACGGCCACGTAGAAGTTGGCGACCTCGTACCGGACACGTTTGGCATCCGTGACATAATAATATACGACAGCATCGATGGTGACGCCGACGTTATCCTTGGTGATGACCGCCTGCGGCTCGACGTCCAGCACGGTTTCTCTCATATCTATACGGGCAGCGATTCTATCTATAAAAGGTATGATGAACCGTAAACCCGGTTCAAGCGTCTCCTTGTACCGGCCAAACCGCTCTATCAGCCCTTTCTGGGCCTGGTGGATAACGACAATTGACCTGGCCAGGGTGAGGATGAAAAGGAATACCAGGATGACGACGACGACGATTAATCCTACGCTCATTTTATTTCTTACTCCCTTCAATCTTTTTTACGTTTAGAGTAACGCCACTAACGCCTACGACGGTTATTTCCTCACCTGCTTTAAGGCTTTCTCCGGAGCGGGCACGCCATTGCTCGTAGCCCACCTTGACCATACCGTCTTTCTCGGGTTCGATGTCCTGCTCCACGATGCCCGTTTTACCGGTAATCGTATCGATGTTGGTTTTCTCTCCCTTTACAGCCATCCTGTGATGAATGTACCGCCGGCCGAGGAACACGTACGCAAGGCAGATAACGCCGCTGACGACGGCGGTCCAGGCCCAGGACTTGAAAGCAAAGGTGATGAGACCGCCCAGGACGAACGCGGTGCCGATAAATACCAGGTCGAGGCCGGTATTTACCCCAAGTAAGAGCTCAAGGATGATGAATACCATGCCGGCGCCCACGAAAAACACCCAGGCCCAGGAATCAAAGAAAACAGTCCCGACCTGACCACTTATCATCGGATTGCCCCTCCTCTATAAAGAGTTTATGGTTTGGGTAATTGTAATTGAAAAGACCTGTATTGTCAAATATATTTAAAGGAGCTATTCTCCCATGAACTGTAAGACGACCTGGCGGGACCTGGCGCGGTTATCAAACTCGACAAGAACCACCTGCTGGAACTGGCCGAGAATCAACCTCTTATTCACAATGGGGACGACCAGTGAGGCGCCCATCAAAGAAGCGCGGACGTGAGAGAAGCCATTGTTCTCTTCCCACATGAATTTGTGTTTATAGACGATGTCCCGGGGCACGACGCGCGCCCACATCCTTTGAAAATCGGAGATTAGTCCTTCTTCATGCTCGATGGTGGCGATGGCGGCCGTCGTGCCAGGGAGGAAAACGGTCACCGTGCCGCTGGTGACGTAGGATTCCGCCAGGTGCTGCTGGATTTTGGGGGTGATATTGACAATAGCGACGTAATGCTCCTCCCGGGCGGCGTTGGTATCAACATTGATTTTTCTGGTGATGATAATCATATTCACCTCCGGGATTGAAACTCTAAAACGATAAACTCTAAATTCTAAATGCTAAACTCTAAGTGCTTATTATGATGTAAACGGGCGGATTAGTCCAGCAGGCTCGCCTTCATACGTAAATCCCTGTATAATAATTGCGAGTATCAGTCATGCTTAACACAATAAACCCGAAGGGCAGGGTTCCACGGGCTTTGCCCGTGGGTGAATGCGTAACCGCCCGAAGGGCGTGCAGCAAAGCTTGAGTTACAAAGTGCCACGGGCTCTGCCCGTGGGTATCTACGTCTTACAGCGACCGTGTGCTGTTCAGCGGCGTGAGCTTCAACGTGGGCATGAAAGACCGCATCGCCGTCATCGGGCAGAACGGGACGGGAAAGACCACGCTCTTCGAGATTATCTGCGGCAACGTCAGCCCGGATAGCGGCAGCGTGGCCGTAAGGCGCGGGACGACCATTGGCTACCTGCGTCAGGACATCGAACCGAAATCAGGGCGTCGGCTGCTGGACGAGGTGGCCCAGTCCTCGGCAAGTATCACCGGCCTGGCGCACAAAATCCAGGAGGTGCAGGAAGACCTGGCCGAGGAGAAAGACGAAGAAGAAATCAAAGATTTAATGCGTGAACTGGGCGAGCTCCAGCATGCCTTCGAGTCGTCCGGCGGGTATAACGCCGAGCATGAGGCGCGGATTATCCTCTCCGGGCTGGGTTTCGCGGAGTCCGATTTCGCACGGTCGCTGTCCGAGTTCAGCGGAGGCTGGCTCACGCGCATCGAGCTGGCCAAGCTCCTTTTTCTGAACCCCGATCTGCTAATCCTCGATGAGCCGACCAACCATCTCGACCTGGAGACGACGAAATGGTTCGAAAGCTACCTGAAAAGCTATCATGGGGCGGTGATGGTCACCTCCCACGACCGCGCCTTTTTGAATTACGTGGCTAAAAAGATAATCGCCATCGAAAAAGATGGAGTGATTTTCTACCACGGCGATTATGACGGCTATGTCCTCGCCCGCGAGAAGGAAATGGAAATCAAGCAGGCGACGGCGCGGCGGCAGGAGCAGAAGATACAGAAAGAAATGCGCTTCATCGAGCGGTTCCGCGCCAAGAACACCAAGGCCACGCAGGTGCAGAGCCGGATAAAAAAGCTCGAAAAGATAGAGCGCATCGTCGTGCCGAGGACGACGAAGAAAATCAAATTTTTCTTCCCCGAGCCGAAGCGCAGCGGCGAAAAAGTGATTACGCTGCAAAACATCGCGAAGTCATACGATTCCAAAGTTGTCTACCGCGACCTCAACCTCGTCCTGAACCGGGGGGACAGGGCGGCGCTGGTGGGGCCGAACGGCGCCGGCAAGACGACGCTTTTAAAGATACTCGCGGGAGTGCTACCCTTCGAAAGCGGCGAGCGCATCCCGGGGCACAACGTCACGACGGCGTATTTCGCGCAGTACTATATTGAGTCGCTCAATCCCCAAAACACCGTCGTCGAAGAGCTGCGGCAGGTAGCGCCGGACGAACCGGAGCAGAGGCTGCGGGGGCTGCTCGGGGCATTCCTTTTCAGCGGGGACGATGTCCTGAAAAAGGTGGCGGTGCTTTCGGGCGGGGAAAAGACGCGCCTGGCTATCGCCAAGATGCTGACGCGCCCGGCCAACTTTATCCTCATGGATGAGCCGACCAACCACCTCGATATCCCTTCCCGCGAGATACTGACCGATGCTTTAGAGGCTTATACGGGCACGATTTGCTTCATCACGCACGACCGGACGCTGATACGGGAGGTGGCCAACAAAATCATCGAAATCAGGGACGGCAGGCTGAATATTTTCCCCGGCAATTACGACGATTTTCTTGACCAGAAAGAGTCGCCGATAAAAATACTGGATGTGCCGATGAGCCTGAAGGTGAAAGCGCCCCCGGCCAGCGAGGCGCGGTACCGGCAGCGCCAGAAGAAGATTATGGAGGGGGAAATACGCAACCAGCACTACCAGAAGATTACGCCGGTAAAAAAGCGCATCGGGGAAATCGAAAAAGAGGTGGCGCGGCTGACGGGGCGGCAGGGGGAAATCGAAGCGCTCTTCGCGGACCCCGACCACTATAAAAACGGCGATAAAGTAGCGGACACGAACCGGGAGTACGTGGTGACTAAAGAGCGCATCCGTTCGCTCACCACCGAATGGGACAGGCTGACGGCGGAGGCGGAGAGGATAGAGGGAGAGTACCGCGAGGAAAAGGGGAGGATGGGGGTTTGAAGTGATAAGAAAAATTAACCAGGAAGACCTCGCTCCTTTGGTTGCCTGCGCGGGAATGACGGGATGAAAAGGCTGGACTCCGGCTTTCGCCGGAGTGGTATTCGATTATCAATTTCCCGTGTTATTTCTTCGCATCGGTTTTCTCATACTTCGGCGTCAGCGGGAAGTTCACGAAGAGAATCGGCTTATCTATCTTTTTAAAGATTAGCGGGCAGTGCACCAGCCCGCGCGGGATTTCCAGGACGGTCATGCTGGTGATGATATGTTTTTCCTGCTCCTCGCCCAGGTAGACCTCCACTT
>JBEKDL010000105.1:0-3905 GCA_050014355.1 Dehalococcoidales bacterium | reverse complement strand
TAACGCCGAGTACAAAGCGGCCGAGGAAGACTGGCACCGCCAGCAAAAACAGCTGGCCGGAGACATAGAGCAGCTCAAGGTAAGCCTGGATGAACTTAAACCGGAACGCGCTCAACTGGCCGGCCAGATTGACGTTTCGGTCGTGGCGCTATACAAGAAAATCAAACAGCAGAAAAAGCAGGCTGTGGCCAGGGTGGAGCAGGGTATCTGCCGCGCCTGCCGGATATCACTTTCGGCCAGCGCCCTCCAGCGAGCCAGGAGCGGCCAGCCGGTGCAGTGCGGCACCTGCGGGCGTATCCTCTACATTCCCTGAAAGACGATTTGAACACGAACATACTCACCATTTTTACGGACGGCGCGGCCCGCGGGAACCCGGGCCCGGCAGCCATCGGCGCGGTTATTAATGATGAAAAAGGCAACCTTGTTGCCAGCATTTCACGCCGCCTCGGCGTCACCACCAACAACCAGGCGGAATACCGCGCCATCATTGCCGCCCTAGAGAAGTCAGTAAACCTCGGCGCCAGGCAGGTCACGCTATTTTCTGATTCCGAGCTGGTCGTGAAACAGATAAACGGTCAGTACAAAATAAAACAAGCCGCCCTGCGGATTCTCTACCATAACATAGTAAGACTCATCGGGAAGCTGGAAAGTTTCAAAATTATCTGTATTCCGCGTGAGCGGAACGCCGCCGCGGACGCGCTGGCGAACAAGGCGCTGGATAATATCTAAAATTTCATTGCTGTGCGGTCTTTGCGTTTTGCCTGTTTAACGACCAAATATAAATAAAACTCTCCCCCTCGGTTGACTAACCCCCCTCTCTCCACTACACTGTAACCGGGTCAAGTAAACCGGGTGACCGCTCTTTCTTTTGAAAGAGAGGAAAGTCCGAGCTCCACCGGGCAGGAAGCTGGGTAACACCCAGGAGGGGTGACCCTACGGCTAGTGCCACAGAAACATACCGTCCCGATTTTAATCGGGATAAGGGTGAAATGGCGAGGTAAGAGCTCACCGGCGTCCGGGTGACCGGCCGGCCGGGCAAACCCCTTCCGGAGCAAGACCAAATAGAGGGACGCAGGGACGCCTGGCCCGTTCCCCGGGTTGGTCGCTTGAACCCGATGGCAACATCGGGACCAGATAGATGGTCACCGTCCCGGTTTTTCCGGGATACAGAACTCGGCTTATAGATTTGCTTGACCCGCCTTTTTTTCTGAAAAAGAACCTCGGGAGCGTTTTAAACTCCCATTCTCCAGCATCCAGCTATTTATGGTATGATTAATTACAATTCGTATTTTCACGTAAAACGGCGACGGGTAAAGGAAGAATTACCATGTTCAAGAGACTAAAGATTCTTGCAGCATTATTACTGGTGATAGCTATCATCATATCCTTCAGCGCCGGCTGCACGCTAATCCCCGCAAACACCACGAAAGTCAGCCCCGGGCCGGACGTCATTCAACAGGCCTGGGACATTATCTCTAAAAATTACGTCGAGCTTTCGAAGCTGGACTCCACTAACATGACCCGCGCCGCTATCGAAGGTATCATCGATGCTCTAGATGACCCTTATACTACCTATTTTACCCCCTCGGAATATCAGCTGATCCAGAGTAGTTTGGCTGGAGAGTTCTACGGTATTGGCGCGGTTGTCAGCGTGCAGGATAAAAACCTGGTTATTGTATCTCCCATGAAGGATTCCCCGGCTGAAAAAGCCGGCATCAAGGCTGACGATATCATCCAGGCAATCAATGGCGAACCGACCGATGGCATGAGCTTGGAATTAGCGACCAGTAAAATCCGGGGGCCCGGCGGCACGACGGTTAAACTTTTAATCCTTCATAAAGGAGAGACCACGCCGATAGAGATAACGATAACCAGGGCAAAGGTGGATTTGCCCAGTGTCAACTTTGAAATGCGCGGGAATTATGCCTATATCGTCATTTCCCAGTTCACCGAACGCACTGAAACCGAGTTCGCACCGATTATCCCGCAATTAAAAACGAACAATGCTAAAGGCATCATCCTCGACCTGCGCGGTAATGGCGGCGGGGCGCTCGATAGTGTCGTTCAGTTAGCCAGCCATTTCCTTACCCAAGGCATTGTTGTTCAGGTGAGGAACAATCAGGGTAAAATAGAGACCGATAATGTAATTGCCGGCCGGGCCACTACCGACCTGCCAATGATAGTCCTTGTAGATAATGAAAGCGCCAGTGCAAGTGAGGCATTAGTCGGAGCTCTGCAAGACCATCATCGGGCGATTATCGCTGGCAACGTAACCTACGGTAAAGGTAGCGCCGGCCTGATATACCGGCTTGACGATGGCTCGGGAATATATTTAATGACTTATCGCTGGTTGACCCCGAACGGACGCCTTATCGAGGGGCACGGCATCGAACCGGACATCAAACTGGAGCTTACCGGCGATGATGAGGTAAACTGGGCAATTAACTACCTGACCAATGGTCTCCACTGACCGGAAGAGTCATAATATGGCAGATATTCTTAGCTTCAAGGTAAATCAGGCCCGATTTTCCGTTATCCAGGGCGATATTACACGCCAGTCTACCGAGGCTATCGTCAATGCCGCTAACTCCGGCCTCATGGGCGGCGGCGGGGTGGACGGCGCCATACACCGCGCCGGCGGCCCGGCCATACTGGAAGAATGCAGGCAAATCGTCGCCAGGCAGGGGCGCCTGCCCGCGGGCAAAGCGGTTATCACTACGGCCGGCAATATGAAAGCGCGGCACGTTATCCATACCGTCGGGCCGGTGTGGCAGGGCGGCGACCGGGGCGAACCGGCGCTGCTGGCGAGCGCCTATCGAGAAAGCCTGAAGCTGGCGGCTGCCAACAATCTTTCCAGTGTTTCCTTCCCCTCCATCAGCACCGGGGCGTACGGGTATCCGGTAGACAAAGCGGCCGCTATTGCCGTTAAAGAGGTGGCATCTTTCCTCGCCGATGTTACCCCGCTCAAAGAGGTAGTTTTCGTCCTGTTCGATGCGCGAACCTACGAAACGTATGCCGGTGCCCTGCGGAGTATCATGGGAGAAAAACGATAATTTATCAACTCTGGAGAACAGTAAAATGCTTGTCGTAATGAAAAATGACGCCACCGAGGCGCAGGTCCAGGCCGTCATCCAGCAGATTCAGAAAATGGGCTACCGCGGCGTGCCCATGCCGGGCGCCCAGAGAACGGCAGTCTGTATCATCGGGAACAAAGGGCCCGTCGAAGCTTCGCTCCTGCTAGCCATGGAAGGCGTCAAAGAGGCCATCCCGGTCACCAAGCCGTTTAAACTCGTCAGCCGTGAAACTCACCCGGACTCCACCGTGATAACCATCGGCGATATTAAAATCGGCGCCGGAGAGCCTGTCGTCATGGCCGGTCCCTGCGCCGTGGAAAGCGAGGAGCAGGCGCTGACCATCGCCCGAATCGTAAAAAAACACGGCGCCAGGATTTTCCGGGGCGGCGCGTACAAGCCGAGGACTTCCCCTTACAGCTTTCAGGGACTGGGAGTGGAAGGACTGAAAATACTGGCTAAAGTCCGCCGGGAGACCGGCCTGCTGATAGTCACCGAAGCTACCGATAGCGATAATCTGGGCACCGTGGAAAAATACGCCGATATCGTGCAAATCGGGGCGAGGAACATGCACAACTACTCGCTGCTGCGGCTGGCGGGGCAATTGTCCAAACCGGTATTGCTCAAGCGCGGCTTCGCCGCCACCATCGACGAATGGCTCATGGCCGCCGAATATATCATGTCGGAAGGGAACGGACAGGTCATCCTTTGCGAGCGCGGTATCCGCACTTTTACCGATAATACACGCAACACGCTGGACTTAAGCGCTATCCCCTCCATAAAAGAGGTGAGCCACCTGCCCATTATCGTCGACCCGTCCCACGCCGCCGGGCG
>JBEKDL010000104.1:0-4068 GCA_050014355.1 Dehalococcoidales bacterium | reverse complement strand
AACGCGCCGGCGCGCGTACTGGGTATTATGCGCGTGGTGCCGAGGAAACAGCAGGAGCATTTTGTCTATTCTCTGGAAGTGAAGCGGGACTATGTCAATCTGGTTGATTACGAATGTCCGGCCGGACTGGCGCGGGACATTCTGGAAAAACTGGAGGAGTCGAGCCTTAAAGCTTTCAGGGCGCTGGGCTGCCGCGACTTTGCCCGGATTGACTACCGGGTCAGCCGGGACGGCACGCCATATTTCATTGAAATAAATCCGTTGCCCGGCCTGGGCACTTACAGCGACCTGGTTATCATGGCCACCATGCTGGGGTGGACTCATGAAGGCTTGATTCGGGCGGTCTTTGATGCTGCCCTGATGAGGTACCCGCAATGCGTAGGCGTGTAGCTGTCGTCTATAACGAACCGCACCCGTCGCGCTATGACACTGCCTGTGAACAAAAAGCGGTCGAAGGCGTGATGGAAGCCGTGACCGCGGTCCACCAGGCTTTAATCGAGCTTGATAACCTCACAACTCTTCTCCCGCTGTTGCCGCCTTTCGAAGAAGCCTGGAAAAAGCTCTCGGAATTAAAGGTTGATGTGGTCTTCAACCTCTTCGAAGGATTTTGCGGGGACCCGCCCACCGAAGCGCTGGTCCCGGAAGCGCTCGCGGAGCTGGGACTGATATATACTGGCTGTAACGCCGATGTGCTCCGGCTGGCACTGGACAAGGCGAAGGTCAAGGTCATTCTGAAATCCGCCAGTATTCCCACGCCGGACTTCCAGCTGCTCAATCCCGAGACTTTGCATACCTTCCGGCTCGGTTATCCCTGTATCGTGAAGCCCCGCAGCGAGGACGCCAGCCACGGCATCAGCGCCCAGAGCGTGGTGCGAGATTTCGCCTCTTTAAAAAGACAGGTGAACGTGGTGAGCGAAGCCTACGGCGGCGGCGCCCTGATAGAGGAGTTCGTCGGCGGGCGTGAGTTTAACGCCACGGTCATTGGCAATAACCAGCATGTCGTGCTGCCCGTGTCCGAAATTGTCTATACCCTGCCGCCGGGGATACCCCGCCTGCTGACCTTTGCCGCGAAGTGGGAAAATGACAGCATTTATTACGAGAATACCAAGGTACACTGCCCGGCGGAGGTCACGCCCGAGGAGCGGGAATATATTGCCAGCACGGCCCTGGCCACCTTTCGGCTGATAGGCTGCCGCGGCTACGCGCGCGTGGACATGCGCATGGACGAAGCCGGCAGGCTGAACGTCATCGAGCTCAATCCTAACCCGGATATCTCGCCCGGCACGGGGGCTGCCCGCCAGGCCGAAGCCGCCGGCATGACCTATGCGCAGTTCGTGGATGTGATTGTCAAACTGGCACTGGAGAAGAAAAACCATGGCCATCAAGATACGCCCCATGTCCCGGCGGGACAAACCGGCGTTGATGCAGATATTGAAACATACGCCCGAATTTAGACCCGACGAGGTGGTGGTGGCGGAGGAGGTCATCGAAGGCTACCTGCGGGACCGGGAAGGCACGGGGTACCATGCCCTTGTGGCCGAAGACGGCTCGGAAATCGCCGGGTATATCTGCTACGGGCAGACCCCCTGCACCACAGGCACCTGGGATATTTACTGGATAGCAGTCTCCGGAGCACAGCGCGGCAAGGGTATCGGCGGCGCTTTGACCAAGGCGGCTGAAGAAGAAATCCGGCAACTCCAGGGCCGGTTGATACTCATCGAGACTTCTTCACAGCCGATGTATGAGAATACCCGACGGTTTTACCTCGGCCAGAAATACGAACAGGTGGCGCGTATCCCGGACTTCTATTCCGAAGGTGACGATTTATTCATCATGCAAAAGCGGCTCAATTGAGAACCGCCCCTAATTTGACCTATAATATAAACGATGACCGGTTTCTGGCACGATTTCGTCCTCTCTTTTATTCCCCTGTTCATCGTCATCGATGCTTTCGGTAACCTGCCGTTTCTTATCGCCGCAGGACAGGGCATGGAGAGGGGCCAGCAGCTTAAAATAGTCCATTACGCGGTCATCACGGCTACGGTTGTCGGCCTGATATTCCTTTTCTTCGGCCAGTTCATTTTAAACGTAATGAACATCCGGGTGCCCGAATTCGCCATCGCCGGCGGTATCATCCTGCTGGTGCTTTCCATAATGTATATGATTACCGGACACATGGTGACGGTCGTTAAAGAAGAGATGGTGGCCATCGTGCCTATCGGCACGCCGCTGACCGTCGGCCCGGCGACCATTACCACTTTGCTGCTCCTGGCCGGCCGGTTTCCCATGTATACGGTGCTCATCGCCTTCGCCGTAAATATGCTGGTTACCTGGCTTATCTTCCTCTCGAGCCAGAGGATTGCCGGGTTCATGGGGCGGGGCGGGCTCACCGCCGTCTCCAGGGTATTCAGTCTGCTGCTGGCCGCCATCGCGGTAAGCATGGTGATAGGTGGACTGCAATCGCTTGGCGTCATTCACCTTACCGGTTAGCATGGCGGGAAGTTCTTATTATTCTAATTAAATGATTTCTATAGTAACCCTCGCGGTTGTCTTCGTCCTTATTGCTGTACGTCAGGTAGGCAATATCAGGCTCCGTATCTGGCAGATAATGCTGCTGGGGGCGCTCGTGGTGCTTATCACCGGACAGATATCGCCGTCCCACGCGCTGGCGGCCATCAATGCCGATGTGATGTTATTTTTATTCGGCGTCTTCATTATCGGACAGGCGCTGGAAGATAGCGGCTACCTGGGGCATCTTGCCTACCGCCTGTTTTCCCGGGCCGGCTCGCTGAACACCCTGGTTCTTTTTATCCTCTTCGGCATGGGTATTCTCTCGGCTTTTCTCCTGAACGATACGCTGGCCATTATTGGCACGCCGGTCATCCTTTCGCTGGCGAGCAAAACAGACACCCGGCCGAAGATATTGCTGCTTTCGCTGGCTTTTGCCGTCACCATCGGCAGCGTCATGAGCCCGATAGGCAACCCGCAGAACCTGCTCATCGCCATTCACGGCAACGTGCCCGACCCATTTCTGACTTTTTTAAAATATCTCTTTGTGCCGACCGTGATAAACCTTTTCCTCGCTTACCTGCTTTTACGTTTGTTTTATCGGAAGCAGTTCCATGGCGAACTGGCCGCGCGCTCCACCGAACCAATCAGGGACGAAAAGCTGGCCAGACTGGCGAGAATCTCCTTAATTTTACTGGTTATGATGATTCTGGCGCGCATAGTGACGGTGCTGGCGGGGCTTAACATCGATTTCCGGTTGACCTATATCGCGCTGGTGGCGGCCTTGCCAATCATTATTTATATACCCAGGAGGCCTGGTCTGCTGAAAAGGATGGACTGGTTTACGCTGATATTCTTCGCCGCGATGTTCGTGCTGATGCAGAGCGTCTGGGACTCCGGCTACTTCCAGAAGGCGATGGCCGCCACGCATATTGATTTTACTTCCACCGGCATGATTCTGGGGGTTAGCATTTTCTTGAGCCAGTTACTTTCTAATGTTCCTCTGGTGGCCCTCTATCTGCCGGTGCTTGTTCAGGCCGGAGCGCTGACCAAGGGGATGGTGGCGCTGGCCGCCGGTAGCACCATCGCCGGCAACCTGACTATTTTAGGAGCGGCGAGCAATGTCATCATTATACAAAATGCCGAGAAAAAGTCCAGCGCCACGTTGAGTTTCTGGGACTTTATCCGGATAGGCGTGCCTTTGACGGTAGTTAACGCCGGGGTATACTGGTTGTTCTTGCGGATATTCTGAACAGGAAAATCAAACCGCTATTATGATATTTAAGCGGTGCCCGCTTTGGATTTCAGGAATTTTACCCTGTCCGCGACGACCTTGGCCGCCCACAGGCGCGTGGCACTTTTCTTGAGGTCGGCGGCGAGTTTATCATCGCCGATAACCTCTCCAACCCATTTGGAAAAATCCGACTTTTCCTCGTTCGAGTGGGCCAGAAACGTTTCGTCCGTCATTTCCTCAAGGGCGGCTTTCAGTTCTTCGAGGTTAATCAAATACCTGCCGTCGCTGACCCAGAACCGTTTTTCCTCGGGAACATCGCTCAATCT
>JBEKDL010000103.1:0-4082 GCA_050014355.1 Dehalococcoidales bacterium | reverse complement strand
CTCAAAGAGGAAAACGGTTTTTTACCGGACTTCCGGGGCATTAAGGATTTTATCCTGGATAAAACGAGGATATTGTGGATAAACTATCCCAATAACCCCACGGGAGCTGTCGCCGGGCTGGACTTTTTTAAACTGGTGGTTGAGTTCGCAAAAAAGCATGATATCCTGGTCTGCCACGACGGTCCTTACACGGAGGTGTCCTACGACGGCTACCAGCCGCCCAGCCTCCTCCAGGCGGAGGGAGCTAAAGATGTAGGGATTGAGTTTCATTCCTTCTCCAAGAGCTATAATATGACCGGCTGGCGCATCGGCATGGCGGTAGGCAACGCCGTCGCTATAGGCGCTTTAAAAACGTTTAAGTCGAATATTGACTCGGGCATTCCGCAGGCCATCCAGCGTATGGCCATCGCCGCTTTGAACGGGCCGCAGAGCTGTATTCCCGAACATAATGCTGTTTACCAGCGTCGGCGCGACCTTATCTGCGAGGTCCTGACCAATATCGGTCTCCAGGTTAACGTGCCTAAGGCGAGCCTTTACGTCTGGGCTAAAGTGCCGGAAGGCTATAATTCAGTCGACTTTGCCACGGAACTGCTTGACCAGATAGGCGTGGCGGTCACCCCTGGAGTAGGGTACGGCCGCGGCGGAGAGGGGTACGTGAGATTTTCTTTGACTATCCCTGATGTATCGCTCGTCAAAGGCCTTTCGAAACTCTCCGGATGGCGTAACACGCGGCGCCTGGTGGTCAAAAAGTAACTTTACATAATATACTTCGAGGAGAAAATCATCACTAAGACCATCTCTACCACGACAACGCGCGAACGGGCCTTGCTGCTGGCCGTGGCTGATAAAAAAAGTCACGGTAAAAAAGCCGCCGAGAACTCCGTAGAAGAGCTGGCGCAGCTGTCTGAATCGGCGGGGGCGGAAGTGGTAGGTAAAATTATCCAGCAGCTGGATACGCCTTCATACGATTACTACATCGGTTCCGGCAAGCTCCAGGAAATCCAGGCTTTAAAATCTGATATTGATTACAACGTCGTTATCCTCGATGACGAGCTCAAGCCCCTCCAGCAAAAGAATCTGGAAGACGCTTTAGGCGTTAAAGTTATCGACCGAGCCGCGCTTATCCTGGATATCTTCGCCCGGCGCGCCCGCACCCACGAAGGCCGCCTTCAGGTGGAGCTGGCCCAGCACCAGTACCTGCTCCCGCGGCTGGCCGGCCAGTGGCAGCACCTGGAAAGGCTGGGTGGCGGAATCGGCACCCGAGGCCCCGGCGAGTCCCAGCTGGAGACGGACCGCCGCCTGATACGCCGCAAGATTCAGCGACTTGAAGAGCAGACAGAAGAGATAAGGAAACGCCGCGCCCTCTACCGCGCGCAGCGCCGGAAGACCGGAATATCGATGTTGGCGCTCGTCGGCTATACTAATGCCGGAAAAAGCACACTGCTTAACGCCCTGTGCAAGGCGGATGTCCTGGTGGATGACCGCGTCTTCGCTACTTTAGACCCCACCACGCGGCGGATGGCCCTGCCCGATAATACCATAGCGTTGCTTTCCGATACTGTCGGCTTCATACGGAAACTCCCACCGACATTAATCAGAGCTTTCCGGGCGACGCTGGAAGAGCTTGATGAGGCTAATTTGTTGCTTCACGTTGTCGATATTGCCTCCGGGGATGCTGCCGAGCAATTTCAGACCGTGGAAAGCATCCTCGGCGAGATGGGGCTGGCGGAAAAACCGCGCCTTACCGTGCTGAATAAAATCGACCTTTACCTGGAAAAAGTGGCGACGCCGCCCGGCACAAGCGTGGTGTGGGACGAGAAAGCAGCGCAGGAATATTTCCTTACCCGGGGCATGGCCGACGCAGCAAATACGGCGCACGTATCCGCGTTAAAGGGGTGGGGACTTGACGAACTGCGGCAAATAATAGCCGAAAAACTGCCAAGCAAGTAACAGGTAACGTACCATTTGAAACTTGAATATTGAAAATTGATACTTAATGCAAACAGGCCTGATTTTAGCCTTAATATCCGCGCTGTGCTTTTCTATCGGTATTATCATCGTGCGCCGGGCTGTCGCCGTGGCCGGCGAGTCTTTCAGCGTGACCGCGGTCAGTGTGTTTATAGCTATCCCGGTTTTCGCCGTGGCAGTTACCTTGGCCGGGGACTGGGACAAGGTACTTGCGGTTTCCTGGCGGGTGCTGGCGCTGCTGTCGACGGCCGGATTCATTCACTTTATCGTCGGGCGTCTGCTAGGCTATAACTCCTACCGGCTTATCGGTGCCAATAAGGCGACGCCCTTTATCCAGACCATCCCTTTCTATACCCTCCTCTTAAGTTTTCTTTTTCTCGGGGAGAATATCACTGTTTTCATCATAGCCGGCATGTTATGTATGTTTTTTGGGACGGCCTTGACATCGTCAGAGAAAAAGACCGCCGTTGAAAAAAAAGAAAGCGTGGGTCTAAGCGTAGAGAGGAAAGGGATACTGCTGGCGCTGGCTGCGGGGCTCTGCTGGGGAATTACGCCAGTGCTGATCAAACCTGGCATCGAACGGATAGGCTCATCGGTAGCGGCAGGTTTTATCTCTTATTGTGCTGCCGGGGTGGTAATGCTCGTCCTGTTTATGCGGAAATCACTGCGGCTTCAGATGACACAACTGCCTTTGGTCAAATCTCTTAGCCCGATGGTACTGGCTGCTCTGTTTACTACGGCGGGGCAACTTTTATTCTACGTCGCCTTGGGTAAAAGTCCAGCCAGTGTAATTTCACCTCTGCTAAGTATACAGGTCATCTTTATCTTTTTCCTGTCTTGGCTGCTCAACCGCCGGACGGAAGTTTTTTCCTGGAAAGTCGCCGTGGGCATGGCGGCAACCCTGGCGGGCACTTTCCTTCTCTTCCGGTGACCGATTTTATCAAAATCCGTAGCTGGGACACGCTACAATCAAAATCCTGGCCTCTTGTGTAACTTGTGAATGTTATTCACCTACAGCAACGGCTTGAGAAGGTTGGGAGGGGTCTTAAACCTCGGTTTTTTGGCTTTTTTCGGCGGTAAACCGTTATAATGGAGACATCCGGCCTCTACTAATTAAAAAGAAAGGCTTATACCTTCTAAATGCCCCCGGTCAACTGGAAGAGAAACCTTTATATCATCGTCGCGGTGGAGTTCGCGGTGCTGGTGGCTTATGGGTTTACCAACCCGTTCATGCCGTTCTTTATACAGGACCTGGGTAGCTTTAACGATAGCCAGGCGGCCTTCTGGAGTGGCCTGACGACGGCGGCCTTCGGGCTGACGATGTTCCTTTCCGGCCCGATATGGGGCATCATCGCTGACCGGTGGGGCCGCAAGCCGATGGTGCTGCGGGCATTAATCGGGGTGGCGGTTCTTTCTGTGGCGACGGCGCTGGCGCCCAACGTTTACTGGGTTATCGTTTTCCGCGCTTTGCAGGGGCTATTCAGTGGCACGGTAGCCGCGGCCTCGGCCATGATTTCCGCCAATACGCCCAGGGACAAAGTTCCTTACGCCATGGGACTGTTGACCGTGGCCATGTTTGCCGGAAACACATTAGGCCCGTTTTTGGGCGGTTTAACCGCGGACGCGGTCGGGTACCGGAACTGTTTTTTCGTAATCAGCGTGGTGTATTTCCTGGGCGGCCTGGCCGTACTTTTCTATACCCGGGAAAATTTTGTGCCGGTCATCAAGGGATGGGGGTCAACGTTGGTGTCGCTGGGTCGCCTGGCGATATCCCGGCAGATACTGCCGCTACTGGTGGTGCTATTTATGCTATCGGTCGGTCCTTCCGTGATGACGCCCGTTGTCCCGCTCATCATTAAAACGATGAGGGCTGGTAGTGAAAGCGTCGTAGCGTCCGGGTTGGCTTTCAGCCTGATGGGCGTAGTGTCCACAATTTCTGCTCTTGTAGCCAGCCGTATGGCCGGCGGTAACATCAGCCTGAAAAAGATGATGGTATATTCCTGCCTGGGCACCGGCCTGCTTTACCTCCCGCCAATGTTCGCGCAGGCGCTGGTGCCGTTCATCGCGCTGATGGCCCTGCGAGGGACTTTTACCGGCGGCATCACGATGTCTTC
>JBEKDL010000102.1:0-4175 GCA_050014355.1 Dehalococcoidales bacterium | reverse complement strand
TAACAGTACTCTCTTGAGTCATATCTTCTAACCGTAGCGTATTCTGGGGTCGAGCCAGCCGTAAGTAAGGTCGACCAGCAGATTAATCCCAACTATTATCGCCGCCATTAACAGCGTAACGGCCTGGATGATGGCGTAGTCCTTGCTAAGAAGCGCCTGTACGGAAAGCGCCCCCAAGCCGGGAATGCTGAATACTGTCTCGATAAAGACCGAGCCGCCCAGTATATAGCTAAGCGATATGCCCATCAACGTAACTACCGGGATAAGTCCGTTTTTCAAGGCATGCCTCATGACGACGTTGCGTTCCCTTAAGCCCTTGGACCATGCCGTCCTGATATAGTCCTGCCGGATTATCTCCAGCATGCTTGACCGTGACTGGCGCGCGATTGACGCCAGCGGCGTTACCGCCAGGCAAACTACCGGTAAGATTAGCTGTTTTATATTTTGTATCAAATTTACTGTTGGTGAAGTATATCCGAACATGGGGAGCAAATGCAGCTTTAGCCCGAAAACGTATATGAAGAGTATACCGAGCCAGAAAATGGGCACGGCTATGCCCATGTATGAAAAAACTGCCATCAAAGAGTCCAGCGCCTTGCCCCGCCGCAAGGCTGAAAGAACCCCGGCCGCGGTACCGAGGACACTCCCGATGATGAAAGCAGGAATTCCAAGGTTGAGCGTCACGGGAAAACGCCGCTTCAGAAGCGCACCTACGCTTTCAGAATAAAACAACGATTCGCCGAGATTACCGTGGAAAATGCCGTTTATCCAGTCGAAATATTGTACTACGATTGGTTTGTCCAGGCCGAACTCATGCCTGGCTGCCTCAACTTGCTCCAGGGTGAGTGTCTGCTGCTCCTGGCGGGACATGTAAAGGTAAATGGGATCCCCGGGGAGAAAGCGTATCACAAGGAAAATCAGCAGGGTGATGATGATTAGCACTATCAGCGCCAGTATTAACCGGCGAACGATGTATGTTGCCATTCTTACCTTAGCAGGAGGATCGGTTTAATTGTAATCAGCCTTATTTACCAGGATTATTCGCCGGGCGGAATGTGTCAATAATGCCTGAACTAATCTAGCACAGTATAATTATACTGTCAAATTAAACAAAAGCACAATATTATAAAAATATTAAATTTATTGACTTTTCAACACCTGTTGCGATAAAATATGCAAGCAAAGGCAGGGGTGTTTTTGAATAAGTAAAATCTTAAAAAAGAGAGGTAAAAGAATGAGAAAAACTGTTTTTAGCATCTTGATTCTTGTTGTGTTGTTTGCCGGCCTGTTGAGCGCCTGCGCCTCCAAAACAACGACCCCGGCAACCACAACGACGACACAACCAACCACCGCAACCACCACCACAACTAAACCTACAACCACTACAGCTACATCCACCACCACAGCTACATCCACCACCCCGACGCCTACGCAGCAGTACGGCGGCACGCTTAGGATTATCACCGGACAACCGCCCCTTGCCAACATTGGCGACCCCACGGTGATAAGGACGAGCTTCGGCTCTATCATGGCCGTCATACCCTGTTTTGAAGCCCTTGTCGTTTTCGATAACGGAGGCGTTCCTCACGGGGTCCTGGCGACAAGCTGGACGGTCGCACCCGATAAATCATCCATAACATTTAGTTTAAGGCAAGGGGTCAAGTTCCAGGATCAGACTCCTTTCAATGCGACAGCCGCCAAGTGGAACCTGGACAGGATGCTTTCGGCCAACGTTTCAACAACGGCTACCTGGGCCAGCGTAGATGCTGTTGATAGCAACACTATTCGTATCAATCTCAAATCCTACCAGAACACCATACTCAACGGTCTGGAAGGGACCACCGGCATGATGATATCCCCAACGAACTTTCAGACTAACGGTGCGGCTTATGCCGGGAGCCACCCGGTTGGTACCGGCCCTTACAAATTCTTGAACTTGGTGCCCGATACTTCTGTAGACTATATTCGCTTCGATGATTACTGGGGCGGCAAGCCCTTCCTCGATGGCGTCAAATTTATCGTCATTGCCGATGCGACGACGGCCCAGATGGCGTTCCTGGCAGGGCAGGCGGATGTGCTGGCTTCGGCTTCAGATGCCAACACCGCCGACCTCGCCTCTAAAGGCTACACCATTCAAACCCGCCCTGGCGCGGGAATGCTCCTCTTACCCGATAGTGTTCACACCACTTCTCCTGTATCGAATGTCAATGTCCGCCAGGCGATAGCCTATGCTATCGATAACGCGGCGATAGCCAAGGCCATCGGATACGGGTATTGGACTCCCTCCACGGTGTTGGCCACTCCACAGCAGTTCGGCTATGTCGCGGGTATTGGCTATCAACCCCAGAACGTAGACAAAGCCAAGCAGCTCTTGGCCGCCGGCGGATTCCCCAACGGCTTTAGCTGCACCCTGTACACGGCCAGCACTCTTGCCAACGACCCGCTCCAGTCCATCCAGACATATCTAAAAGCTATCGGTATCACCGCCACCATCGAAACGGACAGCTACGCTGCCTGGACAGACCTGGCGAATAAGGGTTGGAACAACGGCATGATGTGGATGACTTTTGGCGCGACGGATACAAACTACGCTTCTTACCTCGACCGGTATTTCGGCAAGAACACGGTAGCCTATCCATCTGTAGCGAAGCCTGCGGGTCTGCAGGACTTAATCGTCCAGGCTCTGGCTACCCCGGACTTCGCCACCGAGAAGACCCTGTGCCAGCAGTGCGTGACGATTTTAACTAACGATTGCACTGGAATACCGATATATATCGGCGATGCCAGCTACGCGCTTCAGAAGAACGTCCACGATACCGGTTTTGACCAGCTTGGCGGTTCCGGTTTCCGCTGGACGGCTCAAAAAGCCTGGATGAGCAAATAAAAAAATGTGTTGCTAATCAAATAGCGACAGTCTAAATATTAAGCATGCCTCTTTTCTCTGAGCCCAGGGGAAAGAGGCATGCTTCTTTGGAGGCGGCATCAACTGCTAAAAAGGAAAATTATACAATAATTATTCGTTTAATTGGGAATAGTGATGTTCACAGTCGCGATTTCACTATCAAGTAAATTGTGACTTAAGGAAATAATCAAAAATCAAAGCATTAACCGGTTTTCTTCAGGTGGCTAGCACTAATGGTAGGGTAAAGGGTAGATAAAGGATTTGACCAGAGATCATCGTTAGCCACTTTCCCTTTTTGCGTAAGGCGATAATATACACGGCTTGGAGCTTTGTTAAAATTATCCTGAATGGCAGACGGTTCTGTCTTATTGGTAATTTCTACCCATCCTAGTCTCTTGAGTACACCGAAGTACATTAAAAATGAATGATATCTCATATGGGTGAATTTCCTGGATACTCTTTTTAATTCACGGTTGTATATCTCTTCGGCTTCTTCCTCGGTAACATCGGTTCCCTTGACTACTAGGTCGCTGATAATTCTTTCGGCGCGGTCCTGCGCGGTTGCCCGGGCTAAAGCCTCCTTGTACTCGTAGTTAATATTAGCTTGAACAGCGCCGTGCAAAGGGTCAATTTTCTTTGAGCTGTCAGGACCTTTACCAAGGAGGAATTCCATGATAAACCAGCCGCAGCCGAACGGACGGAGAAAGCCACCTCGACTAGGACGAAGTTCCACCTGGTTTCACCTCTTCGCTCCAGAGCTTGTTGTACCATTGCCGGAGTTCATTACTGGCAACTTTGCGATATCTGGCTGTGGTGTTGAAGCTGGCATGTCCCAGTTGTTCCTGAAGAAGCCTGAGTCCATCCCCAGCTCCGGGTTTGTAATGCAGCGATAGTGTCTTTGAAAGAATCTATCGATACCTCCACCGGTACGGGCAAAATGGTTTTCCAAATGTTCGGTATAATAGCTGAGTGGGAAAGAGAGACTATCATCGAGCGTACCAAAAGCGGCAGGCTTCAAAGGTACAAGGATGGCTGTTTCGCCGGAGGTACCATTCCCTTTGGCTATATACACAACAAAGAAACTCGAAAACTCGATATTGATGAAAATGAAGCGAGAATCATCAGAAGGATTTATTCCGAATATAAGGAAGGAGCCTGTCGAAAAACCTCTCTGAAAACAGGCTTTAGGCTTACCTTCCAGCCTTCCGGGATTATATAATTACACCAGGAAACAATCCCGGAAAGGATGGAGCCCAATGAAAGCAAGATACCG
>JBEKDL010000101.1:0-4494 GCA_050014355.1 Dehalococcoidales bacterium | reverse complement strand
TAAGCGCCTTCTGGGACGTGTATAATTATTACTGGTACCCGGGAGGGCTCCTCGCCAATGGCTTTCTCCGATGGTTCATTTCTTTGGCTAATCTGGATGTGCACCACGATGAGAAAGTGACGCTGAAAGAACTGGGGGAAAAAGGCTACCGGGAGGCCATCGCCCGCGCTCTGGCCGATAAAGACATCGCCGCCGAGCCGCAGCTGGTGGATGCCCTGAAAAACCCCGACCTGCCCACTAACGGCACGGTCATAGATGTGCTGTTGCATCCCAACTGGTGTGATTACTGGGTGGACCACGCCATCATGGACTACAGTAAAATCAAGGTCCCGGCCTATATCGTAGCGGCCGCTCACCGCCCCGCCGCCTTTTACTACTGGCCGGAGATGAAGATGCCCAAGAAGCTGCTCAGCTGCCCGCCCGCTTATACCGACCGTCCTTTTTACCAGTTCTCCTGGGAACTACTGCGTTGGTACGACTGCTGGCTGAAAGGCCTGGACACCGGCATCATGGACGAGCCGAACGTCCGGCTCTTTGTCCAGAACGCTAATGAGTGGCTGAACGCCGACGATTTCCCCATCCCCGGCACTAAATTTATCCCGTTCAACCTGCACGAGAACCGCAGCCTCTGCGAGATAGAGCCATGGCCGGAAGCCGAAGCGGCGTCTTATGATGATTCCGCAGCCAACCGTGGCAGCTTGAAGTACGCCTCAGCGCCGATGGTGGAAAATACGGAGATTGCCGGGCCTATCTTGTTGAACGTTTTCGCCTCCTGCCGCGGCACGGATATGAATTTCGTCGTTAATATGTACGATGCCGATGCCGAAGGCAAAGAGACTTTCCTGACACAGGGCTATTTAAAGGCTTCCCACCGGGAACTGGATACCAGGAAGTCGAAACCGTGGGTGGCCTTCTATACCCACACAAATCCGAAACCGCTGGTGCCGGGCCAGGTCTACCCGTTGACCATTAACCTTAACCCCGCCGCCGCCCTCCTTAAGGCCGGCCACCGCCTCGTGCTGAAAATAAGCAGCAACGATGATGTGCCCGGGGACCTGACGCAGGTAAAGATGAACCACCTTTGCAGCCAGACAGCCAACACCATCACCGTCTACCACAACGCGCAGTACCCCTCCCACTTGCTCCTCCCGATTACCAGGGGAAACATCATCGGCACGTATGTTTCCGGCGGCGATATCAGCCTGAAGAGCCAGGAGTTCATGAAGCTGAAATAGCTGCGGTTTAAGGCTTGATATCCTTGGGAATAAAAGGTTTACCGTCGACGTTCATGACAAAGCTGGGCGCGTTAGCCACATTCATGAAAATGATGGGCTTTTTGACCACCTTGATGTTTATCGGCGCGTGCTTGAGCCCCGCCGGGACGTAAACGATGGTAGGCTTATCAAAGGTATAAATTTCCCCTTCTTCCCCCATCGAGAATTCGACCACCGCCTGGAAATCCGAGATATCGCTCGCGTCCGCCCCGAAGAAATGAAAAATCTCGTCGAAATCATGGGTATGAGGGTCGCCCATGGAGCGCGGCTTGGTAATACAGTTCCACCGGAGCCAGTAGTTTTTCATCAGTCCATCAAAGCCGGTTTTGCTGCCCTGGCAGACAATCCGGTATTTCACGTCATCGCCTTTAATTAAAGGGTTACTTAAAAAGTGCTTCTCGTATTTCCTCTTGGCCATTTTTAAATGTCACGCTCCTTTTTATTTATTGAATAGCTTACCATTTTCATCGAGGATTTTCATCTATCTTCCCGGGTTTCCCTCGCGGTAAAGCTGGTTAACCTATGATACGCGGATGTGATATAATTAGGTCACATATGACAGGCTATATGACAGACTGCCAGTGCTGTAAACCAGCTCGCCTGAAACGTATGCCTGTGGTATAATAACAAAGGCTACCTGCCAATAAGAAAATCCGGTTTGTTCCCCCAAAACGCGCTTTTACGTCTGGGTACATGGGGTGAAAATATCGCACCAGCGAGGAAAAAGATGAACAAATACCAGACTATCATCTATGAAAAGAGAGACGGCATCGCCTGGATTACGCTGAACCGACCGGAGGCGATGAACGCCATCAACCGGACAATGTTTTTAGAGATAGGACAGGCACTCGATGACGCCGAACAGGATAATAACATGCGCGTGGTGGTGATGAAAGGGGCGGGGCGCGCTTTCTGCGCCGGGGTCGACCTTAAATTCGCCTCGGAGGAGCTGAAAACGCTCCAGGACCAGCAGGACCTTTTCCGGCTGGGCAACCAGATGGCGCTGGAAAAAATGGAGGGCTTGAGCAAGCCGGTCATCGCGCAAGTGCATGGCCATTGCCTGGCTGGTGGCTTCGAAATAATGATGGCCGCCGACCTAGTCATCGCCGCCGAGGACGCCAAAATCGGCGACCAGCATATTAACGTGGGGCTTTTCGGGGGCGGCGGATGCGTCTACCGGCTGGCCCTGCTCGTCGGTATGCGCAAAGCGAAAGAGATCGTCCTCACGGGCAAGCGCCTCTCCGGCAAAGAGGCCGCGGAAATAGGCCTGGTGAACCAGGCTGTCCCCATCGAAAAACTCGATAGCGCTGTGGCGGAACTGGCCGCCGAGCTTTCGTCCAAGAGCCCCGTCGCGCTCAAACTCTCAAAATGGTACATCAACCGCGTTTCCATGCTCGATGCCGATACCCGCCTGGAGCTGGCGATAATGTACTCACTGATTGACAGCACCTCGGAAGATAAAGAAGAAGGCATGAGAGCCTTCCTCGAAAAAAGAAAGCCCAACTTCAAAGGTAGATAATTCAGGTGCTAAAAATACGTGGCAGTGCAATAGATACTGAAAAATAAACAAATTGAAAGGAGGGTACATGGCCAAAGTACCTCTTAGAGAAAATTTATTTACCGAGAAGATTGACGGTACCCTGAAGTATTATAAGTGTAAATCCTGTAAGCATTTGCTTCCCCCGCTGACAGTCACCTGTCAATATTGCTTTTCAAATGACCTCGAACCAATGCCGCTAGGCAAGCGTGGGAAGCTTTTCGCTTTTACCACCAACAACCTGGACTCCGCGCATTTTAAAGCTCCATTCACCACAGGATATATCGAGTTTCCCGAAGGTTTCAGGCTTTTTTCCGTGCTTGAAAAAGTCGAAGGAAAACCCTTCAAAATCGGTTTGGAAATGGAAATGGTGATTCAAAAACTCTGGGATAAAGGTGAGGACGAAGTAATCGGTTATAAATTCAGACCGGTCTAAAACAGGTCTGAAGCAGAATATTGAAAGAGGATACTAAATGAGAAAGATACCATTGAGACGAGTAGCCGTTATCGGCGTTGGAATGAGCAAATTCGGAAAACAGCCGGAAAAAGGTCTTGTAGCTCTAGGCACTGAAGCATGCCTTGCGGCAATTAAAGACTGCGGCATTGTCCCCAAGAATATTGATGGAGTCTACTGCGCCAATGCTTTCGGCGATACGGGGTGTCTCGGGCAACAGATAGCTATGCAGGTCGGACTGGTGAGCCGCGAGATGGCCAGAGTAGAAAATGCCTGCGCCGGGGGAACGACGGCGGTAAGGGAAGTGTTTTATGCCATCGGCACCGGAAGATGGGATATCGGCATGGCGGTCGGTGTTGATTCGATGACCACCTGTATGCCAAAAGGCCCCATCGTTGCGAAAGACATAGATGGAGACCTCGGGCTTTCCATGCCCGCTTACGGCGCGATGCAAATGCAGCGATATATCCACAAATATGGAGCCACTGTCAAGGAGTTTGCGCAGGTATCGGTCAAGAATCACTTTAACGGCAGTTTAAATCCTTACGCCATGTACAAGAAAGTATTTACATTGGAAGAAGTGCTTGGCGCAAGGATGATCTGTGAACCTCTGACACAGTTGATGGTCAGCCCTGTTAGTGACGGTGCGGCCGCGGCTATTCTTTGCGCTGAAGACAAAGTGAAGCAGTTCACCTCAAAACCCGTATGGATGGTAGCTTCGTCGCTTATATCGGGCGATTACACTCTTTTCGCAAAAGACATGGATATCTCCACCATGGGTGAGCAGGCGTCTGCCGAAGCTTATGAGATGGCAGGAATAGGACCTAAGGATATAGACGTTGTGGAGCTCCATGATGCGTTTGCTGCGAATGAGATTCCCAACATTGAAGACATGGGAATTTGCAAGCGAGGTGAAGGCGCCAGACTCCTCATGGAAGGTTACTTTGATTTGAATGGGAAAGTCCCGGTTAACCCCAGCGGCGGTTTGCTGGCCCAGGGACATCCTTTAAGCGCAAGCGGAGTTCGCCAGATCGCGGAGCTTACATGGCACTTGCGTGGCCAGGCAGGAGAACGCCAGGTTAAAAGTGCCAAAATCGGCGTGGCCCATATGGAGGGAGGCGTGGTAAGCGGATTACAGGGAGGCGCTTGCGGTATCAATATTGTAATGCGGTAAGTAACAAAGATCCGAAAATATTCTGTGACCATGCTCAAGAATAGCCGAATAATAC
>JBEKDL010000100.1:0-4505 GCA_050014355.1 Dehalococcoidales bacterium | reverse complement strand
GCAGTCCGCCCGGTCGCAGTTACATATGCCCGCGATAAACGGCGTCAGCTTCGTCCAGACAGTATGGCAAAGACCTTCCTTTTCGTACAACCGGAAGCTCTCCAGCGCCTGTTCTTTACTCACCGTCTCCAACTGGCGCGTATCAGGCCCATCTGCAAACCCCGAACCTGGTTTGTTGATAACCTTTTGCGCTTCTTCCCCCGTCGGTACGATGCTCACACCATAGCAGAAACGCTGCTCCCTGACATCTCTCTTCTTCCGGCAGATGCACGCCAGCCGCACTACGCGGTTGACCAGCCCGAAAATTTGCTCTACGTCCTCAATCGGCAGCACCTGGCCGTAATGCATTCTTTTTAAACGCTCGGTCACACACGGCGTCATCACCGCCCTTACCAGCGCCGGCGCCTTCTTTAGCTTGGTTAGTTTCTCTGTGTCTCTAGAAAATACCTTGAAATCGAAAACCTGGTGCTTTGCCAGGTCGCTGTATAAATCCTGCGAGTAATTTTTCGCCTGAAGGTACCATTTTTTACCCTCGCCGTGTTTGTCGCAAAACTCGCACATCGCCTTTTTTCTCCTCTCGCTAATTAGCGCTGGTTCAATTACCTTTTGTTGCGTTGATTACCTGAATTATAATCTTTTCCCCGCGTTTGTCAAAAAAACTAATTATGCTTGGTTCAGTTTTGCGGCGAGTGTAGCTCTTAAGTCCCGTACAAGTTCCCGGAATTCAGGCGAGCTTATGCTTTCGGTGGACATGATGACAGCGTCTTCCCGGTTGTCCAGGTAATAGCCGCGGCGCAGGCCAGTCTGCTTGAAACCGTACCGGCTGTAAAGCTGCTGTGCGGTAAGATTCGACGCGCGTACTTCGAGAGTTAAAAGGCTGGCCTTAAGCTCCCACGCCATATCGATGGTGGCGATGAGAAGCATTCCCCCGATGCCTTTACCCTGGTACGGCTGGCGCACGGCGATATTGGTAATGTGCGCTTCATCAGCCATCATCCAGATGCCGGAAAAACCGACGATATATGGCCGGGGCGACGGCGCCCGGGGAGTCGCGTTGAGTTGAGACCAGGGCATCAGCCGGCCAATCAGCTTTAGAAGAGTGTTCCGGGGTTTTTGAGGGGGCGGGTCTATCATTCTGGAATCGTCAGTGGCGACGAGGTAGTGCGCGATTTTGTTTTGCAGCTCCTGGCGGTAATTAGGCGGCGGCCACTGGGTAGGGAATGCCTCGTGGTCGATGGCGTTCACCTGGTCAAGGTCTTCTTTGGCCAGAGGGCGTATGCTACAGGTCAATGGCTCGTCTCCACAATGATTATATTCACTGCCTGACGGCGTTCATTGTGCCATTCTAGCATATTTTCGCTCCCGTGGCACGCTGGAAATACCGAGACTGGTCTGCTATCTTTCCAGCCTGTTATTCGTTATACTAAATGCACAGGGTAACACCCTGATTACCGGCCGGAATGGGAAGCAATCCTATGTCTACTCCGGCTCTGGAGGGGAGTTGTCAGGTGCAAAGTGAGGAAAGCCTCATCCGGCGGGCGCAGCAGCGCGACCAGGTGGCTTTAACTCAGCTATACGAGGAGAACTTCGATAAAATTTATCGGTATATATGTATTAAAATAGGAGACCGGACGGAGGCGGAAGACATGACACAGCAGGTCTTTCTCAATGCCATTCAGTCTATATCCTCCTATAAAAGCAAGGGAATGCCCTTCTCCTCCTGGCTGTACCGTATCGCCCATAACCAGGTTGTCGACCACTTGAGAAAAAAGTCGAAGCGGATTACCGTGCCGCTGGATGAAACGATACCGTTTCAAGGGGACGACCCGCGACGTGTCGTTGAGCAAAAGTTAGCAATTGAAGCAATCGCCGCCGCGGCCAGGGGACTGACACGGGCGCAGCAGGAGGTTATTTCCCTGCGGTTTGCCGGGGAGCTTTCCGTGGCCGAGTGCGCCCGGACCATGGGAAAAAGCGAGGGGGCGATTAAGGCTTTACAGCACAGCGCGATTGTAGCGCTACGTAAAGCCCTGGGGAGGGAGGTGTAGGATGAGTAAAGCGAGAAAGTTCGATGATATTTTAAATGAATGCATTGAGCGAATGCTTAAACGTGAGCCTATCGAGACGTGCCTGGCGGCTTTCCCGGAGCATGCCGCCGAACTCGAACCATTGCTGCGGACGGCCATGGCCACCAGAAAGGCCGCCGAAATCCAGCCCCGCGCGGAGTTCCGGCAGCGGGCCGCTCATGAGTTCCAGGCGGCTGTGAGGAACTTGAAACCGCGCCGGAGTAGCTCCTTAAGATGGCAGTTGCGGCTGGTAACCGTGATTTCCGTTGTCGTCATCGTCCTAATGGCCGGCACGGGTACCGTGGCGGCAGCCACTAACAGCCTGCCGGACCAACCTCTTTACGGTGTGAAGCTCTTTACCGAAAATGTCAGAGTAGCCCTGACGCCCTCGGCGGTGGGCAAAGCCGAGCTGTATGCCCAGTTTACCGATACGCGAGTGAGCGAAATAATTAAGATGGCAGACGAGGGCAAGGTAGCAGAGGTTGAAAAAGCCACCGAACGCATGAATAGTAATCTTACCGCCATTACCAGGCTGACCCAGTCCGCGGGGGACACCGGAACAGCCGGCGGGACACCGCCGGTGTTAAGCTCGGCTTCGGCGGCTGCAGAGGCACCACCATCAACACCCACGACTATGCCGGTGCCAACACCCACGACCATGTCAGTGCCAACACCCACGATTATACTAGTTCCAACACCTGCGCCAATAACTGCGACTGCCGCGGCGCCAAACGTAACGACCCCTCAAGCCCTGCCGAAACCGGTCGTTCCTCCTCCATCTGTGCCGACGCCGGTGCCAGGCGTTCCTACTCAAGCGCCGTCATTCGCCCAGAAAGTCACCCCCGTACCGGCACCCACGCCGGAAAAGGCAACTTCCGTCAACGCCACCAGGCTGGCCGGCACTCAAAAAGCAGAAAATACCGCTAAGAATAACGAAAAACCCGACCTTCAAACCACCGTGTCCCAACAGGCCCAAAAAAATACACAGGACTTAGAAGAAGCCCTGAAGAGGGTCCCCGATAATGTAAAACCGTCTCTGCAAAAAGCCATCGATGTCGCCGGCAAGGGGTATGAGGAAGCCTTAAAAAACATGGACAAGAAGAGGTAGAATTCTTTTCACGCGGACAATTTAAAGGTCGTTGCTAACCTCGCAGCGACCTTTTCCGTTATATATAGTGAAGACTTGTGAGGAGGCTACATCATGCAGAGGAAATGGTTAATAACCGGCGGCGCTATCATTATCATATTGCTGGCAGCGTTAGGGCTGGCGGGTTGTGGTTCGGAAAGAGGGTTTTCCGGCAACCTTAATTTAAACAGTCAGCAGCAGGGAATCTGGGTCAATGGCGAAGGCAAGGTCACTGCCGCACCCGATGTCGCGATATTAAGCGCAGGAGTACAGGCCCAGGCAATCAGCATCGCCGATGCTCAATCCCAGGCTTCCGGCGCCATGGACAAACTGATGACCGCGCTGAAAAACGGCGGCGTGGCCGCTAAAGATATTCAAACGCAGAATTTCAATATCCAACCCCTGACACGGTGGGACAACACCAAGCAGGACCAGATTATCACCGGCTACCAGGTCACCAACACGGTAACCGCCAAGATTAGGATTTTACCCCAGGAGAGCTACACTCTTGACTATAAGGCAGGTCGAATTATCGATGCGGTAACCGCCGCCGGCGGGGACCTGACCCGCATTAACAGTATCGGCTTCACCATAGATAACCCGGCGAACTACCAGGCGCAGGCCAGGCAAAAAGCCGTCGCCGATGCCGCCGCTAAAGCGAAACAGCTGGCCGATGCGGCCGGCGTAAAACTGGGTAAACCTGTCTACATCACCGAAAACTCTTATGTGCCTACCCCGATTTATCGCGACGTGGCAGCCAAGGCAGAAGCGGCACCCAGCACGACTACTCCTGTAAGTGTCGGCGAAATGGACATCACGGTAAACGTGCAGATAGCCTATAATATTGACTGATATACCTTGAGCTCACGCCGAACAATTAGAGGCAGAACATTGACATGAAAATTAAGCTAATACCAACGGTCATGATATCCGTCCTGGCGCTATCACTGCTGGCCTGTGCGCCCGTGGCCAGGGAAGTGCCGCTTCAACTCTCTTATGACGATTTCACACAGAACAAAAACCAGACCCATAACATCAGCGGCGTTCACATCGGGGACGTTATAAAAATAACATTACCTTCAAATGCCACCACAGGTTTCAGATGGGGACTGGCGGGCATTTCCTCCGTGACGGTGCTGGCGCAGGACGGAGAATCGGAATATGTGCTGCCGGAGAGCACCGCCCTGGGTGCCGGGGGGCAGGAAATCTGGAGTTTCAAGGCACTTAATAGGGGCACGAGCACCATTTCTCTGGCCTATTCGCAGTCATGGGAAGGCGGCACTAAAAGCGCCTGGACTTTTACGGGAGAGGTCACG
>JBEKDL010000099.1:0-4993 GCA_050014355.1 Dehalococcoidales bacterium | reverse complement strand
CTCGGCGAAGCTCTGGTAATCCGGGATAATTTTAAGCGGTCGCAGCTCGTTGTAGGCACGCCCATCGAGTCTCTTCACAAAACATCTCCATTCGCTATGTTTTGTCAGAGTATAACAAAGATAGCAGATAATGGCAATAACGTTGGTGGTTGTTAATATCAAAGTTTCTGATAGGTAATAATTGAATAAAGACCTATCCAAGATGGCAAAGGCGGGCAGGCTCGCTAGATTATGGTGGCATTCACTAGAAAAGAGGATGTTTCCTTCTGTAGGCGGAGCCTTGCCATTTCGATATAATCAGGGTCAATCTCAACTCCTATGCTGTTTCGGCACGCTTTCATGGAAGCCACCATTGTGGTTCCTGTGCCCATAAACGGGTCTAGTACCGTGTCGCTAACAAAGGAGAACATGCGTACCAAGCGATAAGCGAGTTCGACTGGGAAAGGTGCAGGGTGTTTACGAGTGGATGCCCCTGTTAGAAACCAAAATTGGCGAAACCATGCATCGTATTCCTTCTTTGAGAGTCTGCTAAGCTTTCTCTGTTCTTCCGTAGGTTGTCTGTACCCCCCAGGTTTTCTTTGCATGAGGATGAATTCTATATCGTTTTTAATGATAGCATTTGGCTCGTAGGGTTTCCCCAAAAACTTGGTACCGTTATTGACTTCCAGTGTTGCGTTGGAAATTTTGTGCCAGATAATAGGGTTTAAATTATCGAACCCAATTGCCCGGCAGATAACGGCAATGTCTGCATGGAGAGGCACAATGTGGTGGCGCCCATGTTTTCGCCGAGAGAGGCAGACATCACCCACCACACACACCATTCTTCCCCCGGGTACTAAAACTCGATAACATTCTTTGAATACTTTATGAAGCTCTTCCAGAAACGCTTCATAATCACCCATGTTACCAAGTTGGCCGGGTCTATCCGGGTACTGTTTTAAGTTCCAGTAAGGGGGCGATGTTAAAACCAAATGTGTGGAGTCATTCTGCAAGAATCCCATCTCACGGGAATCACCTATGACCAGGCGATGCGTGGTAGGAATTTGCTTACTTTCTTCAATGACTGGTTTAGTTGTTGTGGTTAACTCTTCAAACATTTGAATTTACCTAGTAGTAACTTTACGGCTGTTATGACAGAGTCCTTCGAAGCTCCAGCAAAGACTACGGAATCAACGTAGGGTGATTGGAGTCTATCACGGACATTCCCGTGTTCAGCTATGAATGGATAATAGATGACAGCGCCAAAATTAGCCTTCGGGTAAACCGCCTTGAAATGAGATCCTTTATTAACAATTTCATCTGTACGTTTGTGGATGTCTCTTCGTGCCTCAATTCGTTTGATATCTACAGCGTGCAGGATGTTACCCAAAGTATCCTTGGCTGCCGCGTCAAGTTCAAAAGCCTGACTGTTGTGTTGAAATTTACATTTCTTGAAGGTCAAATTGGAATAAGCATTCAGGGCCCGTATCACTATTCCTTCCCATTGCCCTTTAATCTTGCGTATTTCCTTATCAGCAAACATGACCCTATCTAGTTCAGTCAGCGTTGGCAACGGAAGGCTGTCAGGCAGAAAGGGTTTAATATAGCCTGATATAGAAAGCGCCTGCTCCCTCGACAAATGACAATCATACGTGTCAAGGCTCTTTATGCCTAAATCTCGCTCAATCGCCCGAGCCGCAATGTTTGATGCTAGGAGCACCGGCTTTAGGATAAGAGGGAAAGCTAGTAACTTATCAGCTAGTTCTGGTGCGGTCACTCCTGAAAATACGATAATCTCAACTTCTTCTTTACGGATGACACCTTGAAAAGCCTTGCGAAGTGCGGCTACAATCTCCCCTGAGCGCGTCTCCACTGATTCACGAACCCACTCTACGTAGTCCGCCTGTGAAGCATATTCTCGCTCAGGTTGTGAATTCATGCTCTGAAGCCTCCTTTTCTTGTCTTTATAATACATTATCTGATGGATGCTGTCACTTGTGTGAATTTCAGCACTTGCCGTTTTCCGGCGCCTGGTGTTAGACTACACAGGTATGGCCAAACCGGGTAAAGAAAAATACGATTCAATGACTATCCATGACTTGCCCATCGCCGATAGGCCCCGGGAGAGATTACAGCGGCTGGGGGCGGAGGCGCTTTCTGCGCAGGAAATCCTGGCAGTGATACTGGGGCGGGGCATCGCCGGGGAATCGGTGATGGTCACCGCCCAGAGACTGCTCGGCCAGTTCGGCGGACTCAAAGGTATTGCCGGAGCCTCCATGGAAGAGCTATCGCAGGTGCGGGGCATCGGCATCGCCAAGGCCGCCCAGCTTAAAGCCGCCGTCGAGCTTTCACGGCGGACCGAAGGTTATGCGCAGGCAACCGATAAAATCACGGTTAAAACGCCCGAAGATGTTTACGCTCTAACGCGAGGGAAGCTAAAAGATAAAAAGAAAGAATATTTCCTGGCGGCGCTGCTCGACACCCGCAACCATTTAATCAAGCTGGCGGAGATATCTATCGGCAGCCTGGACGGCAGCGTAGTTCACCCCAGGGAGGTGTTTAAAGAGGCGATATCCGCCACCGCTTCCTCGGTCATCTTGATTCACAACCATCCTTCAGGGGACACCGAGGCCTCTGACGATGATATCCGTATTACGAAAAGGCTGGCCGAGGTAGGAGAAATCGTGGGTATAAATGTCCTCGACCATGTCATTATCGGTGATAAGAGCTATACCAGCTTGAAAAGGCAGGGATTATTTTAACCCGGGAAAAGGGGAAATCCTAAATAAAGTAAAACCCTATCGCAATCAGGACATAAACGGCTATAAGCTGGACGCCTTCCAGCCAGTGGCAGATACCATCGGCGCTGATGTAGTTGGCAATCATCGCCGTCATCACCAGGGCTATCAGTGAAAACGGTGAAAAAACCAGGTCCAGCGGGCTGCCGGTCAACGCCGTGGAAAGCAACACCAGGATTGGCACCACGAAAAGCGCAATCTGTAAAGCCGAGCTCATACCTATTTCCAGAGAAAGCGTCATGTTGTTCCTGCGGGCGAAGCCCACGGCGCTGACATTCTCCGGCAGATTGGTCAGTACGGCGATGAGTACCAGCCCTACGAATGTTTGCGATAGATTCAGACTGCTGGTCAGCGGCTTGATGGTCTGGACCAATAAGTAAGACTCAAAGCTCCCCAGGCCGATGGCGATAAATAGCAAAATAACGGCTGTACGTAAATCCCAGGGATGGAAAGATGGCCTTGATGGCGCCTCGCGTTCTACGATGAACAGGTGCTTGTGCGTGACCAGCGTATAAAGCAAGCTCAACAGGTACACTATACCCAGTACTATGGAGACTGCCAGACTCATGGCGTGGGCCGGTTTGCCCACCAGAATACTGTACATCGAAGGCAATACCAGCCCGGCCACCATGATGATGAGCATGGTCGAGGAAAGGCCGGCGGAGTCTTTATTGAATCTCTGTTCCTTGTATTTCAGTCCACCGGCGAACATGGAAAGACCGATAAGGAAAAGAACATTGAGCATGATGGAGCCGACGATAGAAGCTTTGACGAGTTCCACCAGTCCCTGCCGCAATGAGAAAACGGCGATAAAAAACTCGATGGCATTACCGAAGGTGGCGTTTATCAGGGCGGATATGGTTGAGGAAACGCGCTGGGCGATAATTCCGGTTACCTCGACGATGATATGAGATAAACCCACGATGGCAGCCCCGGTAGCGAAAAATGAAATAACAGGATGGATATGCAGGTAATAAAAAAGGACGGAAACGGGAATAAATAACAGGAAAACATCCAGAGCGTGAAATCGCGAAGTTCTCTTTTTTCTAGGCATACTGGCATGTCGCCTTTATGAAATTATCCCGGTTATTATGCTACCCCATTTCGGCTGATTTCTCCAGCGGCTTTAAGCGGCTAACGGTTGCAAGGTAAAAGTTAAGTAAATAATCGGGTCAGCTGATAGAGACCAACGGCAATCAGACCGGACATGGGAATTGTTAAAATCCATGCCCAGACAATGTTTATGGTCACTCCCCATCGCACAGCGCTCAAGCGCCTGACGGCGCCCACGCCTGATATTGCCCCGGTGATCACATGTGTAGTGCTTACCGGTACACCCAGGTGAGTCGCCAGGAAAATGCTGGCGGCGCTGGCTGTCTCGGCGCAAAAACCGTCAATGGGTGCCAGCTTGGTAATCTTTTGCCCCATCGTTTTTACGATGCGCCAGCCGCCGCTGATGGTGCCCAGGGCGATGGCGGCGTGAGCGCTAAGCACAACCCAGAGAGGGATTTTAAACACCGATATCAGGCCGCCGGAGTACAAAACACCGGTGATGACGCCCATCGTTTTTTGCGCATCGTTGCTGCCATGTCCCAGGCTGTAAGCGGCCGCTGAAAAGAGCTGGGAAATACGCGACCATTTATTTATCGCAGCCAGGGGTTGGTTGAAGAGGACCCTGTTAGCCAGCAGCCTCAACAGGAACCCCAGAATCAGGCCGACAAGTGGTGCTAAAGCGATGAATATCAATGTTTTATACCAGCCAGCCGCGATGATGACTCCTGTACCCCCTTTGGCTATGGCGGCGCCGGCGTAGCCGCCAATCAGGGCATGGGATGAACTGCTCGGCAGTCCCAGGTACCAGGTGATGAGGTTCCAGCTTATCGCGCCGATAATCCCGACCAGGATAACCGTTGGCGTAACGGCGTTGATATTTATCATCCCGCTGCCGATGGTTTTAGCTACCGTGGTGCCGAAGATTAGAAAAGCGACGAAGTTAAAAAAAGCCGCCCAGATAACAGCTTGCTGCGGCTTTAAAACTCGGGTGGAAACGATAGTGGAAATTGAATTGGCGGCATCGTGCATGCCATTGGTATAATCAAAAGCCAGGGCAATCAGGATGATTATAGCGATGAACAGCGTATTCGAGTCCATGTTTTATCTTATGAGCGTGAACCAAAACCATTATAGACTTTTTTATAGTCCATAGTCTAATAACA
>JBEKDL010000098.1:0-5237 GCA_050014355.1 Dehalococcoidales bacterium | reverse complement strand
GAGACAGGAATGAACAAGGTAAATCAAAAAGACAATAAAAACTATACCGGTCTCTTGAATAAGTCGTTGAAAATATTTTTCAGCACCGCCTGGCATATCACTTTACGCCGCCCCTCCCAGGCATATTTCTTCTTCCGGACGGTGCAGTGGCAGAAGAAAGCGAGCAAAGTTAGGCGGAAATTCGGCGAACAGGGCATATCTGTGCCGCCGATAATCATTTACAGCATTACCGACCGGTGCAACCTGCACTGCAAGGGATGTTACGCGCAGTCTCTCCACACCTCAACGCAGCCGGAAATGGACGCCGGCAAAATGAGGGAAACTGTCCGCGAGGCGAGAGAACTGGGTGTTTCTTTCACGGTTCTGGCGGGCGGCGAGCCGCTTATCCGCCGGGAAATACTGGACATCATCGGCGACTTTCCCGACGTGATTTTCTTCGTTTTTACCAACGGGACATTGATTGACGAAGAGCTGGCTGACCGCATAAAACAGAGGCGTAATCTCGTCCCGATAATCAGCCTGGAAGGGAACCGCGCCGAGACGGATTTACGGCGGGGCAGCGGTGTGTTCCGGAGCCTGTCTGACGTTATCGGGAGATTGCGAAAACGGAACGTATTCTTCGGCACTTCCATCACGCTGACGAGTCTTAATTTTAATACCGTGACAGACCGGCGCTTTATCCGGGATATGCACCATCTCGGCTGCCGCCTGTTTTTCTTGGTGGAATACACGCCTATCGACCCCTCCACCGAAGCCTGGGAAATCACCGGTGAGCAAAGAGAAAACCTTCCGAACATGGTGGCGTCATTCCGCTCACAGTTCCCCGCCCTGTTCATCTCCGTCCCCGACGATGAAAAGGACTTCGGCGGCTGCTTATCGGCGGGGCGCGGGTTCGTCCACATCAGCGCGCAGGGAGACGTGGAGCCATGTCCTTTCGCGCCTTATTCGGACACCAACCTGCGGGAGTCTTCGCTTAAAGAAGCCCTCCAGTCCGGGTTCCTGGCGGCAGTGAGAGAAAACTCCGACCAGCTTGAAGAGGGGAAGAGCGGCTGCGCGCTGTGGACGCACCGGGAATGGTTGAGTGCCCTGCTGGCCAGCCAGAATCACTCGGCGCCAGATGCGCTGGAAGTACTCGCGAAAAGCTAAATGCCTCCCGCTGCTCCTTAGCTTGACAGCCCAGATTGGCGCGCCTATCATTCAAATGACATGTCCGTGCTCCTCTTTATCCGCGACCTTATCGTGGCCACGTTCGGCCAGATGGCCTCGCTATTCGCCGGGGTTTTCGTTTTCGGACTGCTCATCAATTTTCTTTCGCAGTTCACTTATAAGTCGCTGGAAAAGGCCTTCGGGAACCGGGGCGTTTACCTCGTGGCGTGGCTGGGCACGCCGCTGCATGAGCTGGGGCACGCCCTCTTCTGCGTGATATTCCTCCATAAAATCGTGGAAATCAAGTTTTTCAGCCCCGACCCGGTCAACGGGACGCTGGGGTACGTTTACCACAAGTGGAACAAGAAAAACCCCTGGCATATCCTGGGGAATTTCTTCATCGGCATCGGGCCGGTCATCCTCGGGAGCGCGGTGCTGTTCGGGGTGTTTTACCTGCTCATTCCCGGCAGCTCGCGGGTATGGGACTCGATACTGGTCCAGGCTAACGGGATGGACCGTTCCTCGATTGGGAGCTATTTTGAAGTCTGGAGGACTTCGTCACTGGCGCTGGTCAGGCTGATTTTTACCGCCGCCAACCTGGCTGACTGGCGGTTCTGGGTCTTCCTTTATCTGGCCGTCTGTATTTCCTCGAACATCAGGCTAAGCTGGTCGGATTTCAAACACACCCTGTCGGGCCTGGGGTGCATCGTTTTGCCATTTCTTCTGATAAACCTGATAGCTTTGATAGCCGGTGTGGGTAGCGACGCTATATTTCCGTTCACGGCGGCCTCGCTGGGCGCGGTCTACGGCGTGCTGATACTCGCCCTGGTGATGGCGCTGATGGGGTTTGTGCTTATCTACATTATCTCGGCAATTTATTACCGCATGAGGTACAGGGTTATATTAAAACCGTTTTGAATTAACAATCTGATTTAGTGAAGTTAACTACTCCCCCGTAATCGGGTGCGCAAAGGAGTACGGCAAGCGGTAGCCCGACGGGTAAGGGAAGAAATGAGGGGCGGGGGCGTCCGCGTCGTCTCTGTCCAGTCGCCCCAGCAGCGGCACTTTAAGCCACCCCGCCTCGAAAGACGTGAAAATGGTCACATTCCAGTGCAGCTTTTTAAAGAGCCACTTCCCGTTCTCTTTGACGTACTCGTTCTCGTAATAGCCCTGCACCCACTGCTGGCGCCTTATCCCCTCCACCGGCATCGCCTCCGCCAGCCAGGTGTTCCAGCGCCCTTTGGCCGTTTTGCCGTCGGGCGCCACGGTGATGACCGGCTGGGACATCATTATCAGAATATTTATCCAGTTCGGCACTTCCGCTTCGTCGCCTTTGAGTAGGTCGTTTTTCAGGAAAAACTGCTCCACCCCCTTTTTTCCCAGGAAAAGCCCCACGCTTTCGAGCTCAAACGACTCCGCGTTGTCCGACCATAAGGTCACAATCTGTTCGCGCTGGTGCGTGTCCATGTAGTAGCCGTACATCTGTTGCAGGTCTTCTATCGCCTGGATGTCCTCCAGCAAAGTTAAATGTTTTTCGAGCTCTTCTATGTTCATGGCTATTTTCTTGTCACCGGATTTTTAAAAGAAAAGGGGAGATGGTAGCCAGATGGGTAGGGATGGTAGGCGGTGGGCGGTGCGTCCGGCTTTATTTTGGCGTCCTGACCGTGTTCGCCGACGACCGGCACTTTCATCCAGCCTTCTTCGTAAGGGGTGCGGAAAACGAGGTTGAAATGGAGCTTTTTAATCTTCCATTTGCCGTCTTCTTTAACGTACTCGTTTTCGTAGATGCCGTGAATCCACGTCTGGTGGAGCTCGCCTTCGCACACCGAGATAAAAGGTATGGCCTCCATGCCCATCCCGTACCAGCGCCCTTTGGCGCTTTTACCGGATGGGTCAACCGTGACGACGCCCTGGAGCTGAAAAACGATGGACAGTATCTCTTTCCGGCGCGGCTTTTTGCCGCCGCAGCCCATCAGGTCGATGTAAAAGCGCTTTACCCCCTCCTTCCCGCGGTAAACCCCATAGTCCGCTACCTCCACCGAGGCGTCCTTGTCCGCGAAAAGGTCGACGACCTTCTGCCAGTCGCCATAGTCGCGGTAGTAGCCGTAGATATGCTGCAGCTTTTCTATCTGCCTGATATCCTCCAGCCGGGTCATCCTGGCATGTAGTTCTTCGAGTGTCGCCATATTACAGCCTCCTTATAGTCAGTCCCATATTATAAGAGATATTATAATGAATAATGCAAGTCCTGCTGTGCAGGAGAAATATTAATGTAGCTACCGTTATGTATGCCTCACCCCTTTATCCCCTCTCCAGCCTGGTGCGTTACAGGATACTTTAAATCTTCTGGCTGGAGAGGGGAGTTAAAGAGAGAGGGGGCTTACGCCCCCTCTCAAAACTTTCCCCCTCTACAAACAGATATAATCCTGAACCGCAATCAGATACTGTTTGGAGAGGGGGTAGGGGGTGAGGAAAACCAAAATAAATAGTGAAGAAAAAAGATTAGAGGGGAAAAAGCGCCGGACGGCGGTATATACGGCCCGGCGCTCGTTAAGGGAAAGCGGACCGGTTAACCGGCCAGCTTATTCAGGATATAAAGCTCCTGCTCCAGCGTGCTGTCTTCGACCTCGCGCATTTCCTGCTCGAAGTAACCGGCAAAGTTACGGAAAATTCTCTTATAAGATTCAGAGACGGTCAGCGGCAGCGACTGTCTTTCCCACTGGCTGAAGTTGGGCATCGGCGGGCAGATTATGCCCGTGTCCTCGCGGATGCTGGGGTTCCAGGGTTGATTGTACTGGATGTGCTGGCGCTCGTCAATCATCCAGTTCTGTAACAGTGCCGCGTACCGGGTCAGCAGGATTCCTTTTTGTATGCCGCTGTTATCGAAGTATTCCGGCGACGTGCTTTCGAGGATGATGACCGCCTCGCTGCTATCGCTTTTACCGTTGCGGTCTTCGTAGCTTACCTTGAGATAGACTCTCTCTCCGGGCACGGAGGACGTCTTTCTCAATTTAAGAAGGACCAGACCGCCCTTGGTCTCGCCGCCTTCGCTCCGGGAGGGGAAAAGCGTATTGATTTTCATCAGTTGCCCGGTAGCTTGGTCGGCCTCGGGGCTGCCGAATACCTTATCTATCCGCCAGCCAGTAGACTGGAAATTCAGCTGCAGGTTGAAGACCAGGGGCGTGACCATGAAGTCGAACTCCTCGTCCACTCTTTGCCGGAACTCACGCGGCGAGTGCACCGAGTAATAGTTGGCGCCTTTGACCTTGGTGATTTGCTCCGTTAAATCGGAGTTGAAGTCCACGCCGATACCGATAAAGGTGGTATAAATCCGGCTGTCCGCGTTATTTTTCATGATGCCCGCCAATCCGGTGCTGCTGAAATCGCCGGAGTTGGGCTGCGCGTCGGTCAGGATAATGATGCGGTTTTCATAATCGTAGCTGTTTACCTCGCGGAGATTGCGGAACTGGTCAGTGGCCATCTGCATGCCCGCTGAGAGGTTCGTGTTGCCGCCCGCATTGATGCCGAGCACATTATTTTCAACATCCCTCATGTTGGTGTTATCGACCAGGCCCATCGGTTTGGCCAGCATCGCGGTGCTGTTGAACAGGACTATCGCGAAGCGGTCGCCGCTGTTAAGCTGGTCGAGGATGCTGACCACCGCGTTATCAGCGCTGTTCATCTTGGTCTGCCGGGTGATGCCTTCCCCGGCGTAAGCGTCCTGCCTGACGCCGTACCGGTCATAGTAGTACTGGGTGTAGAGCTCGCCCATGGAACCGGAGTCGTCTATCACGATTACCAGGTTCAACTTCTTACGGGAGAAATCCTCTTCTTTCATGCCGGAATTGAGCCCTACCGAGAGATAGTACTCGGTCTGCCCGGAAAGCGGGTCGCGCGTGACCGCATAGGCGTAAGACGGACTATAGAGCTTATTAGTGGCCTGGGGCGTGCCTGTATCGAAGTAGTAATCGTAGAAAAGTCCTTCGTAGGTGATATCGGTCGGCAGGGGCAGGTAGTTGTTGCGGATATTTTCGCGGAAATTATTAATGTCTTTAGCGCCGCCCGTCGATAGCCCCAGGGTGTTCTGCTGG
>JBEKDL010000097.1:0-5326 GCA_050014355.1 Dehalococcoidales bacterium | reverse complement strand
CTTTACCTGCGGAACTCCGGCTGGACAACCACCGCCGCCGATAGCTCGATTACGGTATTGAGCGGCGTCGGCACTCTCGGTGTTATTCCCATGGTCCTGCTCTCGGATAAAATCGGGTCACGGAAGGTGGTGCTCGCTTTATCGATACTGGCATTGACGGCTATTCTGGCTTTCCTTCCTTTTGTCAACAGTACGGGGGTATGGCTCCTGATTATCATCGGCGGTTTCTTGAGGAGCGGTGGGCCATCGATGATAAACGTTATGATATTTGAGACGAAAGGTGTGGGCGGCACTTACGGGGGCACGGCGATGGGGCTTTCCGGCGCCATCGGCATGGTGGGCGCTTTCCTGTCCCCTCCGCTGGGCAACAGCTTTGCCGATTTCTCCGCTGGTCTGCCGCTGCTTTTCTGGGCCGGCCTGTCAATTCTGGCGCTGGTGCCATTATTCTTTATTCAATCTAAAACCAACAGTACGCTGCAGCTCAACTAAAGGAGGCCCAACATGGAAGAGAAAATTACTTATTTCGAGGAACCGGGGATTAACAACACGGAAACCACGCTCCGCCTGGCCGCGGAAAGGGCGAAAGCCCGGGGCATTAAGAAAATCGTCCTCGCCTCGACGCGAGGGGATACGGCGCGCCAGGCCGCCGAGCGCTGGGCGGGCACGGGCATTAAAATGGTCGTGGTGCCCCATCAGTACGGTTTCATGGCAGGAACCCAGCGCTTCCCGGCGGAGCTTGTTGCTGAACTTAATAAAAAGGGGCATGTTGTACATTTCGGCACGATGTTGTTCCACACGGAGCACCTATACGGAATGGAGACTCCCCGGGTCATGGCTAATCTGCTGCGCACATTTTGCCAGGGGATGAAGGTCTGCGTGGAAATCGCTTTAATGGTGGTGGATGGCGGGCACGTTGCCCCCGGAGAGCAGGTCGTTATAGTAGCCGGGACAGGCCGCGGCGCTGATACCGCTATCGTAGCGGTGGCGGCTTCTTCAACGCGTCTCCCCGAGCTTCATATCACGGAAATTATCTGTAAACCGCTCCAGACGAAGACGATGATGCCGCCCCCGCCGCAGATGCCTCCGCCTCCCCCTCAACCCGAGAAAAAATGAGTGCCGGGGGGATAAAACGTCACGGAAGAACCAAGGAAAGCACGAACGGTTTAAACGCTAGCTCCGGGGTTTTTCGGTGAACGCGGATTTTATAGCGTTCATCAAGCTATCTTTAAACTCGTTGAACTCGGCGCGGGTCAGGTATTCCGCTGGCCTGCCGCCCCCGCCCGGCATCAGGTGAAGTAAAGAAGGCAGCGACATTTGCGTCTTTTCAATCAACTCCCTGGTACGGTCATTGGCGACCAGCTTTTGTAAAACAGCGCGCAAATGGTCTCTGACCGCGGCCTCGGGCACCTTTAATCCTGCCGCAACCTGCCCCTGGTCGATGCCGGAGGCAATGCCCGATAGTACTTCAGACTCCTTCTTAGTGAGCTGCGCCATGGATATGCCCAGGCGCTCATTAAGCGTAGCCAGGTCCTGAAAAACGGCCAAAGCGCGGGCCGCTAGCGCGGGGGCCAGTAAAGCCTCGATAATCGGGAGTTGACCCTGGGCTACTTCCCTGATAACAGCCACCATGCGTTCGGGCTCGGTGTCCGCGGTGAGGCTGGCGCTGATACCGGCAACGATATCCGGGAAAATCCGCTCGCTTTCATCCTTTTGCGTGATAAGAATGACGGATACTGAAGGATAGCTCTGCTTGATGCGGCGCGTGATTTCCGCGCTATCGGATTTTTCATCCGCCTGGCTCAAGATAACGACGTTTGCCTGGCTGGATTCGATGAGCTCTAACGCCTCTTTGTTGCCAGTCGTCTCGCCGGCAACCTCAAAATCTTCTTCACCCGAAAGGATAAAGTGGATGCCCTCGCGGAAAATAACCTGCTGATACGATAGAACGACTTTAATCTTTTCCATTTTCAAATAAAAAAACCGACTTTTCAGGGTCGGTTTCACTATTGGCTCCCTATTAATCTAGTGACCAGTTACGAATAATAGATCTTAGCCATCCCCGGGAAAGCTAGATTCGCATCAAACTATGTTTTAATGTCACTCCCCGCACACACACTACTATTCGGATATTAACTTATGGCCTGAAAAAAATCAAGGTAATAAATGTAATTTGACTGCAATCCGGCGGAAAATGTAAGAAGAATGGTCGCCGAAGACATCAAAGCGGCTCTATACATTATTTGATGACCAGCTGCGGTAAGCTATCTCCCCCTCACATATACCACGTTCGGGGTATTGCGTTATCCCTGCTCGCATGATATATTTTTGGAGAATATAAACCCACCTCATTATCAAAATACTAATCGTTTCACGGTAAATTCTGTATTATCCAGGAGAGTGAAAATGGAAAAGAAATGGGAAGAGATGTCAGCCGGCGAAAAACACGAATCCCTGGTGCAGAGATGGCTCTCGCCGCCTGATATCAAGTACGTTGATGCCAAAGCCGAAAAGGAATACAAGGCCAGAGTACAGAGATTTCTGGATGCCATCTATCTGAAAAAACCGGACAGGGTGCCGGTTTTCCCCATGACCGGATTTTTCGGCGCTTATTATTCCGGCCTGACGCCCCGCGACGTGATGTACGACTATGATAAGCTCTTCAGTTCCTTTAAAAAATACATCCTGGACTTCCAGCCTGATGCCCACGGCAGCGTGACCACGGCTCCGCCGGGCAGGTGCTTCGATATCCTCGATTATAAGCTGTATGCCTGGCCCGGCCACGGGGTCGCGCCCGAGTCTTCTTATCAGGCTATTGAAGGCGAATATATGAAAGCCGACGAGTACGATTCCCTGATTAGTGACCCAACCAACTACTTTATGAGCACCTACTTCCCGCGCATTTTCGGCGCGCTGGATGCCTTCAAGATGATCACGCCTATGACCAACATCATGGAAATGTACGGCGGTTTCACCGGTGCCGCCCTGGTGCCGTACGGACTGCCCCCGGTGCAGGCGGCCCTCAAGGCGCTGATGGATGCCGGCAGCGAAGCATTCAAGTGGATACAGACCGTAGGTGCCTACGGCGCGGACATGGCGGCGAACGGGTTCCCCGGGTTCTTCGGCGGCGGCACCAAGGCGCCCTTTGATATGGTCGGGGATACCTTGCGGGGCACCAAGGGTATGATAATCGATATGTACCGCCAGCCGAAGAAAGTCCTCCGGGCACTGGAACAGGTGACGCCAATCATGATAAAGATGGGCGCTTCGGCGGCTATAATGAACGGGAACCCGGTGGTTTTTATCCCGCTGCACAAAGGCGCCGATGGCTTCATGAACGATGAGCAGTTCAAGAAATTCTACTGGCCTTCTCTGAAAGCCCTCCTCGAAGGTCTGATAAGTGAAGGCTGTCTGCCATTTCCCTGGGCGGAAGGCGGCTACAACTCACGCTTGAAAGAAATCAGGGATGTTCCCAAAGGAAAAGTAATTTGGGGATTCGATACGACCGATATGGCTAAAGCCAAAGCGGCGCTGAAAGACGTGGCCTGTATCAGCGGTAACATGCCTATCGCCCAGCTGGCAGTAGGTAATCCCAAGGAAATCAGAGAAACCGTTAAAAAGCTCGTCTCTGCCTGCGCCCCGGGCGGAGGCTATATCATGATGAGCGGCGCTGTGATTGAAAACCTGCCTCCCGCAAACATCCACGCGATGATTGACGCCACTAAAGAGTACGGCGTATATAAATAGCCATTGGCGACACCGGGTAAAAATTAAGGGGAAGGGTTTTGACCCCTCCCCTTTTTGTTCCCCGGTTATCTCCCTACAGCATCACCGTGCCGCCATCCACGTAGAGCACCTGTCCGGTCATGAAATCGGACGCTGCCGAAGCCAGGAAAACGGCCGCCCCCAGCAGGTCCTCCGGCTGTTCGCGGCGCTGGAGCGTCTGTTCCGAAGTAGCCAGCTTGAAAGTACCGTCGCTATCGCGCTGTCCCAGGCTGGCCTCGGTGGCGGTATAGCCCGGGGCGATGGCGTTCACGTTAATACCCGAGCCGCCCAGCGCCCGGGCCATGGCATGGGTAAAGGTGTAAATTGTCCCCTTGCTGCAGGCGTATGGTAAAAAGACCTGCGCCGCCGGCACCTGCGCCACGTTGGAAGCGATATTGATTATCTTGCCCCTGCCGGCTTTTATCATGAGCGGCGCTATCGCTTTGCAGCATAGCCATGTTCCGATGACATTGACCTTAAAAATCCTCTCCCAGTCTGCTACCGTCCAGGCGTCCCAGGGTGTGATATTCAGTCCGTACCAGATGGCGGCGTTATTGACCAGGATGTCCACTTTCCCATAGCGCTTAATGACCTCTTCAGCCATCTTTTTTGTGGCTTTTTCATCGGAAACGTCGGTGAGCATGGCGGCGGCTTCGCCGCCCTTCGCTTTTATCTCTTTTGCGGTAGCCTCGGCCCTCTCCAGGCCGATATCCGGCAATAGCAACCTGGCACCTTCCTCGGCGTACCGCAGCGCGAAGGCTTTCCCCAGGCCACGCCCAGCCCCGGTGATGATAGCTACTTTATCCTTTAAAACTGTTGACATTTCTTCCTCCTTGAAATAGTGCTGAACCGACCGTGAAAGGCCGGTCGAGAAAAATCTACATCACGGATAAGAGCATGTCAAGTTAAAGAGATTAGGGTAAAACAAAGAAAAAAGAGGGGGTAATCAATACCCCCTCCTGAAGTTCTTGAGATTGACCTTAGGCGCTAGCCTGTCTTTGGCCGGTTTGGCGTCGCCGCCTGGAATAAAGCCTCTTCGATTGATTTCCGGCGCAGTCTGACAAAAACCTCGACCAGCTCCGGGTCGAACTGGGTTCCGGAACATCTTTCCACCTCATTAAGGGCTTCTTCCTCGGTCATTCCCCGCTCCTTGTAGTTGCGCTCCGACTTCATGGCGTCATAAGCGTCCGCAATCGCCATGATGCGCGCATCGAGGGGGATATCCTGCCCCTTGAGACCCTTGGGATAGCCCTGGCCATCGAATCTTTCATGATGGTATAAAATCGCATCGATACAGTCCCGCAGGCCGACGATATACTTGATAATATCCAGCGCCAGCTCCGGATGGTGTTTTATCGCTTCCCATTCATCATCCGTCAGCGGGCCGCGCTTGGTCAGTATGCTGTCAGGCAGGTTCAGTTTACCGATGTCATGCAGCAGAGACGCCGCCCGGATGCGGCGAATCCCGCCCGAGTCGTAACCCATAGCTTTAGCGAGCTCGGCGGCATATTTACAGACCACCTTGGAATGGCCGTAGGTATAGTGATCCCGGGCATCGACGGTA
>JBEKDL010000096.1:0-5486 GCA_050014355.1 Dehalococcoidales bacterium | reverse complement strand
ATGCCAAACTCCCGCCCGATGACGGAAGCGACGGAAAGCAGCTGGTTACACTCTTTTGAGAGCAGCGACAGTCTCTTGCCGATAACGTCTCTTAATCCTTCCGGGATGCTCATCTCCAGCGGTGTATCTTTAGCCGGCCGCCAGCGCCCCTCTTTCTGGGTGATTAAGCCCTCCTCGGCGAGATAGCGCACTACCTCCTGCACAAAGAGCGGGTTTCCTTCCGTCTGACGGTGCACCGCCTCGGCGAGTCCCCAGGGGAAGCTTTCTCTGGTGATGCTCTCCAGCATGCGCCGGACCTCGTCCGCGTTAAGTCCCCGCAGGATAACGCGCCCGTAGGTAGATACCCTCCTTAATTCAGCTAAAGCTGCCGAAAGAGGATGAGTGCGGTCTACTTCCACATCTCTATATGTCCCCACAATAAGAAGCCTCGCCCCGGCCAGGTGGCGTGAGACATTTGTTAACATATCTAAGGTGCCTTTATCGGCATCATGCAGGTCTTCCAATACCACGAGCAGAGGCTGGACACTGGCGGCATTGGTCAGGAAGCTGGTTACCGCCTGCATCAGCCGGTATCTTTCTTCCTCGGGGTCTTTCTGGGGTCGTGGTTTTACTTTAAGGCGTTCCCTTATCTCCGAGACGATGCGGGCGACGTCCGCGGCGCCGGTGCCCAGCTCTTCCCGCAGGTCTTTGACCTCCCGGGATAGGACGTAAGAGCGCAGGGCTTCGACAAAAGCCAGGTAGGGTAATGACAGCGAGCCTTCTTCATAGCAGTGGCCGACCAGAGTCCGCCCACCGCGCAGGGTGACATAGGTCGCTAGTTGCTCGGTCAGGGCCGTCTTACCGATGCCCGGCTCGCCCATGACCATCATCAAAGCGCCCTGGCCCGACATAGCGCCGTCAAAGGCGCTTTGTAGTTGCTTGAGCTCCGGTTCACGGCCTACAAAAACGCGTCGGTAAATGGGATTTTCACCTTGAGAAGTTGTTTCCTTAGATGGCTCTTTTACCTTACCCGCCCCGATTGCTTCTAAAGCCTGTAAAACAACCGTCGCCGATTCAGGGCGCTTAGCGGGGTCTTTTTCCAGCAGCTGCATGATGAGCGTCTCCAGCGCCGGGGGCAGGTCGGCCCGGTGCCAGGCGGGGGATACCGGCGGGGTATTAATATGTTGGCCGATAATTGCCACCGAGTCATCACCCACGAAGGGTGGTCTCCCCGTTACCATTTCGTAGAGCATAGCGCCTAAAGAATACAGGTCGGCTTTAGTAGTGACTTTACCGCCCATAGCTTGCTCCGGGGGCATATAGGCTACCGTGCCCACCATCATACCTGACTTGGTTAACCTTGATAGCTCCACCGCTACGGCCAGGCCGAAGTCACCTATCTTGGCGGTGCCGTCGGCGCTTAACCAGACGTTACCGGGCTTTAAATCGCGGTGAATAATTCCCTTAGCGTGGGCAAACTCCAATCCTTTACAGACGGATACCGCTATTTCTATGGCTTTGTCCAGAGGTAAACGGTGGTCGGGGGCTTTCTTAATGAGTCCTTCCACATCACCACCCGGCAGGAGTGGTAAAACCATGTAGGGCTGTCCTTCGTGGTCGCCGAAATCATAAACGGTCACGATGTTGGGGTGGTCGCCGAGTCTCCCCATGGCTCGGGCTTCGCGTTTAATGCGCGTCCTGGCGACGGCATCCAGCTTTTCCGTCTTTATTAAAGCAAAGGCGACATCCCGGTCTAATGTGGTGTCATGGGCAAGATAAACTTTTTTCTTGCCGCCCTCGCCGAGGAACTTCTTGACCTGGTAACGCCCGCCTGCAAAAGAGGTGGGCATAGCAGGAGATAGCTTGGTAAGTTCCGGTGGTTCCTTTTCGACTAGAGTGTGGCCGCATTTGTCGCAAAACCGTTTACTTCGTGGGTTAACGTTTCCGCATTGTGGGCAGGAAACTTCAGAGCGTAGTGATTGTCCACAATCTCCACAGAACTCTGCCCCTTCACGGTTTTCAGCCTGGCAATGTGGGCATTTCATAAATATACACCCTTTACCAGAAGATGTTTTAGTGTAAACTCAAGTGATAATAGAAGTCAAGATATTCAGTACATGGCATAAGGGAGAGTCTGTTAGGTAACGAAAAAGTAAATTGTGATGGAGTGCCTGTTGAGTCTTTATTACTAGGCAAATCAGATCTAGCTGCACCTTTTAGCGTTATGTGACCCGGGTTGTTCCCGGTTATTGTTTCAAAGTTTCCATGCCTGACGCGTTTGCTGATACAGGATGAAAATTGTATCATATCTATAGCAATTTTCCGGGACGCAATGAGAATTACGGATAAAATGAATATTTTGGTTATAGGCGGAAGCGGCCTTTTCGGACGAAAGGTAATTTCTCATTTGCTCCGTGATAAAGATGTGTCCGTTGTGGTTTCAATGGACATCACCCATCCTGGAGAATGGTTCATGGACTCTATTCAAAAACATGCTGACAAGTTCCGTTTTGTCCCAGGAGATGTATCTGAACTTGAGGCTATACTGAACATTATCAAGACCTACTCCATCGAGAGAATAGTTAACATGGCTTTTATCCTGACGGGAGCTTTCGAGCGCAATCCGCGGCTGGCTATCAAAGTTAACACGCTGGGCATGTGCAATGTCTTTGAAGCGGCCAGACTGATGGGGATATCTCGCGTGGTGTATGCCAGCTCGGTCGGTGTATACGGTCCCCAGAACGAATACGGGGATAGAGAAGTTAACGAGGATGACCATCTGCACCCCGGGAATGCTTACGGCCTGACCAAACAGCTTAGTGAAATGCTGGCGACGCAGTACAGTGCGCTATACGATATAAATTTCTCGGCTTTACGGCCTTTTCTCGGATACGGGCACGGCGGCGTTTTTCCGCCGATAATCAAGCAATTCTCTGACCTGGTATCGCTGCCAGCCGTCGGAAAGACTTTCTCTACCGAGGTGGATGGTACCGGCCCGGCCGCTCTATCTTCCGCCGACGATGTGGCGGCTTTAACTAGAATCTTGATAAAAGCCCCCTCTTCTCCGCATCCTGTATACAACGTCGCCAGTGCTCCAACCAGGATGATTGATATCGCCAAAGTGGTGCGTAAATACATTCCGGATGCCAATATAGAGTTCGGTCCCCAGGCTCCGCCGGACGAGTCGGCAAGTTTTGGATTACCCTGGAAGGTCAGTTGCGCGAGAGCCAGGGAGGACTTCGGTTTTTCTCTGATGCCTTTGGAAGAGGCGATATTAATTCACATCAATGATGCCAGGTTGGAAGCGGGATTGAAGCCGATTAAGGCGTAAGATAAATCCTGGGCACTCCGGTTTGCCATCCTCTATCAATAACTAAAACAAATAAATGTGATTGCCGAAGCCAAATGATTGTCATTTAACCGAAAGCTTGGATTGTGACTCAAGAGTAACAGCTATAAGCGCCTCATCCAGTAACATAAAATTACATAATTATGATGTCAGGCTGAAGGAAAGTTCAAAAGTTCTGCGTATTGTACACGGCGGCCCACTTCCTCATCATCTACAACACTCCCCTGAGCCGCGGGTCCAGAGCGTCCCTTAACCCATCCCCTACCATGTTGAAAGCAAATACAACCAGCATGATAGCTACACCTGGAGCAAAAGAAAGAAGCGGGTTGGACAGCAAATAGAAACGCCCGTCGTTCACCATGAGACCCCAGGCTGCCGCTGGCGGCTCGATGCCGATGCCCAGAAAGCTAAGACCAGCCTCCGCCAGTATCGCCGCGCCTATTTGCATGGTCATTAAAACTATTAACGGAGGAAAACAGTTGGGCAGGATATGGCTTAACATGATACGAAAGCTGCCGGCGCCTTCAGAATTGGCCGCCAGCACGTAGTCGTTTTCTTTGACCGAGAGCACCTGCCCGCACATCAGCCTGGCGTACCCGGGCAACATGGCTACACCAATCGCTACCATCACGTTTTTTATGCCGCCGCCGAGCAGGGATGCGATGACCAGGGCCAACATTATCATGGGAAAACACATCAGCGAATCAATGAACCTCATAATTACCGTGTAAACCCAGCCGCCCAGGTACCCGGCGAGCAGTCCCATCGTGATACCGATGGTGGCGGCTATAGCCAGGGCGACCACGCCGACGAGCAGAGAATTCCGAGAACCGAAGATTAAGCGGCTCAATGTATCCCGTCCAAGAGAATCCGTGCCGAGCAGGTGATGAGCGGAGGGTTTAACCAGGGACTGGGACAGGTCCTGATCGTAAGGGTTATAGGGAGCCAGGAAAGGAGCAAAAATAGCCGTGATAACGACCAGCAATATGACCACGGCGCCAAAAATCACCAGGCCCCGGCCGAATAACACCCTGAAGAAACGCCGCAAACCACCCGCGCGTTGGACAAACTCGAGAGGTGCTCCAGGTAACGTGTTCACTTCTGTCATCTTCAGAGCTCCCTATCCGTACCGTATCCGCGGGTCGAGCCAACCGTAGGAAATATCTACCAGCAGGTTTACGAATAATACCGCCACGGCGATAAACAAAATAAAACCCTGGACGACCGGGTAGTCGTGCGCAAAGACGGCATTGACCAGCATTTGTCCCACCCCCTGGATGTTGAATACGGTCTCAATCAAGACCGAGCCGCCCAGAATGATGGTAAGTCCCACGCCGGATAGCGTGACCACCGGTATAAGCCCGTTTTTCAGAGCATGTTTTATCACTACGGCACGTTCCTGCAGTCCCTTGGACCAGGCCGTCCGGATATAGTCCTGCCTCATTACCTCCAGCATGCTGGAACGGGTCTGCCGCGTTATCGAGGCGATGGGGAAGATGCTCAAACAAAGGACCGGCATGGTAATCTGCCGGAGGTTCTTTACCAGGTCGGTAAAGGGAGAGGTGTACCCCTGGACCGGCAGCCAGTGGAAATGCAAAGCAAAAGCATAGATAAGCATTTCGCCCAGCCAGAAAATAGGGATGGTGATACCTATGTTCGCCAGGATAGTTACCACAGTGTCTATCCAGGTGCCCCTGCGGATGGCGCAGACAGCCCCCGCCGGAATGCCTATAATGAGGCTGACGACAAAGGCCACCAGGCTTAAATTAAGGGTTACCGGCACCCCCTGGCCAATCATCGCTAATGGCGAGCGGCGTTGCGTTATCGATGTACCAAAGTCACCATGGAAAACGCCCGCAAACCAGTCCAGGTACTGCACGATGATGGGTTTATCCAGTCCGAACTCATGCCTGATAGCTTGAACTTGCGCTTCTGTAACATTGGACAATTCACCTGCAGTCAATATCATGTAAATAGGGTCGCCGGGAAGAAGACGCATTGCAAAAAAAACTATCATCGTAACCAGGACCAGGACGATCACGGCCAATATGATTCTACGGACAATAAACGTTGTCACTAAAACCCCTGACCTCTTTGGTATGACGACGGGAAAAGATTCGTAAACACAATAGGTCTATAAATCTTTTCCCGTCTTTTA
>JBEKDL010000095.1:0-6023 GCA_050014355.1 Dehalococcoidales bacterium | reverse complement strand
GTTATCGCCCCTGTAGCTCAGGTGGATAGAGCACCAGCCTCCGAAGCTGGTTGCGAGCGTTCAAGTCGCTCCAGGGGCATTTCTAAAATTCGGAGCGGAAAATGGTAAAAGAAAGCAGCCTAATTGAGATTAGATGGCATGGCCGCGGCGGGCAGGGGGCGGTAACTTCCACCGAGATGCTGGCCCAGGCCGCCATCGCCGAGGGGAAGTACGCGCAGGCGTTCCCCAGCTTCGGGCCGGAGAGGAGAGGCGCCCCGGTGCAGGCTTTTAACCGTGTCGATACCAGAGAGCCGGTGAAAATCAGGGCCGATGTCACCACGCCGGATGTCGTCGTCGTCCTGGACCCCTCTCTCTTGTCCATCGTCAATGTTACCTCGGGGCTGAAAAAGGGCGGCAAGGTCATCGTCAATACCAAGAAGACCGCGCAGCAGATTAAATCCGAATTCAATATCAGCTATCCGGTCTCGACCGTCAACGCCACGAAAATTGCCAAGGAAACGCTGGGGGTGCCCATTGTCAATACCACCATGCTGGGCGCCGTTATCAGGGCTACCGGCGTGATTAAAAAAGAGTCCGCCCATGGCCCGTTGCAAAAGCGTTTCGGCAAGCTTGGCGACCGCAATATCAAAGCGATGGAAACTGCCTTCGAGCAAGTGACATTAGAGGAGCAATAAATGGCCAAATCCGAGAGCGAAATGACCTGGAAAGACCTGGAAATCGGCTGTATCGTCACCGAGCCGGGCAGCGCCCGCTCCTACCAGAGCGGGACATGGCGCTCGCAGCGGCCGACCTATAACTTCGACCGCTGCATCAAGTGCGGCCTCTGCGCGTTGTACTGCCCGGAGGGCTGCATCGGCCCGAACAAGGAAGGCTATTTCGAGGCCGACCTGTATTACTGCAAGGGCTGCGGCATCTGCGCCAGGGAATGCTGGCCCAGGGTGATTACCATGGTCGAGGAGGAGGAGAAATGACGACGAGAGTAGGCGTTGAAGTATCCATCGCCGTCGCCGACGCCGTCAAGCTGGCTAACGCTGATGTCGTCGCCGCTTATCCGATTACCCCGCAGACACATATCGTCGAGCACCTGGCCGAGCTTGTTGCTAACGGCGAACTGGATGCCGAGTATGTTCCGGTGGAGTCCGAACATTCGGCCATGAGCGCCTGCCTGGGCTCCGCCGCTTCCGGCGCCAGGACGTTCACCGCCACGTCCAGCCAGGGCCTAGCCCTGATGAACGAGGTGCTTTTCGTCGCCTCCGGTATGAGATTGCCCATCGTTATGGCGGTGGCCAACCGCGCCCTGTCCTCCCCCTTGAGTATCTGGGGCGACCACTCGGACGTGATGTCGGTCAGAGACGTGGGCTGGATACAAATATTTGTCGAAAACGGCCAGCAGGCCGTGGATAATACCATCTGCGCTTTCCGCATCGGCGAAGACCGGCGTGTGCTGCTGCCGGTGATGGTGCACCTGGACGGCTTTAACCTGACGCATGTCATCGAGCCGATACTGATGCCGGAGGAAAGCGACGTGGCGAAATTCCTGCCACACAATAAATATCCCCTACCGCTGAACCCGGACAAGCCGGTGGCCATGGGCGAATTCGCCCCGCCGGCCATCTTTACCGAGGCGAAATGGGCGCAGGAATTCAATATGAAGGCCTCTAAAAAGGTTATTGTGGAGGTCTGGAACGAATTTAACAAGGTTTTCGGCCGACAGTACAATGCCGTGGAAAAATACCAGGTTGAAGGAGCGAAAACGCTTTTACTGACCATGGGGAGCTTCGGCGAGACCGCCTCGGTGGCTATCGATGAGTTGAGGAGCGAGGGCAATGACGTCGGGCAGATAAGGCTGCGCCTCTGGCGGCCTTTCCCCTTCGATGAGCTGCGCCAGGCCGTTAAAGACGCGGATACTCTCATCGTGCTGGACAGGGCGGTTTCCGTCGGCGGGCCGGCGGGGCCGGTCGCTTCCGAGGTGAAAGCGGCGCTCTATAACCTGCCCAGGAGACCTAAAGTCGTCAGCTTCATCGGCGGGCTGGGCGGACGGGACATCAACGTTAACAGTTTCAAGGACATCGTTAAAAAAGGCATAGAGATCGCCCGCACGGGAAGCAAGAACGAATATGAGAGTTACGGGGTGAGGGAATAATGGAAAAGTACGCATTGTATGTTCCCAAGCTGGTCCAAAAGACGGAAAAATTCGCCCCGGGGCACCGGGCATGTATCGGCTGCGGCGAAGCGCTGGCCGTGAGAATAGCTTTCAAAGCCATGGGTAATAACGTCATCGTGGCCAATGCCACCGGCTGCATGGAAATCGTGGCTTCACAGCTCCCGCTCACCACCTGGCAGTTACCCTGGATTCATACCCTTTTCGAGAACACCGCGGCGGTGGCCTCGGGTATCGAGTCGGCTTATAAGGTGCTAAGGAGAAAAGGCGCATCTTTACCGGAAAACACCAAGATAGTCGCCATCGGGGGCGATGGCGGCACCAGCGATATCGGTATTCAGGCGCTTTCCGGGGCCATGGAGAGGGGACACCATTTTACCTACATCTGCTTCGATAATGAAGGTTACATGAACACGGGCACGCAGAGATCTTCGTCAACCCCCTTCGGCGCGATGACCACCACCTCGCCGCCCGGTAAGAAAAGCATCGGCCAGTTCAGCTGGAAGAAAGACATGCCAGGAATCGCGGCGGCACATAATATACCCTATGTCGCCACCGCTTCCCCCAGCTACGCTTTCGATATGATGGCCAAGGTAGCCAAAGCGGTAGCCACGCCCGGCCCGGCTTACGTTCACGTTCTTGCGGTCTGCCCTAACGGCTGGCGGACCGCCAATGATTTAGCCATCCGGATGGGAAGATTGGCCGTGGAGACCGGTATGTTCCCGCTTTACGAGGTAGAGAACGGCCAGTATAAAATGAGCCTCGACCTGCCCAAATTGCGGCCGGTCAAAGATTACTTAAAACTCCAGGGAAGGTTCCGCCACTTGAGCGATGATAACATTGCCAAGATACAGGCCAGAGTTGAGTTAGAATATCAAAAACTGATGGAGAAAGCAGAGCATGGCAGCAAAAAAGCAAAAAGAAGTAGTAAAACAGGTACTGCAAAAGCACCAGCACGATAAAGCCTTGCTGGTGGATGTCCTGCAGGACATCCAGGCGGAAATCGGCTACCTGCCCGAAAAGGTGCTCGAAGAGACCAGTAAAGGTCTGGGCGTGCCGGTCAGCCGCGTTTACAGCGTCGCCACGTTTTTCAAGGCGTTCAGCCTGGTACCGCGCGGTCGTCACCTGATTAACGTCTGCCTGGGTACGGCTTGCCATGTCCGTGGCTCCGACCGGGTGCTGGAACAGATGGAAAAAGAGCTTAAAATCAAGGCCGGCGAGACCACGCCCGACCTTAAATTCACGCTGGAGACGGTCAACTGCGTCGGCTCCTGCGCCCTGGGCCCGATGGTCATTGTCGGTGAAGATTACCACGGAGAAATGACACCCGAAGCGGTCGGCTCCGTGCTGGCGAACTATAAGTAATTAGCGGAGGATGTCACCAGTGGCAAAACTAAAATCCTTGGATGAGCTGGAGACTTTAAGAAAATCAGTCACCGGTAAGCGCGACCCGAAAAAGACCGTCATCGCGATATGCAACGGCACCGGGTGCCAGGCCTACGGCTGTAAAAGCGTTACGACGGCTTTTCAGGAAGAGGTAGCGCGGCAGAACCTGGCGGCCAAAGTGGACGTCAGGCCTATCGGCTGCCCCGGCTTCTGCGAAAGGGGCACACTCGTCGTTATCAAGCCGCAGGGCATCTTCTACCAGCGGGTCAGGCCAAAAGATGTCCCGGAGGTCGTTAGCGCCATCAATAAAAATGATGTTGTTAGCCGACTCCTTTTTACTGACCGCACCAGCGGCGCCAGAGTAACCAATGAAAACGATATACCCTTCTATAAAAAACAGAAGCGCCTTATCATCGGCAATAACGGACTGATTGACCCCTCCTCGATTGATGATTATCTGGCTATCGGCGGCTACGGCGCGCTGGCCAAGGCGCTCAAGATGTCGCCTGATGTTATCATCGCAGAGGTCAAGAAGTCCGGCTTGAGGGGCCGGGGAGGCGCTGGATTCCCCACCGGCAGCAAGTGGGAGACCACCCGCCACGCTCCCGGCGATGTGAAGTACGTCATCGCTAACGCCGATGAAGGCGACCCGGGAGCTTTCATGGACCGTGCGCTGGTGGAAGGCAATCCTCACAGCGTGCTGGAGGGTATGATTATCGGTGCCTACGCCATCGGTGCGCACCAGGGCTACGTTTACATCCGCAATGAATACCCCCTGGCCGTGAGGAATATGCGCACAGCGCTCCAGGCGGCTGAAGAATACGGCTTGCTGGGGCAGAATATCCTCGGCTCGGGATTTGATTTCACGATTAAGATACAAAGGGGCGGCGGCGCTTTTATCTGCGGCGAATCTACCGCGCTGATGGCCTCGCTGGAGGGTAAGGTCGGCGAGCCGCGCGCCAAATATATCCACACCTCGGAACAGGGGTTGTGGGGCAGGCCCACCAACCTCAACAACGTGGAGACCTGGGCCAATATACCCATTATCATCAACAACGGCGCCGACTGGTTCAGCCAGATAGGCACCAAAGGCAGCAAGGGCACCAAGATATTCTCCCTGGTGGGCAATATTACCAATACCGGGCTGGTGGAAGTGCCTATGGGCACGCCGCTCCGGGAGATTGTCTTCGATATCGGTGGAGGCATACCCAAGGGGAGGCAGTTCAAGGCGGTGCAGACCGGCGGGCCGTCCGGGGGCGTTATCCCCGAGAGCCTGCTCGACCTGCCAGTGGACTTCGACGAGCTGACCAAGGTCGGCTCCATGATGGGTTCCGGCGGCATGATTGTCATGGACGAAAAGACCTGCATGGTGGACATGGCGCGTTACTACACCTCTTTCCTCGAAGGCGAGTCCTGCGGTAAATGCCTGCCCTGCCGCGAAGGCCTGCGGCACATGAATGAAATTTTAACGCGCATCACGCAAGGCCTCGGTAAAAAGGAAGACATCGCGCTACTGGAAGAAATCTGCGCTACCCTGGTCGATGCCTCGCTCTGCCAGCTGGGGGCCTCGGCGCCTAACCCCGTGATGAGCACCATCCGACATTTCCGTGCCGAGTATGAAGCCCATATCAGCGAGCATAAATGCCCTGCCGGGGTCTGTAAAATCGGGGCGGTAGCCGTAAAGTAACATAAGATAGACACGTTAAAAATCTATAGTAAACAGGGGTCAATTTGATGGTTAAGATTACGATTAACGGACGAAACATCTCGGCGCAGGATGGCGCCACGGTATTACATGCCGCCCGGGAAAACAATATTTATATTCCCACCCTGTGCGAGAACGAGGCCATCGCGCCTTACGGCGCCTGCCGTCTGTGCCTGGTGGAAATCAAGACCGCTAAAGGCCGGCAGAGGCTGGTAACCTCCTGTATTTACCAGGTGGAAGACAGAAAATCCGCAAGATGCTCATTGAACTCCTTTTAGCCAGGTGCCCCGAATCTCAAGTAATCAGCGACCTCGCTAAAGAACATGGCGTCACCGGGGCACGGCTTGCCGAACAGAAGGGCAACAATAAGTGTATCCTCTGCGCCGTTTGCGCCCGCACCTGCGAGGAGGTCGTCGGCGTTTCGGCCATCAGCCTGGCGAAGCGGGGGGTGGAGAGAGAGCTGACCACGCCCTTCGGCGAAGATTTCTCCGAGGCCTGCATCGGCTGCGGCTCCTGCTCTTATGCCTGCCCGACGGGCGCTATCACCATGGATGATAAAAACGGCACCCGGATTGTTAAATGGCCCCATAACCAGATGAAGTTCAAAATGCAGAAATGCACCGTCTGCGGCGAATACTGGGCGCCGGTAAAACAGATTGAATATATCGCTAAAATATCGGGCACCCCTGTTTCCGACTACGGCGTTTGCCCCAACTGCCGTCCTTAATTTGAACTGTAACATTCGATAATCTAAGAGGGGCGAAAGCCCCT
>JBEKDL010000094.1:0-11080 GCA_050014355.1 Dehalococcoidales bacterium | reverse complement strand
TCGTCTTTAAAAATGTCCCTGACGCCGTCAGCGTGATGGGTATCGGTATCGACGATGGCAAACCTTTTAAACCCTAAAGTTTCCCGGGCATGGGGAATGCCCAGGCCGGTGACGCTGAAATAGCAGCCACCCCAGGCGCTATCGACGTGGGCGTGGTGCCCGCCGACGCCCGCGATGACGAAGGCATTATCCAGTTCGCCTTTAAGCACTTTTTCTGTCGCTCCTAAAAGGCCCCCGATAGAATAAAGCGATACGTTCCACCATTCGGTCCTCTTGACTTCCTCTATCCATTTCTGGCTGTGAATCCTGGCGATTTCTTTTTCCGTCGCCCGCCTGGATTCGAACCATTTGATGTTCGGTTGGTTAAATAGCCCCTCTTTTTTAATGGCCTCAAAGCCATCTGCGACGCCCATTGCCAGGCTGGAATAGGCTTCTTTGCCGCAAACGTCGTGATAAAATACGCCGGTCTTTTTCATACTTCAACCTCCGTGTGAAATGCTCCATATTTATTCTATGCCGTCGGCTTGATATCCTTCAAGTCAGGATAAATTTAGTTTCGTTTGTATTTGCTTTTTTATTCATACCTCACCCCTTGCCCCTCTCCAGCCTGTTTATCGGGCATACCAGGGAATTCATGGCCGGAGAGGGGAATTTAAAGGGAGAGTCCCGACAACATCGGGACTCTCAAAACTCTCCCCCTCTCAAACATTCTAATATAGTCTCAAAAAAGCTACACGGTTTGAGAGGGGGATAAAGGGGGTAAGCGAGTATCCGTTAGAAACCAAATGCAAATAGAACAATAAATTGAGGCTATATCCGGTAAAATGCTATACTTCGAACAGGAAAACAAGTATTTTACAGCCATCAATAAACATAACTAATGCAAGAATATACAGTTCTAAGCAACAGTGCAGCGGCCACACTTTCCCTCGGTAAAAGGATAGGGAAAGAGCTTGGCGCGGGGAGCATCATTGCCCTGACGGGGGAGCTGGGCTGCGGCAAAACGCTATTAACGCGTGGTATTTGCGCCGGGCTCGGCGTGCCGCTGCGGCAGGTGAACAGCCCCACTTTTATCTTCGTGAACGAATATACGGGGCGCCTGCCGGTTTTCCACATGGACCTTTACCTGACGGGCCTCGAAGCGAATGCCTTAGACTCCGGCCTGGCAGACTACCTTCACCGCGCCAAGGAGGGCGTGATGATAATCGAATGGGCGGAGAGGATAGCCGCTATTCTCCCCGGAGACTGTCTCGCCATCGGGTTCGAGGTCATTTCAGTCAAAAAGCGGCGACTGGAGTTCACAGCCGCGACTGATAAGTTCCGGGGGCTTTTCGAGGAGCTGAAAAAGCAATGATTGTGCTGGGGATAGACACTTCCGGCTACGCTAATGCTGTGGGTGTGGTCGATGACGACCGCGTCCTGGCGGAGGCCACTTTTACCGCTAAAACCGATTCCCTCGAGCAAATCGTGGACAATATTGAATCGGTCCTTAAGCGCGCCGGGCTTACACTCGATTTGGTGCAGGGAATCGGGGTGGGGCTGGGGCCGGGTTCCTGGACGGGGATAAGGGTGGGGGTAACGGTAGGTAAGATGCTCGCTTTCAGCACAGGTAAACCGGTGTGCGGCGTGCCCACGCTGGAGACCCTGGCCTACGGTCTGCGGCATGAATCCGGTCTGATTTGCGCCGTCATAAGCGCCGGCATTAAAGACGCCGTTTACGCCGCCCTCTATCGACCTGGTGGCGGCGCGGTCAAACAGAGCGGTGATTACTATACCGGGGATATCCGGGGACTAGCCGCGCTGATTCACGAGCCTGTATTACTCACCGGTGAAGGCGCGCCGGAGCACGCGCGGGAAATAGCCGCGCAAACAGGTTCAAGCAATATGATTGTGAGAGCCGTTAGCGCCACCCCGAGCGGCGCGGCGGTAGCCTCCCTGGCAGCAAAAAGACTGGCAAGAGGTGAAAGCGATGACGCACTGTCGCTGACACCGCTTTATTTAAAGGAGTCCACGGCCAGGGCGTTTACAGGCAAATACACTCGAGAAACCAAGCAAGGGGGCGCGCTTTAATCATGCTGGTACTGGGTATCGAATCCTCCTGCGATGAGACCTCCGCCGCGCTGGTGGTTGACGGCCGGATGATACTCTCCAACGTCATCGCCACGCAGCTTGACCTCCTTCGTAAGTACGGCGGCGTTGTGCCGGAGATAGCCGCCCGCCGCCATACCGAGCTTATCGGCTACGTCATTAAAGAAGCCTTGGACAAAGCCGGAAAGACGCTGAATGACACCGAGGCGGTAGCGGTGACCTCGAAGCAAGGCTTAATCGGCTGCCTGCTGGTCGGCGTGGCCGCGGCGAAGTCGATTAGCTATGCGAAGCAGGTGCCTCTTATCGGCGTGCACCACATCGAAGGGCACATTTACGCCAACCGCTTAAGCAACCCAGACCTGCCGCTGCCCCATGTCTGCCTTACTGTTTCCGGCGGGCACACCATGCTCATTTATATTAATGAAGACAATGAATATGAACTGCTGGGGACGACCTGCGACGATGCCGCCGGCGAGGTCTTCGACAAAATCGCCAAGTTTCTCGGCCTTGATTTGCCCGGCGGGCCGGTCATCGATAAGCTGGCGAAGCAGGGCGACCGGAAGGCTTTAAGTCTACCGCGGCCCATGCTGAAAAGCCGCACGACGGACTTCAGCTTCAGCGGCTTGAAGACGGCGGTGATTAACATGTTTAAAGAGAAAGTCGCCCGGAATGAACCATTGCCCCTGGCCGATATCGCCGCCAGCTTTCAGGAAGCTATCGTGGATGTGCTGGTTGCCAAGACGATGCGCGCCGCCGGTGAGCGGGGCGTGAACGCGGTCAGCGTCACGGGCGGAGTTTCCGCCAACTCCCGACTCCGCGAGGTATTTAAAGAGACCTGTAAACGTCATGGCCTTGCCGTTTATTTCCCCGCCCTTTCCCTCTGCACCGATAACGCCGCCATGGTAGCCGCCGCGGGCTATGCCCGGCTTAAGCGCGGCGAACGCTCCGATTTGCGTCTTAATGTTTTTCCCAACGCACCGATAGGCGTATAATATGACCGTGAAGATAGCCAGGGTAGACGCCACTAACCCCGATGAAAAAATCCTCGAACGCGCCGCCAAATTGATAAATAAAGGCGAAGTAATCGTCTGCCCCACCGATACCGGCTACGCCTTTTCCGTCAACGCGCTGGATACCCGCGCCGTAGCCAGCGTCTTCGGGCTTAAAGGACGCGCTTTTTCCAATCCCATCCACATCGCCGTCAGTTCTATCGAGGAGGCGGAAAACTACGCTTATGTTACCGGGGCCGCCCGCTACCTCGCCGCCCATTACCTGCCCGGGGCGTTGACTCTGGTGCTGAAGAAGAAAGAGAACTTACCGTCGCTCCTGGTGGCCGGGCTGGATACCGTCGGGATACGCATTCCGGATAACCAGGTCATGCTGCGCCTGGTGGCGAAAGTCGGCAAACCGCTGACGACTACCAGCGCCAACATCAGCGGCAAGCCCACTCCTTACGCTGTCGGCGAAATTACCGCGCAGTTCGGTGATAGTCTCCAGAAGGTGGCTCTGATTCTCGACCAGGGGCCGCTTTCCGGGCGCGACCTGTCCACGATAGTCGATTTATCCTCCAGCCCTCCCCAGCTCATCCGGCAGGGGCGTGTCAGCTGGCTGGAAATCCGGGAGGCGCTGAACCGGTTGAGCAAGCCCGAACAAAACTGACATTAAGGGTTAATACAGGAGGTCTCCCGTGCGTATTGCCATCGGCAGCGACCACCGCGGTTGTGCTCTCAAGGACACTATCATGAAACTGCTCGCGGAAAAGGGATACAGCTATCAGGATTTCGGCTGCTACACTGAAAAACCGGTCGATTACCCGGATATAGCCGTCAAGGTAGCCGAAGCAATCGTCCGGGGCGAATTCGACCGCGGCATCCTCATATGCAGTACCGGCATTGGTATGTGTATTGCCGCGAACAAGGTGAAGGGAATCAGGGCGGCCCAGGTCTGGGACGCTTTTACCGCCCAGCGTGCCCGGGCGCACAATGACGCCCAGATATGCTGTCTTTCGGCGGAGGAGGGCAAGGTACGCGTTCCAGCCATACTGGAAAAGTTCTTGACCACGGAGTTCGAAGGAGGACGGCACATCGCCCGAATTAATAAGATAAAGGAAATAGAAGACAAGTATTATAAATAATCACTCTCTTCCTGGGGACGAAAAATACCCGATTATGACCTACCGCGCAGAATATAAACGCAAGCTCATTTCCGCCGAGGAAGCCGCCGGGCTGGTGAAATCCGGCATGTGGATTGACTACGGCGCTATCTGCGGCTTTCCTTCGCTTATTGACGAAAAACTGGCCGGGCGCGCCGCAGAATTAAATAATGTGAAAATCAGGGCGGAGCACTCGCACACGATTATTCCCCGCATCGACCCCGCCCAGGAGCACTTTATCCATAACTCGTGGTTCCTGGGTAAAGTAGAGCGGGAGTACCACAAGAATGGGGCTTGCTCGTATATACCGTTCGGCTTGAGTGAAGGCCCGCGCATGTACCGCGAGTGGCTCAAAGACCAGGTGGACATCACCTTCATCGAGGCCACGCCGATGAACGCCCGCGGCAACTTTAACTTCGGCGCATCCATCACGCGGCAGAAGGCGGCCTGCGATGTCGCTAAAAAGGTCGTTCTGGAGGTCAACGAGCACATGCCCTGGGTCTACGGCGGCCGCGAAGAGGTCGTCAATATTTCCCGGGTGGACTATATCGTGGAAAACTACGAATATAAAATCCCGGAGTTCCCGGCCGCCACCGTGACGCAAGAGGATGAGACCATCGCCGGACTGCTGGCGGAGCAGATTCAAAATGGCGCCACCATCCAGCTCGGCGTGGGGGCGATACCCAGCGTCATTGGCAAGCTACTGATACAGCACGGCCTGAAAGACCTGGGCATCCACAGCGAGATGTTCAACGACAGCATGATGGAGCTTATCGAGGCGGGGGTGGTCACGGGCAAAAAGAAAAGCCTCAACCCGGGCAAAGCGGTGCACTGTTTCGCTGCCGGCTCGGACAAGCTATATAAATTTATGGACAGGAATAAGGCGCTGGCCGGTTTCCCGGTGGACTACACCAACAACCCGTTTATCATCGCTAAAAATGAGAAGCAGGTAGCTATCAACAGCACTTTACGCGTCGACCTGCGCGGCCAGGTCTGCTCGGAGTCGGTAGGCTGCCGCCAGATAAGCGGCACCGGCGGCCAGCTGGAGTTCACGCGCGGGGCTTACATGGCTGAGGGGGGCAAAGCGTTTATCTGCCTGCACGCGACCAGAGAAAGCAAAGGTCATAAAGCGGTATCCAATATCGTACCGGTGCTGGAATTGGGCGACATGGTAACCGTGCCCGCCTCCGATGTTTCTTATGTGGTGACGGAATACGGCCTAGTTAATATGAAGGGCATGAGCGTCTGGCAGCGCGCCAAGGCGCTTATCTCCATAGCGCATCCGCAGTTCCGCGACGAACTAACCGAGGCGGCCTGTAAAGCCGGTTTCATAACGAAGGGGACGGAAAAACTGGGGTGGTGAAAGCACTATCAGTGATATGTAAGTAAGCTTAAGTTGCTTACCGGGAAGAGCCAGTCCATCTTGTCCTTCATTTACCCTTTCGCGCCAGCTTGACAATAAACTCCCATCCATGCTATGTTTAGATACGGGCTTCAAGCCAAAAAGTTACTTCACAGTCCGTCTCAAAAGACGGCTATATTTTTTTAGTGGAGCTATAAAAGGATAGAAAAATGAAAAGTGACGCCATCAAAAAAGGTTGGGCTGCGCGCCGGAAGACCTCGGCAAACCGTTTATCGGCGTCGTCAACAGCTTCACCGAGGTCGTCCCGGGGCATATGCACCTGCGCGCTATCGCCGAAGCGGTCAAAGAAGGCGTGCGTTCAGAAGGAGGCGTTCCCTTCGAGTTCAATACTATCGCCGTGTGCGACGGCATCGCCATGAACCACGCCGGCATGAAATACAGCCTGCCCAGCCGCGAGCTCATTGCCGATTCGATAGAAATCATGGCGGAAGCCCACGCTTTCGACGCGCTGGTGTTCATCCCCAATTGTGATAAAATCATCCCCGGCATGCTCATGGCGGCGGTCAGGCTGAACGTGCCCGCTATCTTCGTCAGCGGCGGCCCGATGCTGGCGGGGCATTTAAACGGAAAAAAGGTCGACCTCAATAATGTTTTTGAAGGCGTGGGGGCTTACGCCGGCGGCAAGATGACCGAGGCGGAGCTTTCACTACTGGAGCAAAGCGCTTGCCCCGGCTGCGGCAGCTGCGCCGGCATGTTTACTGCCAACACCATGAACTGCCTGACCGAGGCGTTAGGTATGGGGATGCCGGGTAACGGCACCATCCCGGCCGTGGACTCGCGGCGGCGAGGGCTGGCCAGGAAGGGCGGGCAGCAGGTGATGAAGCTCCTTAAAGATGATATCCGCCCCCGCGACATCATCACGGCTGAATCGATTTTCAACGCTTTCACGGTGGATATGGCTCTGGGCGGCAGCAGCAACTCCGTCCTGCACCTGATGGCCATCGCCAGCGAGGCGGGCATCGCTTTCAACCTGGCGACGGTCAACGAGATAAGCTTGCACACGCCTTATCTTTGCAGTCTGCGGCCGACCGGCCCGAACCATATCGAGGACCTGGACATGGCGGGAGGCGTTCCCGCGGTCATGGGCGAGCTCAAAGGCCTCTTAAAATTGAAAACGAGGACCATCACAGGCAGGACTATGGGAGAAAACATCGCCGGTGTCAAAAATCTTAACGGCGAGGTTATCCGCTCCGTGAAAAACGCTCACTCGGCTACCGGCGGCCTGGCCGTACTCTTCGGCAACCTGGCGCCGGAAGGCGCGGTGGTCAAAAAAGCGGCGGTGGCCCCGGAGATGCTGGTGCACCGCGGCCCGGCGCGCGTTTTCGATTCCGAGGAAGAGGCCACGAAGGCTATCATGGGTAAAAAGATTAAGCCCGGCGATGTGCTAGTCATCCGCTACGAAGGGCCCAAAGGCGGCCCGGGTATGCGCGAGATGCTCACGCCTACCTCTTTGATTACCGGCATCGGCCTGGAGAAAGAGGTCGCCCTGATTACCGACGGCCGTTTTTCCGGCGCCACCCGCGGCGCATCCATCGGGCATGTCTCGCCGGAGGCGGCCAGCCGCGGGCCGATTGCCGCGGTCAAGGAAGGGGATATTATCAGCATCAATATTCCTGAACATAAGCTCGATGTCGAGCTTTCCGATAAAGAAATGGCCGACCGCCTGAAGAAGCTGCCGGAGTTCCAGCCGAAGATTAAGACCGGCTATCTCCGTCGCTATACGGAGAAAGTGTCTTCGGCCAGTACCGGAGCGGTGTTCACCAGATAGAGGAGTCTCTTATGAAAAAGACAGGTGCCCAGATACTGCTGGAAAGTATGATTATGGAGGGAGTCGATGTCATGTTCGGCTTCCCCGGCGGTGTCCTGCTGCCGTTTTACGATACCCTGCCGCAATATCCCCGGATAAGGCATATCCTCGTGCGCCATGAGCAATGCGCCGCCCATGCTGCCGATGGTTACGCGCGGGCCACCGGCAAGGTGGGAGTGTGCATGGCTACCTCCGGCCCGGGCGCCACTAACCTGGTGACCGGCATCGCTAACGCCTACCTGGACTCCGTCCCGATTGTCGCCCTGACGGGTCAGGTCGCCCGACCTTTCATCGGCAAGGACGCCTTCCAGGAAATCGATATTATGGGTATCACGCTGCCCATCACCAAGCACAGTTATGCCGTCATGGAGACCGGCGCGCTGGCCGGTATCGTTAAAGAGGCTTTTTACCTGGCGCGCAGCGGGCGACCGGGCCCGGTGCTCATCGACATACCTAAAGACGTCATGACGGAACAGGCCGATTTCGTTTACCCTGATAAAATAGATTTACCGGGTTATAAAATACCGACCAAAGGGCACCCGACCCAGCTTAAAAGCGCCGCCGAGCTGATAAATAAGGCGCAGCGCCCGCTGATTATAGCGGGGAGGGGTGTCATTATTTCCGGCGCCAGCGCGGAACTCAAGAATTTGGCGGAGACAGCCCAGATTCCGGTGACTACCACGCTATTGGGCATCGGCTGCTTCCCCGGGAACCATGTCCTTAATCTCGGGATGGCAGGCATGCACGGGACTGGCTATGCCAATAAAGCTCTCGAAAATACCGATCTGCTCATCGCCATCGGCATGAGGTTCGATGACCGCGTGACAGGTAAGGTAAGCGGATTCGCCCGTCATGCCAAGATTATCCATATCGACCTGGACCCGGCGGAAATCGGCAAGAATGTGCATGTCGATGTGCCGATAGTGGGCGATGTCAAAGCTGTTCTTCAGTCCATGCACAAAATGATAGAAAATATCCAGCACATGGACTGGCTGCGGCAGATAGACGAGTGGCGCCGGGAGCATCCGCTGCTGGATATGCAGGACAGCGCCGGGCTCCTGCCGCAATATATCATCCGCCAGCTATACGAAGCAACCTCCGGCGACGCCATTATCGTCACCGGCGTGGGACAGCACCAGATGTGGACCGCCCAGCATTACTCTTTCCACGAGCCAGACAGTTTCATTTCCTCCGGCGGGCTGGGCACGATGGGCTTCGGTCTGCCGGCGGCGATGGGCGCTAAAGTGGGCCGCCCCGATAAGAATGTCTGGGTCGTCGATGGGGACGGTAGCCTGCAAATGACTATCCAGGAGATGGCCACACTCGTCCAGGACAAGATAAATATCAAGATTGCGGTAATGAACAACGGGTACCTGGGCATGGTGAGGCAATGGCAGGACCTCTTTTATAATAAGAACTATGTCGCCACGCCGCTTACCTGCCCGGACTTCGTGAAAGTCGCCGAGGCTTACGGCATTGCCGGTCTGCGCGTGAAGCGCCGCGAAGAAGTTAGACCGGCGATTGAGCAGGCCATGGCGCATGATGGCCCGTTTTTAATTGATTTCATGGTTGAACCTGAAGAGAACGTTTTCCCGATGGTGCCGCCGGGAGCAGCTAATATCGAATTTATGGAACGACCCAAGAAAGAGGTGCCCGCATGGCCACGACGAAGCACACCCTAGTCGCTATTGTCCAGGACAAGCCCGGTGTCCTCAATCGCGTGGTGAGTCTCTTCCGCCGCCGCGGTTTCAATATCGATAGTATCGCTGTTGGCCACAGCGAGGTGCCCCATCTTTCACGGGTGACGATTATCGTCAATGGGACGACGGCCACCGTCGAGCAAGTGAGGAAGCAGCTGGACAAGCTCATTGATGTGGTGAAGGTGTTTGATATTACCAGCGAGAAGGCCACCTCCCGCGAACTGGCGCTGGTCAAAGTCAAAGCGACTTCCACGACGCGGAGCGATATTATTGAAATCGCCGATATTTTCCGCGCCAATATCGTGGACGTGGCCTCGGATTCTTTGACCATCGAGGTCACCGGCGACGAAGATAAAATAGATTCCATGCTGAAGCTGCTGCGCGGTTTCGGCATCAAGGAAATCGCGCGGACGGGGCGCGTGGCCATGGTCAGGGGGAATATCGGCGTTATGCCGCAGCAGGAGAAGCCTGCCAGAAGCAGGGCGAGGAAGCAGGAGTAAAGGCTTTAAGGAAAATTAAAAGCAGGGAAGGGTAACCTCACCCCCTTTGTCCCCCTCTCCTGACGAGGCTTACAGTAGGAGAGGGGGAATTTTATTTTTAGTTACCCCTCACCCTGCCCTCTCCCACAAGGGGAGAGGGTAAAGAGGAAGCGACGAGTGTGAGTAGTAAGTATTTAATAGTCAGGGGAGGGGACACCGTTACGAGGTTTGGCGAGCGGGGTTAGCGAGCCAAACCTCACTAAAAAACTTCCTCTCCAGCCAAAGTGACCCTGGTTTTATATATAGTCTGGCTGGAGAGGGCAGGGTGAGGCAAGCATCGAAACCAGGTACAAAACACCACTCTAGACAATCGTTTTTAAATCCTATATAATAGGTTATTAACCATGTCGTACTGTATAAGTTCTAGTCCAGTGAGAATTAATCTCATCCTTACCGGCCCCTCTCTGATTTAAGGAGAGGGGATAAAGCGGTAGCATCTTAAATTAATTCTCGCAAGGAGGAACATATATAATGGACAGGGTTATTGTTTTTGATACCACACTGCGGGACGGGGAGCAGGCGGCGGGGGGCACTCTCAATATACAGGAAAAGCTGGAAATAGCGCGCCAGTTGGAAAAGCTGCGCGTAGATGTCATCGAGGCCGGTTTTCCGGTCACTTCGCCGGGTGATTTCGAGGCTGTCAGGCTTATCGCGCAGGAAATACGCCAGCCGTCAATCTGCGTCTTAACCCACGCCAATCTCAAGGCCGTCGATGATAGCTGGGAAGCGGTCAAAGGCGCGGCCAACCCGCGCGTTCACATCGTCCTGTCTTCTTCGGACATCCACCTGTTCTACCAGCTCCGCAAGAGCCGCGATGAAATCATGGAGATGTCCCGCAGCACTGTCGCGCGCGCCCGGCAATACACCGATAACATCGAGTTCTCGGCGATGGATGCCAGCCGCACCGAGCCTCAATTCATCTATCAGCTTTTAAAGGTGGTCATTGATGCCGGCGCTACGACTGTCAACGTCCCGGACACCGTCGGCTATGCCATGCCGACCCAGTTCGGCGAGCTTATCGAGGGCGTCTTTAAGAATGTCCCCAATATCGGCCGAGCCGTGGTCAGCGTGCACTGCCATAACGACCTCGGTCTGGCCGTGGCCAACAGCCTGGAGGCGCTCAAGCGCGGCGCCCGGCAGGTGGAGGGCACCATCAACGGCATCGGCGAACGCGCCGGCAACGCCGCCCTGGAAGAAATCGTCATGGGCATCAAAACGCGCGGCGATTTCTTCAACCTGACGACGAATATCGACACGACCCAGATTTACCGCACCAGCCGGCTCGTCAGCGAGCTGACCGGTTTCGCGGTGCAGCCGAACAAGGCTATCGTCGGCGGGAACGCTTTCCGCCACTCCTCCGGCCTGCACGTA
>JBEKDL010000093.1:0-6213 GCA_050014355.1 Dehalococcoidales bacterium | reverse complement strand
ACACCAGCCCCAACTACAGCCACACCTAAATATGGCGGTACCCTCAAATATGCCGACCCCTTCTTCCCCGCGGCCAATATCGGCTGGATTCCAGACGCCAACTGGGGAGGCCCCACTTCATATATATTTTTAGAGCCCCTTCTCCGAGTTGATGCTAAAGGTAGTATTTCCCCTTGGCTGGCCACAAAATGGGAAGTATCGTCGGACCTGAAGTCCGTGACGCTGACTCTGCGACAGGGGGTCAAGTTCCACGACGGGTCAGACTTTAACGCTACCGTGGCCAAGTGGAACCTTGACCAGCTGCTCAATGCCAAGAGCAGCGCCTTTGCCGACGTAAACTCGGTGGATATCGTGGACAACTACACGATTCGACTGAATATGAAAAATTATACCAACATGATACTCAGTACTCTGGGGGACCGCTTTTTTATGGTCTCGAAAGCGGCTTTTGACGCCCATGGCGGCGGAGACGCGGCTATATCATGGATGCGGCTTAACCCGGTAGGGACAGGGCCTTTCAAGCTCGTCAGTTTCACGCCCGGTGTATCCATCAAGGGCGTTAAATTCGATGGATACTGGCAGAAAGGATTGCCCTACCTCGATTCCATAGAAATGACTGGCATCGGCGACCCGATGACCCGGGCCCAATCTTTCCTCGCGGGAGAGCAAGATATGGTTGCCGGGGACCTCACCAAGGTGGAGTACGACCTTTCACAAAAGGGGTTCCCCATTGATTATAAGTACTTTCTCGCCATTGCCTGCCTGGTACCGGATAGCAAAAATCCCAACTCGCCTCTATCAAATATAAAAGTCCGCCAGGCCATCGACTACGCTATTGACCGGGACGCTATCGTAAATGCTTTAGGCTATGGCTTCTGGCCCGCAACTTCCCAGTGGGCCGTTCCGGGCAACCCTGCCTACGTCACCGACCTGTCGCCCCGTGCCTATAACCCGGATAAAGCGAAACAGTTGCTGACCGAGGCAGGTTACCCCAGCGGCTTTAAGACCCAGATTCTCGGGAATAGCGTCACCACTAACAAGGATGCGATGAGCGCCATACAGGGTTACCTGAGCAAGGTGGGTATCACCGTCGATATAAACATGGTGGATAATGCTTCGTATAACAATATGATTCTAAAAGGCTGGGATGGTTTTGCCGCGGCGTCGAAGTCGATAAACGTCAATATGAATTCCAGCATAAACGTTAACTGGTCTCAGCTGAGCATCCAAAACTTCAGTCTGGCTAAACCAGATGACTTTCAGGCTTTATATCAAGCTTCAGCGGCCTCCCCGGAATACAACCCCGCGCTGGTGCAAAAGGTCATCCGTTATATGTATGACAACGCCATGGTTACCCCTCTCTACGCCGTTTCACGTGGTTATAACCTGCAACCCTACCTGCATGGCCTTGACCTGTGCAACAATATCAGCGCCATGTACTGGGGGACAGCTACTGCCTGGACGAGCAAGTAACACTGCTGAAAAAATAATTTGTGTTTGAAACGTAAACACGGGTTACCTTACGCCAGTGTTGAAGAAGCTATAAATAGATTATAGCTGGATTAAAGGACGGGAAAGGTCTTTAACGCTTTTATGTTAACAGGACTTTTCCCGTCTCCAGCCGGCTTAAGCACCGGCGCACAATTACCAGGGGCAGGCCACACGCTCTATATCAAAGACTGGTACACGAGTCGCTCGAATTCTTCCTGATAGGTATTATTCGGCATAAACCTGTGCATTAAGACTTGCGAGAAACATATACAGATAAGGGCCTCTTTCGGGTCGGCAAAAAAGGTGGTACCGGCGGCCCCGCTCCAACCGTAAGTTCCGATGGAACGCATGGCGGGAATACCCCCACCCTTGTATACTCCCACCCCAATTCCGAAGCCGAATCCGGGTCCGGTAAGTGGAAGAACCATGTCCCCGGTATGACTGCTCGTCATTAGCTCCACGGTCTTTCTCCCGAGTACACGGACACCTTCCAACTCGCCACCGTTAAGCAACATCTGGGCAAACCGGGAGTAATCCGCCGCCGTCGAAAGCACGCCACCCCCTCCGCCGCCGGCTTCAAAGTAACTCTTTGGACCTGTAACCTTCTCACTGGTTTCAGGTTTCTCAACGACACGAAGCTTCCAACCATCAGCCTCCCGAACCGGGCGATAAAGAGTAGGAAAGCGGTTAAGCTTGTTCCTGGGAAGATAGAACGAGGTATCTTTCATTCCAAGAGGTTTGAAGATACGCTCCTGATAGAATTCTTCCAGTGTCTTGCCGGTCACCACTTCGAGTATAACGCTGACTATCGGGTAGCCCACCTGATATTCAAATTGAGTCCCCGGCTGTGATTCGAGCGGTAACCTGGCGAGAGCCTCAACCATTTCGCGAATGTTGCCGGATAGTCTTTCCGGATTGGTAAGTAAGCCTGACTTCGGGAGTGTATCGCGGAACTCGGTCAGATACCATATGGGGGCACGACGCGGCGTTGTAAGCCCGGTGGTATTACGCAGACAATCTCGAACTGTAACTTCCCGGGCAGCGGGGACAGTGAGTTCCATTGAAAGCCCCCGGCCCCCCTCCGCCCTTACTACCTGGTTTTTAAAAGCTGGTAAATATTTGGAGACCGGGTCGTCAAGGTTCAAGAGCCCATCCTCGACACAAATCATCGTAGCCGTACCGGCGATAGGCTTGCTATTGGACCAGAGTCGGTAAATAGTGTCCTTCTTCGCTGGTTTCCGGCTATCGAAGTCCATATAGCCCTGGGCTGCATAATGCACCACTTTGCCATGCCGGGCAACCAGCGTGACAAGGTTGGGGACCATCCGCTTATCGATGAATTTCTGCAAGCCAGGACAGATTCGTGCCAGCCGCTCGGAGGAAAAACCTACCTCTTCAGGTTCGGCAGAAGGTAGCGGCCAATTTGCGTTTGTTCTTTTCGGGCTTATCATCGGTCTCCTTCTTGTCATTAATTAGTATTTGGGTACTGTAGATATTATCGGATGTCACAAGGTATTAAACTTTTCCCTTATTGGACCTTAACAGGTTAATTGGCCTCTCTTATTGCCGGGCTTACTTATGTAAGGGAATTATTACTTGTTTTGCTCATTTATCCACTTGGGGTATTCCTCAGCCAAAACAGATATTCCCAACGTGGACCCGTGTATTCCCAACCCCGAGATCAGTTCAAAAATTTGAAGTAGCTCATCCTGGGTGGCACCCAGTTCCAGAGCACGACGTATATGGGCCCTAATCATCGCTAACCATTTCTGAAACTACCTCCTGCAGCGGGTTTATCCCAACACCTCCAACATGTCAGGGGATGGCGCCGATGTGCGTGTATTTCATGTCATGGAGTGGAATGAGTATGTCCGCGGTTTGCTTCACCTTGATGATACTATCGTAGGCCTGGAGAAGATTGGCATATACTCCGGGGGCGGCAACGGGCAATCCCTTCGCTTCGTTACCGAAATTATCCTCTATGGAGCAAAATCCACTAATCACGGCGATCCCCCGCGCGGTCTCTACGGCAACTGATTGTGTGCCAGGAGTATGCCCGGGAGTAAATATCACCCTTATCCCATCAGTTATCCGGGTATCGCCATCAAGAACCTCGAAGTCCAGCCCGTCGAATAAGCTCGTGACGTATTCTGTCGCCATGGCGGGATGTCTGGTTGCCTCCAGCTCATCCTTCTGGACATAAAACCTGGCACGGGTAAATTTATGGGCTTGCTCCACATGGTCAGCGTGTAGATGAGTCAGAATTACAATATCTATATCCTCCGGCCGGACATTAAACCTGGCCATTGAGTCCTCGAGGTATTGAATATGTTCCTGCTGGGAAACCCCATGAGCGTGATACCACTCGGCGGTTGTCCCGGTATCAACCATGATTTCCGGTTTGGCCCCCTGTATATACCAGGCGTAACAACATATCTCGACTTTTTCCCCCGAACCTTGCCGGTAAGTTAACTGGGTCCTGTCTCTGGCCCCTTTACATAAAGGGATAGGCCGGACAATATAGTTCTTCATTCCGATGGCTCCTGGTACGGCTCCGTTTATGATTCAACGATATCGGTCTTGTGGGGAGGAGCTATTGTAAGGTGGGCGAATGAAGAATTCTTGGTGGCCCCGTGCCAGTGAATTTCTCCCGCCGGGAAATAGACGACCGTCCCCGGTTTGACCTCGACCTCTTCGTTTTTAGTAGCTACGATGCCCTTGCCTTCGATAACAAACAATACCTGTTCGCTCGTATGTGTATGAAATTTAGTCCGGCCGCCGGGCTTAAATGATACGATACCCATACTAAGTTCTTTGGCTAAGTCCGGCATGATGAGAAATTTCGCCTGGACCTTTCCGCCGGTCATTAACCGGTCGTCGGTTAGGTCCTTGGTTTGGGCGGTGTCAACCTTGATTACCTTCATTCCTTTTTGCCTCCTGATATTTTACTATTTTACATTATAGCCAAAATGTGGCGGCAATGATATCATTCCCGATTATTTGTTCCTCTTAGCCTCTTCATCATCGAGCTGGGCCGCGGGGATACGAAGCTCTATCCCGCCCGCCCGTTCTTCCTGAAGTACCATGGCAATGCGTGAGTCCTTGTCGCCCCAGCCTCTGTTCATGGCGGTCATCATCTCTTGCAGTGTCAGGTTCGCCAACGCCATCGGAACATCCAACTCCCGCCCCAGTGAAGTCGCCAGTGATACGTCTTTGAACGCCAGGCGCAGGGCAAAATGGGGCGGGTCAAAATGGCCACGGAAAACAATATCGGGAAGAACCCGATGGAACATGACACCCTGCCCGGTGCCGCCATCTCTCAGCACACGCCATAGCGACATGGGCTCCACACCGGCTTTAACGCCCAGCGTCATGCACTCAGCGGTGATAGCCTGTAAACCGTATCCGATGCAGTTATGCATGAGTTTGCAGATACTGCCGCAGCCAGCTGGTCGCACCATCGCGGGTAAGGTTGTCTTTGAAGGAGAAGACCTGTTAACCAAGAACGAGCGCGAGATGAGAAAGTATCGTGGCAAGCAGATTGCGATGATACTGCAGGACCCTTTAATGTCTCTAAACCCCCTCTATTCAATCGGGAACCAGGTATCCGAAGTGTTTAGACTCGAAGGTGACAAGACTACGAAGACGACTATAAAAGATAAAGTGATAGATGTTCTCAAACGTGTCAGAATCCCCTCTGCCGAACGGCGGTTGCATGATTATCCGTTCCAGTTCAGTAGAGGTATGCGGCAAAGAGTGGTAGCGGCAATAGCGATAGCACGTCAACCAAAACTGCTTATCGCCGATGAACCAACTACCTCTCTGGATGTCACTATCCAGGACCAGTTTCTCCGGCTCCTGCGGGAAATGCAGCTACAGACAAGCATGGGCCTGATATTTGTTACTCATGACCTTGCCATCGTGGCCGAAAATTGCGACCGGGTAGCTATAATGTATGCCGGTAAAATTGTTGAAAGCGGAGCGGTCAAGGAGATATATGCAAACCCCGCGCATCCTTATACTGAAGCGCTTATGCAAGCATTACCCAAACTGGGAAGCCAAAGAAAAAGGTTGTACCAAATAGAAGGTGAACCTCCCAACCTTCTAAGGTTGCCGCCGGGTTGCGGGTTCAGTCCTCGTTGTCCTAAGGTAATGGATATTTGCAAGGCGGAATATCCTCCAATGATACCAGTCAACGCAAGTCGGTCTGCCGCATGCTGGCTCTTAAATAAAGGGGGATAACAATGGGGTCTCTTCTGGAGGTACATGATTTGGTTAAATACTTTCCCATATACGATAGGGGACTGCTCCGAAGAAAGTACAAGTTACTTAAAGCCGTTGACAGCGTAAACTTTACCATCGAAAGGGGGACCAGTTTTGGTATTGCTGGAGAATCTGGTAGCGGCAAGACGACGGTAGCAAAACTCATTTTGCTCCTGGAGCAGGCTACCAGCGGCTCTATTCTTCTGGAAGGGAAAAATGTACTGCAGTTCACCGAGTCAGAAACGATGTGGTACCGCACTCGCGTACAGGCTGTTTTTCAAGACGTAACTAGTTCGTTTAACCCTCGTATGCATGTAGACCGTCAGCGATAATGGGACACAAATAGGGCCACTTAAACCGTACACTCTAGAAGGGTGGTACAAGCTCCTGAGAGGTAGTAGACTGACCAAACAGAGAAAGGAGCATATTGTGTCCCAGGAAAACAAAGATAAAGCTGAT
>JBEKDL010000092.1:0-6277 GCA_050014355.1 Dehalococcoidales bacterium | reverse complement strand
CGTAGAAAAGTCCTTCGTAGGTGATATCGGTCGGCAGGGGCAGGTAGTTGTTGCGGATATTTTCGCGGAAATTATTAATGTCTTTAGCGCCGCCCGTCGATAGCCCCAGGGTGTTCTGCTGGCCAGAGCCGGAAGGTATGGTGATGATAGGCGCTGGTATCTGGGTAATCGTTACCGGTGCCTGTGTTGTTGAAGGTCTGGGAACAGCTGTTGTGGCGGGGGGTGGCGCCATTGTGTAGGTCGGAGCAGGCATGGTCGTCGTTGCAGTAGAGGTTTTCGGGGCATAGGTCGGCGCCGCCGTGGTAGCCGTTGTCGTATATGTCCGCGGGGCCGCCGAGCAGGCGCTCATCATCACGACGAGCACCAGCATGACCAGGGATACGAAGATGGATAGTTTTTTCATGGTAACCTCCTCCGGGCTTTTCCCTTTTTTAACGTTACCTTGACTATTTATACGCTAGGGCCCGGGAAGCATTACACTCTATCATAAATAACGCCAAAAGCAGGCAACAGGATAGTGTACCTGTTATTTTAACGGAGAATTTCAAATTTAACCGGTTTATTCAAGATTAGCTGATAAGGGTGTCCCTGGTATTCCAGGTCCTCCAGCTCGACATAATAGCTGCCGTTTACCGGCCTGCCGTTGAAATCAGTCTCGTTCCAGGTATAAGTGAACGTAACGACCGCGTTGGAAGCCAGCACACGGGTCTCTTTCCCGGCGGGGAAGGTGTAGACCGGCTGTTTGGTATCCGCCTGCATCAGGCTCATGATGGGCGGGAAATCCTCTATCGTGAGCGGTTTCTGGCTGACATTTTTCATCGATAGCTCGATTTTCACCGCTTCGCCGGGTTGATAGACCGACTTATCTGTCTTAGCATCGATGCTGACTAACGTCCCCGCGGACGGGACAGCGGCGGTTGTTGTCGGGGCCGCTGTCGTCGCGGCTGGCGCATGTGCGGGCGCAGTTATCGAAGGCTGGAAGAACCCTGCCCGCCAGATAATAGTGACCGCGATGACAACCAGCAATAGCGCCACGGCGCCCTGCCACACGGGATGGCTCCGAAAAATTTCCCAGAATGAGCCCCGCGCCTCTTTTTGCCGCGCTTCCTGCTCTTCCAGCTTTTGCAGCAGTCTGGCTTTTAGACGGGCCTGATATTGCGCGGAAGGGACGGCCCCGAGTGAAGAAACCTTCCGGGCAAAGTCCAGGGCGGCGCGCAGCTCTTCATCCATGGCCGGGTCGGCCTTAATTTCTTCACCCGCCAGGATGCGGTCTAAATACTCTGTAAACTTCTTTTCTACTTCTTTTTCCCTACCCATGGCTCCACCCCTCGAAATCCTTCCTTAATTTGCGGACGGCGCGGTACAGGATAACGCCGACATTCGATTCTGAAAGACCGAGCATGCCGGCTATCTGGCGGTTAGTCATCTCGGCGCTGAACTTGAGCGAGACGATTTCCTGTTCCGGCGGCGATAGCCTGGCGATACAGTCCTTGAGAGTCCGGCACTCTTCGTTATTAATGGCTGCTTCTTCCGGAGACGGGTCTTTCACCGGGGCATCCAGAGCGTTATCCAGGGGCACGGACCGCTCCCGGCCGCTGGCCCGGAAATGGTCGATGAGCGTATTCCGCGCAATCCGGAATATCCAGGTAGAAATCGCCGCTTTTTCGGCATCGTATTGATTAAATTTAGTCAATGCCTTTTCAAATATGATAGACGTGATATCTTCAGCCTGAAATTTATCCGTAATCCGGTAGCTGATATACTTGAATATTTTAGGCAGATATTGCTCGTAAAACGCTATAAAAGCCTCCACCGTGCCTCTGGCAACCATGCCTGCATCGGAGCCCATCATTATTATGAGAAAAATATTCAAATCATTCTCTCATGGCGCTTAAAATATATACGCAGAAACCGGGCTAGTATTACAATCTACTTGATCTATCGTATTTTAGCTGCCACCCTGAACTTAATCCGGCGGCCTGGCCGGCTGTCCCCTGATGAACCTCATGACCAGGAGACTGGCCAGCAGGAAAAGTCCCGAGGCAACAGCAAAAACGTACCTCAAACCCAGCAATGATACCAGCCCCCCGCCGATAATCGGCCCCAGGCCGTTGCCCAGTGCGGTAGCGCTCTGGGAAAGGCCGTAAGCTATGCCCTGCTGGCTAAGCGGCAGCGATAAGCCGATAAGTGATGAGGTGGAGGTCATGTTAGCCCCCTGGAACAATCCCATCAGGCCTACCAGGATAATAACCAGGGTAACCGTGGTCGCCCAGATGGGAGAGAGGTACAGCAGGGTCGCGCCGAGGCAGGAAAAGGCCAGCACCTTGCGCAGTTCAAGGTGCCTCCCCCAGCGACCGACCGCCACAGCGGAAATAGCCGCGACCAGTCCGAGTGAAGTAAAGGCCAGCCCGGCGGAAGTCGAGGCAGAGCCTGCCGGATTCAGTGCCTGGATATAAAGCGTGATAATAGGCTGCACCACCTGCTGGGACATGCCGATGACGCAGATGGTCACGAGCAGCGGCAGGAGTGTCTTCGAGCCGAGCAACCGCCAGACGTCGCCCAGGGAATTCTCCTTGACGGGACGCTGGAAATTCTCCTTAACGAGAACGAGGACGAGTAGCCCGGCAATGAGGAGCAGCCCGCTGGCGATAAAGAAGCTGTCCCGGTATCCGAAGACAGAGCCGAGTACACCGCCGATAGACGGGCCGATGGTATTGCCGCAAAACACACCTACCATGAGCAGCCCCATAGCGTAAGGGGTCTTGTCCCGGGGGGTGGCGGAGGCTACCATTGCGGAAGCGGCCGGGACAGTGCCGCTGAAAAGTCCTTGGAGAAAACGCAGCGCCACGAAGATATAAATGTTGGGAGATAAAGCAGCCATCGTCTGGATGACAGCGCAGCCGAACAATGCCCGCAGCACCATGGGTTTTCTGCCCCACTTATCGGAAATGATGCCCCATACCGGGCCGCTTAAAAACAGGGCGATGCTACTGCCCCCGATGGCAATACCCGACCACAAAGCTGCTTCGCTCGCGTTAAAGTCGCCGAGCTGCTGGACGAAAAGGGGCATGAACGGCATGATGAAGCTGAAGCCCATGATAACGATGAACTCGGCCACGAACATGACGTAAAGGTTTTTCTTCCATGAAACCGGAGCCATAAAAGCCTGACCTCCAGCTAGCCCCACATTATAGCAGAGTATACGGAAGCTATGAAAATGACGAGGCTGGATGTGCTGTGTACGTACCGGCTCCAGAGTTGTAATTAGTTACCAGTTCTGATACCCTTTCAAGAGAAAAACGAGGCGAAAATATATGCCAGGCAAACGCAAGCAAAAGTGGATGAAAGAGACCTACGAACCGGCCCTGAAGCGCTCGCCGGAGCGGGCCAGGTTCAGTCTCACCTCCGGCATTGAGGTGCAGCCTCTGTACGATTCGGAAGACCTGGCCGGGGCCGCTCCGGAAGAATCGCCGGGCTATCCGGGTGAATATCCTTTCGGGAGGGGCATACAGCCCACGATGTACCGCGGCCGGCTATGGACAATGCGCCAATATGCCGGGTTCGCCTCCGCGGAGGAGTCCAACCGACGCTATCGGTACCTGCTGGAGCAGGGACAAACGGGTCTAAGCATCGCCTTCGATTTGCCAACACAGGTCGGCTATGATTCCGACCATCCGCTGGCGCGCGGCGAGGTGGGTAAAGTCGGCGTGCCCATAGATACCCTCCGCGATATAGAAGTGCTTTTCAAGGGCATACCGCTGGATAAAATAAGCACCTCAATGACCATCAACGCGACCGCGCCGGTGCTGCTGGCGATGTATATCGCCCTGGCGAAAAAGCAGGGCGTGAGACCAGAGCAGCTCGATGGTACCATCCAGAACGATATCCTCAAGGAATACATCGCCCGGGGCACCTATATTTTTCCTCCCGCCCCCTCGATGAGAATGACGACGGATATCTTCGAATATTGCGGCCGGGAAATGCCGCGATGGAACACGATAAGCATCAGCGGCTACCATATCCGCGAGGCTGGCGCGACGGCGGTACAGGAAATCGCGTTTACGCTGGCCAACGGCATCGCCTGCGTGCAGGCGGCCATCGACCGCGGACTGAACATTGACGACTTCGCCGGGCGGCTCTCCTTCTTTTTCGATGCCCACAACAATCTGCAGGAAGAGGTGGCCAAGTTCCGGGCGGCCCGGATGCTCTGGGCGAAGATAATGAAAGAGCGCTTCGGCGCGAAAAATCCCCGCAGCTGCATGCTGCGCTTCCACACCCAGACGGCCGGCTGCGCGCTGACCGCCCAGCAGCCCTATAACAACATCGTCAGGGTGACATTGCAGGCGCTGGCCGCCGTGCTCGGCGGCACGCAGTCGCTGCACACTAACTCCTACGATGAGGCTTACGCGACCCCGTCCGAGGACGCGGTCGCTACGGCGCTGCGTACTCAACAGGTACTGGCTTACGAAAGCGGCACGGCTGATTCCGTCGACCCGCTCGGCGGCGCCTGGATGGTGGAGTCGCTGACGCGCGAGATACAGGAGACGGCGGAAAAGTACATCGCCAGAATAGACTCGCTAGGGGGAGCGATAGCGGCTATCGAGAGGGGCTTCCCGCAGCGCGAGATACAGGAAAGCTCTTACCGCTACCAGAAAGAGGTCGAGGCAGAAGAAAGGGTAATCGTAGGCGTGAACAAATTCGTCGCGCCTTACACGAAGATTAGAGCGCTTAACCGCGTCGACCCGGCGGCGGAAAAACAGCAAATCGCGCGGCTCATTGCGATTAAGAAAGAGCGCGACGCCTCCGCCGTGGCGGAGGCTTTGGAAGACCTGAAAAAGGTCGCGATGGGCCAGGAAAACACGATGCCGGCCTTCATCAGGTGCGTGGAAGCCCTGGCCAGCATCGGGGAGATATGCGATACCCTGCGCGGCGTATTCGGCGTACAACGGGAGTTCCTGGTTTTTTAAGGAATATAGGCGAGAGGAAAGTCTGATGATTAAGCGAGTCCATCATATCGGTATCGCGGTCAATAATCTCAAGGAAAGCGCCGCTCTTTTTGAAAAAGTGTTCAGGGTCAAGGCGCACTTCGAGTCCGCAACCAGCCAGAAAGTAAGCGAAGCGGTGTTTAAAATCGGCCAGGGCGCGGAAATAGACCTTCTGGAACCGACCGGCCCCGAGAGCGTGGTGGCCAAATATCTGGAGAAACGGGGGGAGGGGTTGCACCACGTCGCTTTAGAAGTCGATAACGTCGATAAAGAGCTCAAGGCAGCGGAAATCAAAGGAATCCAGCTTATCGATAAGACGGGGAGAGAAGGGGTGGCAGGGAAAATCGGCTTCCTCCACCCTAAATCGCTGGCTGGCGTCATGATTGAGCTCGTCCAGCCCGGGGAAAAATGAGGAGCGTTGAATGATAAAAAAGATACACCATATCGGCATCGTTGTGAAGAACCTGGATGAGACCGTGAAGCTTTATACCAAGATACTCGGCAAAGGGCCGGAGGCGCGGAATGAAATACCCGCGGCTAAAATTAAGATAGCCAACTACCGCGTCGGCGAGACGGCGCTGGAGTTACTCGAGGCCGCTGCCGGAAGCTCGCTCGCCGATTTCATTGCCAGGCGGGGCGAAGGACTCCACCACATCGCCGTGGAGGTAGACGATATCGCTGGCGAGCTAAAGAAGCTGGCGGCCGCCGGCGTAATGCTGCGCGATAAAGAGCCGCGGCAGGGACCGGAGGGTAAGATTGCCTTCGTCGGGCCGGAAGGCGCTCACGGCGTCACTATCGAGCTGGTGCAGCCGGCCAGGAAGGGAAAGTAAAAATGGTGTCATTCCAGCGCAGGCTGGAATCCAGGGGTTGGGTATGAGCCGTAAGAAAATCAGGGTGCTTATCGCTAAGCCGGGACTGGACGGGCATGACCGCGGCGCTAAAGTGGTGGCCCGCGCGCTGCGGGACGCCGGCATGGAGGTCATTTATACCGGCATCCGCCAGACGCCGGAGATGATTGTCCAGGCGGCTTTACAGGAAGACGTTGACGTCATCGGGTTGAGCTGCCTCTCCGGCGCCCACCTGGAGCTTTTTGCGGATGTCATGAAGGGGCTGGGGGAAAAGGGGCTGGAAAGCGTTAACGTCGTGGCTGGCGGCATTATTCCGGAAGAAGATATCCCCGCTTTAGAGAAAATGGGCATAAAAGCGGTCTTCGGACCGGGGGCTAAGACCTCTGATATAGCGGAAGCTATTAAACAGCTGGCCGCTAAATAATTCCGCAGCCGATAATCAGC
>JBEKDL010000091.1:0-6431 GCA_050014355.1 Dehalococcoidales bacterium | reverse complement strand
GATACCCACGGGCAGAGCCCGTGGCACTTTGTAACTCAAGCTTTGCTGCACGCCCTTCGGGCGGTTACGCATTCACCCACGGGCAAAGCCCGTGGAACCCTGCCCTTCGGGTTTATTGGAGTCTTCCATCAGATTACCCGTGGCATAATAGTGGTAAAAAGGCCCTAATTTTCATCCAATACCCCGATTTTTTAATTCCCATTGGTAGAGTTTCATTCCAGGCTTTTATGCGATTTGTGTTGCGTCCGGATTATATCTTTAAAAAATCAACCGGATAAAGTTACGAGTTATTATCGTTTACCTCTGCGTGCAAGCGCCGATAATCTGGCAAGTCGAGCCATGTGGGCTTTGAGAGCTGCCTGGCCTCGGCGTCGCCGCTCCTCAGGTGATAAATTCGGATCCTGAGGTTCAAAGTTCCGGAGAAAAGCAACTCGGGCAGCGCCGGTTAGATCTTCCGGTGGATATTTGGAGGCCCGGACGAAACCACCTATGCGTCCGCGGCTAGCCATCTCGTTGTTTACTTTCATTTCCTTCATTGAGCTGCCTAAAACAATCCGAGAAGAAATCTCTCACATCGACATTTTAATGACCGGCTATTTCCGGCCACTTTATAAAATATCCTTCCTATGATATTATTAGGCATATAATACACGAATAAAAGGCATATACAGCGAATATAACAATGCTAATTATTATTCCTAGAGTAAAGACTTAAATGAAAACTATTGGCTCTCTAAGACGCCTTGACCCTGAAGTAAAAAGACAGATCTTTGAAGCAGCCCTTGACTCTGGACGGGAACAGAAACGAGAGAAGCTAGCTGAAGAACTTGAGCGGGAACTAGGGAAAAAGTCCCCGAGTTTAGATTACTTAAAGAAGCTGATTTCACAGGCACGTAACCATACTGCTAGTAGGCTCGAGAGCTCTTGGTGTTTGGCAAGCATCGAGGATCCGCCCATACCACCTGAAGTACTTCCAATAATACTACAAATCTGGAAATATCGGATTATAGAGGGAATTACCATACGTGAGGCTAAATGGGCAGGGCGCTTATATGCTGTGGTGAAAAAGAGATTAGAAGAGGTGGAAACTAGAAGAAAGAATGGGGAATTGATTGCAGAGGACCTGGACTTTCTGTCAACATATCTGGAGCAGTTCGAAGCCACGCCTCATTTGTCCATGACAATGACTGGAAAATACGCTTCGACAACCCGTGTTGACCTGAATTACAAGTCGGATCCACCGCTGACGATCCCCAATGCTTTTGAAAAAGCATTATATACATATGCGCACCGCTACGCCTTTGCAGAAATGATATGCGACATTCAACGCAGACCGTTTGACTCCACGGGTATGGATAAGTTATTAATGGGATTTCAAGTTGCTTTAAAATACACAGCATCTGTTTATCTATCGAAGAGGCCAATGGTATCAAAGCCGGATGAACCACAGGCCACCGGACGAACCAAAGGAAATGAGTGAAGCGATAGGCTAAAATCTATCCCCCGGACTTAGCCGTCGGTGAGCTGCCCTAGCTCGCTCGTCCGCCCGGGAGGCCCCATACCGCCCGAGCATTGTTCTACTTCGCCACCCTGCCAATCGCATTAGGTCGCCTTCAGTCCCCTCGCTGGATAGCCACATGTGAGCAAAGGTATGTCTAAAAAGATGGGTGTAGGCATGTTCCACGCCGGCCTGTTTTGCCCTGTCTCTTACAACCTGGTACACACCGGAGGGTGTCATTAGTCCCGCGTGGCCTAGCCATAACTCTGGCCGCGCCGCGTCCTTGTGAAGTGCCCTAATACGGATGTAGCGGTCAAGGTCACGTGTTGCCTTCCGTCCGAATGGCACTTGGCGCGAACGGCCGCCCTTGCCTAGAACGGTAACTGTTTGATTGTCTAGATCAACATCTTCGACTTTGAGGTTCGCCAGTTCGCTGCGCCTCAACCCCGAATCAATCAATAGCCGGATAATAGTGGTGTCACGCCTAGAAGCGAAGTCCTTGCCATCGCATACTTTGAACATGGCAGTAATATCAGCTTCTTTCAAAACCTCTGGAGGTTGCTCTTCTACTTTGGGGGGATGCATCTTTGCCATTGGAGATACTTTGATTTCACCCTCTTCCAGCAACCAGGCAAAATACCTGTGGAGCGCGCGATAGCGGTTATTGGCCGTGGCCGGTTTCCACCGAGACAGTAAGTCAGTGATAAACGCTTCGATATATTCCCGGGTAATCAACACTGGCGCCGTGGGCATACCTTTTAAAATCAGAAATTTTTCGAACTGCTTCAACGATTCGCCGTAAGTTTCGAGGGTCCGCTTGGCCATGTTCTCAGCTTTCAGCGCTCGGAGAAATGAATCTACCAATAGTTGATGCTTTACAGTTAGCGTTTCCATACCCCTACCTCCCGCACCTTGATTTTTTACTGTATGTTATCATCTCTTGGAGCGGTGTGTCAAGGGGTAATATCGATAGTAAATAGAACAATTGGGCTTATATTAGCTTAGAATTAGATGGTTTGGAGCGGGAGACGGGACTCGAACCCGCGACAGCCTGCTTGGAGGGCAGGAACTCTACCAACTGAGTTACTCCCGCGCAATTCGTTTCAATTTTATCCCGAAACTGACAGGTTGTCAAAGCGCTTGCCTGCAATAGCTTGGGGAGGTTATAATGGGAGAACCGAAGAATGTCCGGAATCGAATTAAGCTATTAAAGAGAGAGCTATGTCCCAACAGCAACTTAAAATAATGGCGGGCATGCCAGCCTATAATGAGAGCAAATACATCGGGACCATGGTGCTCGATACGCGGCAATACGTTAATGAAGTTGTTGTCATCGATGACGGCAGCACCGATGATACATCCAAAATAGCCCGTCTCGCCGGGGCTGAAGTAATCAACCATCCACAAAACAGAGGGTACGGCGCCGCCATTTTGAGCATCTTCGAGGAAGCGAAGAAAAGAGAAGCTGATATCCTGGTCATCCTCGACGCCGATACCCAGCACGACCCACGGGAAATCCCCAATCTCGTGCAACCAATTTTGAACGGCTACGACGTCGTTATCGGCTCCCGGAAAAAACAGTCCGATAAAATTCCCTTTTATCGTCGCTTTGGGCAAAAGGTTATCTTGAGCTCGGTGAATATTTTATCCAAAAGTGACCTGACCGATTCCGAATGCGGTTTCAGGGCCTTTTCACGCCAGGCAATCACGTCTCTCGATTTAAAAGAAAGCGGCATGGCGATTTCGGCCGAGACGGTAGCTGAAGCGCTAAGGCTGAACTTAAAAATGACCGAGGTGCCCATATCCATCACCTATGGCAAGGACAGCTCTACGCTTAATCCAATACAACACGGATTATCCGTAATCATGCGGGTGGTGGTAATGATTTCCGAACAAAGGCCGCTCTTCTTCTTCGGGCTGGCGGGAATTATCCTGATGCTGGGCGGATTAGCGTCCGGCTTCTTTGCGCTCCAGCTCTATTCTCAAAGCGGCGTAATATCCATCGGCTGGTCGCTGGTGGCAATGTTCCTGATAATTATAGGAATCTTGAGCTTTTTTAACGGATTGACGCTTCACGCGTTATACCATATCATTCACCAGGCAGTACAAAAAGAGAAACACTAGAATACCCTTCGCTTAATACCTGGAAATATGCTAAAAATTACGCTGATAAATCCCCCCCAGTTTACCCGGTATCCCCAGCCGCCGCTCGGCCTGGCCTTAATCGCCGCGGTGCTGGAGAAAGCTGGTTATCCCGTGACACTGCTCGATGCCAACGCGCGGGGACTTAAACCCGAGGATATCCCGCATATGGTGGCCGATGCTGATGTCATCGGGCTTACCGCGATGACGCCTACCATCAGCACTGCCATGCGCATCGCCCGCTACATCAAACAGGCCCGGCCCGGCGTGAAAATAGTCATGGGTGGGGCGCACGCTACAATGCTGCCCCAGGAAACACTGGCTTCCGCACCGGAAATCGACGCTATTGTCCGCGGGGAAGGCGATGAGACCGTTATCGAGCTATTACGCGCGCTGGAGGGAAATCAGTCTCTTGATAGCGTGGCGGGAATCAGCTACCGGGCGGAGGGGCAAACAAAGTCTACGGCGGACAGGCCCTGCGTTAGTAATATCGATGCCCTGCCCTTCCCGGCTTATCACCTCCTGCCCTGGAAGCGCTACCGGCCCCACCCGCCGCACGGCATGTCCCTGCCCTTCGCCGCCGTGGTCACCAGCCGCGGCTGCCCTTACCGCTGCGCTTACTGCTCCAAACCGGTTTTCGGCTCCAGATTCCGGGCGCAGAGTCCGGAAAGGGTCGTGGCGGAGCTGGAATATCTTAAAAAGAAACTCGGCGCAAGGGAGGTTGCCTTTTATGACGACTCGTTTACGCTGGATAAAAAGCGCGTCCATGCCATTGCCGATAAGATAATAAGTTCAAAATTAAAAATAGCCTGGACGTGCGAGACCCGTGTCAACCTGGTGGATAAAGAGCTGCTGCGTCACATGAAGCAGGCCGGCTGCTACGCTGTCGCCTACGGCATCGAGTCCGCTTCGCCGGAGATTATCAAGGTTCTGCATAAAGACACCACCATCGCCCAGGTGGAAGAAGCGGTGCGCGATAGCCGCGCGGCGGGACTTCAGGTCATCGGCTATTTCATGCTCGGCTCCCCCGGCGAAACTCCGGAGACCATCCTGCAGAGCATCGACTTCGCTAAAAGGTTAAAAGTTGACTTCGCGCAGTTTTCCGTTACCACGCCGTTTCCCGGCACCGAGCTTTACGATATCTATATGCAGAACAGGAAGGAAGGCGTCTCCTGGGACAGCTTTGTCTACGCCGGGACGGACAATCCGACGACGCCCGTGTTCGAGAGCGATAAGCTAACACGCGACGACCTCAAGATATGGCTGGCGCGCGCCTACCGCGCTTTCTACCTGCGCCCGGCCTATTTCTGGCAGCGTTTACGCCGGTGCACTTCCTGGAATGAAATCAGGATAAACCTCAAAGGTTTCGCGATGCTGCTAAAAAGCGTCTAGGGTTCGCCCGTTGACCACTTGCGTGTTTCCGCGTACTTCATGAAGTCCAGCTTCTCCAGCTTTTCGAAGTTGTGGCGGGCATCAATCCAGCGCATTGTGCCGGAGCGGCCCCGCATAGCGATAGACTGGGTCTGCGCCCCGCCGCTGAAATACCGCACCCCCCTCAATAAGTTGCCGCTGCTAACGCCGGTAGCGGCGAAAAACACGTCGTCGCTGTTGATCATATCATCCAATTTATAGACCTTCTCGACATCCTCACCCCGGTCGATGGCAGCTTGTCTCTCTTTTTCATCGCGGGGCCAGGCCTTGCACTGTATGTTCCCGCCAATGCAGCGTATTGCCGCGGCAGAAAGAACCCCTTCCGGTGTGCCCCCCACCCCCATCAGCATATCAACATCCGTTTCCGGGAGCGCCGCCTCAATAGCGGCCGAAACATCGCCGTCGGAAATAAGCTTTACCCGGGCGCCGGTACTGCGGATTTCCTCCAGCAGCTTCTCGTGGCGCGGCCTGTCCAGCACTACCACCGTCACCTCGGCGACCTTCTTGCGCTTGGCCCGGGCGACGTTTTTTATGTTCTCGTCTACCGGGGCATTGATATCGATGGCATATTTTGCCTCGGCATCCGTAACTATTTTGTCCATGTAGACGAAGTTGCGGGGGCAGTGCATTGTCCCCCGGGCGGAAAGCGCCACGACGGAGATAGCGCCGGGGAGGCCGCGTGCCGTCAGGGTGGTGCCATCCACAGGGTCGACGGCGATATCTACCTTCGGTTCCGCGCCATCGCCGATATGTTCGCCGATAAAGAGCATGGGGGCCTCGTCCTTTTCGCCTTCTCCGATAACCACGATGCCGTCCATCCTCACAAAGCCTAAAACATTACGCATAGCCTGAACCGCGGCATCATCCACCAGGATTTTGTCCCCCCGCCCCAGAAAGCGCGCTGCAGACATGGCAGCTGCCTCGGTGACCCGGACGAGCTCCATGGCGATATTGCGCTCCATAGGCTTGGAATTCTCTAGTTTTTTCATTTTTCACCCCCCTTTCGTGGTCGGGGCGGGCAGATTTGAACTGCCGACCTCAGCGTCCCAAACGCTGCGCGCTAAACCAGCTGCGCTACGCCCCGCCAGATAAAGTATAGCCGAGCAATTGTTCAGGCGCAACTGGGGTAAACTTTTATTAATCGCTAAAGATAGCCCTCGTCCTCCCCATGCTTAATGTGGCTGCGATACTATTCCGCCGCGCAATGACAGCCCGGTTTCAGGGCAATAAACCACAAGAGGGGCTTTCGCCCCTCTTAGATTATCGAATGTTACAGTTCAAATTAAGGACGGCAGTTGGGGCAAACGCCGTAGTCGGAAACAGGGGTGCCCGATATTTTAGCGATATATTCAATCTGTTT
>JBEKDL010000090.1:0-6599 GCA_050014355.1 Dehalococcoidales bacterium | reverse complement strand
GCCGCCATGTTCCCGAAAATAATTGAAAAAGAGCTCGGCGCCGCGTGCGGCCATAAAGCGCAGGAGATATTTTACAAGATGTCTGTCGTGGAGGATGCCCTGACGGCCGTGAGCGTGGGCGTGCGCGATAACGGCGTGACTGCCATGCACGACGCCACCGAATGCGGGGTGTGGGGAGGGCTATACGAGCTGGCGCAGGCTTCCGGCCTGGGCGCACGGATTGAAAAAGATAAAATAATTGTGGAAGAATGCGTTCCGGAGGTTTGCCGGCTCTTCGGCATCGAGCCCTATGCCTCCATCAGTGAAGGCACACTTATCATCGCCTGCCGGGCGCCCAAAGCGCCAGCGGTCGTGAAAGCGTTAGGCGGGAAGGGCATCAGAGCGTCCGTAGTCGGGGAGCTGACCGCGCCGGAAAAGGGCATGGTGCTGGTGGAGAAGGGGCGGGAAAGAAAGCTGGAGCACCCTATTGTCGACCCGTTCTGGAGGGCCTTTTACGATGCGCTGGGAAAGTATAAGGCCTAAAAGGGAACTATTTGTACGTTGTTTTCGAGGGTGAGTATCAATGAAGGTGCTAATCTTCTATACGGTTGCCAGTACTGTGATTGCTTTAATAGCCCAGGCGGCGCATGCCAGCTTGGCGGTAACTCTTTTTACTTCTTTGTTAATTCCGCCTGTCATTTTACTCATAATCAGGATTATGCGTTTCTGATTATATTTAATTTAATACGAAATAAGTAAAAATCAAACGGAGCCGTTTTAAACTCGCCGGTACTGTCTTCAATCCCTCTTGAACCGGTTGGTGATGGGCAGCCTTCTGTCCCGGCCGAAGGCGCGCGGTGTTATCTTTACGCCGGGCGGAGCCTGCCGCCGCTTGTACTCGCTGGTATCCACCAGCCGCGCCGTTCGTTTGACCATTTTCTCATCGCTACCCGCGGCCACAATCTGTTCGATGCTTTTATCTTCCTCGACGTACGCGGTCAGAATGGGGTCGAGCTCCTCGTAGGGGGGCAGCGAATCGGAATCTTTCTGGTCAGGACGCAACTCGGCGGAGGGCGGCTTGCTGAAGACGGCGTCGGGTACGAGCTTCGACTTCGCTTTTTTATTACGGTATTCGGCCAGCTTATAGACCAGTGTCTTGGGCACGTCCTTGATGACCGCGAATCCCCCCGCCATGTCCCCGTAGAGCGTCGTGTACCCCGTGGCATACTCGCTTTTATTGCCGGTGGTCAACACCAGCCAGCCGAACTTATTGGAAAGCGCCATGAGGAAATTGCCGCGGATACGCGCCTGGATGTTCTCCTCCGCGATGCCCGTTTCCGTGCCTTGGAACGAGGCGGCCAGCGTATCAAGGTAAGCCTTAAAGACCTGCTCGATGGGGATTGTGTAAAGCTTGATGCCCAGGTTTTTGCTCAATAGTCTGGCATCAGACAGGCTGCCGGGCGATGAATACCGGGAAGGCATGGCCACGCCGATAACGTTCGCTTTGCCCAGGGCATCCACGGCGATGGTGGCCACCAGGCTGGAATCGATGCCGCCGGAAAGGCCGATGAGCACTTTTTTAAAGCCGTTCTTCCGTATGTAGTCGCGGGTGCCGAGAACCAGCGCTTCGTACACCTCGGCGATGACATCCGTGACCTCGACGTGGCGCGGCGGGAGGGGAGGTTTAGCGATTTTGGACGGCGCTTCGGAGACGGTGATGGTATCCGCCTCCTCGGGCTCCTTTTCCTCCTGCCGCCGCAGGGATTTACGCCACCGGGGGTCGTGCAGGCGGGTACGGAAAACACTCTCGATATCGAGGTCGGCGATAATCAGGTCTTCCTCGAATTGTTTGCCCCGGGCGATAAGCTGTCCTTTTTCATCCAGTACCAGGCTGTTGCCATCGAAGACCAGCTCATCCTGCCCGCCTACCAGGTTATTGAAGGCGAAAATGGCCACATTATCGGCGGCGCGCGTGGCGATCATTCTTTCCCGGAAATGCGCCTTCCCGAAGTGGTAGGGCGAGGCGCTGATGTTGATGATGACATCCGCGCCGGCGTAGGCCTGCGTCGTGGCCGGCCCGAACTCGTACCAGATGTCCTCGCAGATATTGATGCCGATGTTGATGCCGCCGATGACGTAAACATAGGTGCGGTTCCCCGCCCGGAAATAGCGGTTTTCATCGAAGACGCCGTAGTTGGGCAGGAAGGTCTTATGGTAAGCATGGATGAGCTTGCCATCGTGGATGATGGCCGCGGCGTTATAAATATCCTCGTTGGCGTCAACGAAGCCGACGACCAGTGTGATGCCTTTAGAAGCCTGGACTATTTTATTCAGGGACTTGAGGTTTTCCGCGATGAACTGCGGCTTGAAGAGGAGGTCTTCTGGAGGGTAGCCGCAGACGGCCAGCTCCGGAAAAGTGAGCAGCTCCACACCTGCAGCTTTTGCCTCTTCGGTCGCCTTCAGGATTTTACGCTGGTTCCCCGTAAAATCCCCGACCGTAGTGTTAATCTGAGCCATCCCGAGGCGGATTCGGCGGGTATCAAGCCACTTTTTCACGGCGGCTTAACCTCCATTACAATATCGGCAGATATCGCTTGATTTCGTATTCCGATACCTGGGTACGGTACACGTCCCATTCCTTTTTCTTGTTTTCGATAAATGAATTGAAGACATGCTCACCGAGAGCTTCCCGGACCAGCGTGCTGCTTTCCGCGAGCAGGAGAGCTTCCTCCAGACTGCCGGGTAGTGTGCTGATACCCCGCTTTGCCCTCTCTTCAGGCGACATTTCATAGACGTTCGCTTCAACAGGTTCGGGCGCCTTAAGTCCCTTCTCAATGCCGTCCAACCCTGCCGCCAGCATGACGCTAAAGCACAGGTAAGGGTTGCAGGCCGGGTCCGGCGAACGGAATTCAATCCGAGTGGCTTTTTCACGGCCCGGTCGGTACTCCGGCACGCGGACAAGGTCCGAACGATTGCGCCGCGCCCAGGATAGATAGACCGGCGCTTCGTAGCCCGGTACCAGCCGCTTGTAAGAGTTGACCCACTGGTTACAGACGGCGGTGATTTCCGGCGCGTGTTTCAGCAGGCCGGCGATGAAGCTCTTGGCTTCTCGGGAAAGGTGGTAGGCATCCTTGGTGTCGAAAAAGGCATTTTTATCGCCTTTGAACAATGACTGGTGGACGTGCATCCCGCTGCCGTTGATGCCGAAAACCGGCTTGGGCATGAAGGTGGCGTAAACGCCGTTCTTGAGGGCGACCTCTTTCACCACCAGCCGGTAGGTCATGACGCTATCCGCCATGGTGAGGGCATCCGTATAGCGCATATCGATTTCATGCTGGCTATTGGCGACCTCGTGGTGGGCATATTCGCAGCCAATGCCCATTTTTTCCAATTGTAATACGGTATCCCTCCTCAACTCGATGGCGGCATCGCGCGTGGTCAAATCGAAATAGCCGCCCTGGTCAAGGAATTCGGTGCCGTTGACATCTTTAAAGTAAAAATATTCCAGCTCCGGCCCCACGTAATAGGTATAACCGAGGTCGGAGGCCTTCTTCAGGTTTCTCTTGAGCACGAACCTGGGGTCTCCCACGAACGAATCGCCGCCGGGCATTAAAATATCGCAGAACATGCGGGCGGTGGCGCGGTGCTCGGGCGGCGTCCACGGTAATAGCTGCCAGGTATCGGGGTCGGGCATGGCCACCATGTCGCTCTCATCGATGCGGGCAAACCCTTCAATCGATGAGCCATCGAAGCCCATGCCTTCTTCCAGGGCGCCTTCCAGCTCTTCCACTGTAATGGCGAAGCTCTTCAGAATACCGAGGATATCGGTAAACCAGAGCCAGATGAATTTGACATCGTGCTCCTTGGCCATTTTAAGAATGTATTCTTTTGCTTCGGCTTTACTTCTTTTATCAGCCATGTTCTTGCACCTCCAACCGATTATTAATATTCAAGCACAATGTAACACTGGCGGTCAAATATTGGAAAACAGAAAGAGGCTGTCTGCCCGGTCAGGGATACGGCAGCCTCTTATCTTCTTTAGTTGTCTTTACCTTGAGGTTAAATATCGTAATAGAGGTAGAACTCGTAAGGATGGGGGCGCAGGGCTATGGCGTCGTATTCGTTCTTTCGCTTGTAGTTTATCCACGTATCGATAAGGTCCTGCGTAAAGACCCCGCCTTTCAACAGGAAATCATGGTCTTTTTCCAGGGCTTCAAGCACTTCGAGAAGAGAACCGGGCGTCGATTTTATCTTGGCTTTTTCTTCCGGTTCGAGTTCGTAGATGTCCTTATCGATTGGCTGGCCCGGGTCTATCTTGTTTCTGATACCGTCGAGACCGGCCATCAGCATCGCCGCAAAAGCCAGGTAAGGATTGCAGCTCGAGTCCGGGCAGCGGTACTCCAGTCTCTTGGACTTGGGGCTGGTGGAGTATAAGGGGATGCGGATACCCGCGCTGCGGTTGCGTTGAGAATAGACGAGGTTGATGGGGGCTTCGTAGCCGGGGACGAGGCGGCGGTAAGAGTTCGTGGTGGGAGCGCAGAACGCCAGCAGAGCCGGAGAATGGGTGAGCAAACCGCCGATATAATATTTGGCGGTGTCGCTGATAAGCGCGTAGCCTTTGGCATCGAAAAACTTATTAGCGCCGTCCTTCCACAGGCTCTGGTGAACGTGCATGCCGGAACCGTTGTCCTGGAAGAGCGGTTTTGGCATGAACGTGACCGTATAGCCGTTTTGAAACGCCACATTCTTGGCGATATATTTATAAAGCATGACGTTATCGCCCATGCGGGTCAGGGTATCAAAGCGCATGCCGAACTCGCACTGGCCGGCGGTGGCGACTTCATGATGGTGCTTGTCCACGTTGAGACCGGCTTCCATCATCTTAATGGCGATTTTGGTGCGGATACCCTGTGTCTGGTCCATGGGCGGGACGGGGAAATAGCCTTCCTTGGGGCGGGGGCGGTAGCCCAGGTTGTTGCCGGTGCTGTTACCGGAGTTCCAGATGCCTTCGTTAGAGTCGATGGCGTAATAGCCCATGTGGCTATTCTGCTCGAAGCGGACGCTGTTAAAGATGAAGAACTCCAGCTCCGGGCCCCAGTAGCTCGTATCGGCAATGCCGGTGGACTTGAGGTAAGACTCGGCTTTTTTGGCGATATTGCGCGGGTCCCGGTCGTAATCCTCGCCGGTGACGGGGTCGCGTACACCACAGATTAAGCTCAACGTCGGCACGTCCATCGTGGGGTCGACGATGGCGGTGGTAGGGTCGGGAATGAGCAGCATATCGCTCTCGTGAATGGGCCGGAAGCCGCGAATCGAGGAGCCGTCAAAGCCGTTGCCCTCTTCGAACAGGGAGTCGTTAAGTTCGCTGATGGGCAGGGTGTAATGCTGCCAGATTCCGGGCAGGTCGATGAACTTGAGGTCGACAAACTGGCAAGCCTTCTCCTTGGCGAGGGCCATTGCCTTTTCGGTGGCTTTGTTCCTGTTCTGGATCGCCGCGCCTCTTGCTGATTTGCTCCTGGACTGAACCATATTTTCACCATCCTTTATTTAATTATTTTATTTTTAAATGCCGGCTCGCCTTCTCTTCGTAAGACAAAGAAGGCGAGTGAGCATGTAGCTACCGTTGATATTTATATTGCGCTTTCGTTTCTATCTCCAGTACGGACGCGTACCACGGTATCCACCGGTATGACGAAAATCTTGCCGTCGCCCGTTTCGCCCGTCCGGGAATTCCTCACGATGGCATCAATCGCCACCGGCACGTCATCATCGAGGACGACAAGCTCAATTTTTATTTTGGGCAGCAGGTCAACCCGGTACTCACCGACGCGCCATTGCAGGGGGATTCCCTTCTGGCGACCGCGGCCGCTGACCTCGCTTACCGTCATGCCAAAGTAGCTTTTTTCTTCCAGGGCATTTTTCACCGCAGTCAACTTTTCTTCGCGGATTATCGCTTCTATCTTTTTCATCGCAGCAGACCTCCGTAAGCCCTTTCACCGTGCTGGGAAAGGTCGAGACCGACGGTCTCCTCGCTCTGACCTACTCTCAACCCAATAGTAATATCGATGAGTTTGCCAAGTATCATGGTGCCGATAAACGCGTAAGCGCCGACGGCAACGATGTCCACCAGTTGCTTCAGCACCTGCATGCCGCCGCCATTGACCAGCCCGTTAGCCCCGGCGGAGTTGACCGCCAGACTGGCAAAGATACCCGTGGCCAGGCAGCCCCACATACCCCCCAGGCCATGACAGGCGAAGACATCCAATGAGTCGTCCATGCCGCGCTTTATCTTGAAAAGTACCATGCCATAATAGCTGATGATAGACGCTACGATGCCGATGGGGATACCTGCCAGCGGCGGAACGAAGCCGGCAGCGGGCGTGATTGCTACCAGGCCGACCACCGCGCCGGTCACCGTGCCCAGCAGGGTAGGCCGTTTGTGTATCCAGCTGATAATCATCCAGGTAAAGGCCGCCGCGGCCGCGGCGGTATTGGTGGCGACGAAGGCGCTGGAGGCCAGTCCTCCGGAGGTCAGGGCGCTGCCGGCATTAAAGCCGAACCACCCGAACCAGAGCAGCCCGGCCCCCAGCACCACCAGCGGGATGTTATTCGGCTCCATA
>JBEKDL010000089.1:0-6609 GCA_050014355.1 Dehalococcoidales bacterium | reverse complement strand
ACGCCCACGCTCACGGCCGTCAGGGCATCCTCCACGACAGACATCTTGTAAAATATCTCCTGCGCTTTATGGCCGCACGCGGCGCCGAGCTCTTTTTCAATTATTTTCGGGAACATGGCGGCAAAAATGCCGGTGGCCTCGATAGCCGGGCCCTTGGTGATGATTATCTTGTCGCCGGCCTTGCAGAACCGCGGGGTAACGTACTCGTCCAGGGCGCCCACGCCGACGATGGTAGCACCGCCGACCATGGGATAGTGGCAGTTTTCATAGCGGGCGGTGTGGCCGGTAATAATGGTAATACCGAGCTTCACACATTCCCGATGCATCGTGTCCCAGACTATTTCCAGCTGCTTTTTCGTCATTTCCATCGGCAGGTTGAGGTCGATGGACAGGAGCTTCGGCTTGAGCCCGCTGGTCACGGAATCGGAGGCGATGATATGTATGGCGAACCAGGCCGCCCGCTCCCAGCCGTACTCCGGCACGATGAAGACGGGGTCGCAGGTGAACGAAACCGCCTGGCCGCCTATCTCCGCGATGCCGACGTCCACCCCGTGCTGCGGGCCGACGAGCACTTTATCGCTTTTGGCCCCCAGGCGCGGAAATATCAGCTCGCTGAAGATTTCCGGTGAAATTTTACCGATTTCCGGCATTTCGTTCATGGCTGTTTCTCCTTCGGATTGTTTATTAAAACAAAAAACCGAAAGCTGTAAAGGAACGGCTCCCGGTTTCGTTTTCACTTCCCTACGCTCGCATTACCGAGTTCAGGTTCAAAGGGTGTGTCCCTTCGGGACTCTCAGCCTTCCAGCTCCCCTAGTGGCAATATTTAGTTGTGGTTATTTTATATCACAAATTACTTATTTTGTGGCCACGTCAAGTAATGAATGTATGGGTACCATTTTTATCTCATCTTCGATGGCTTTGGTACCAACATTGGTAATCTGTTCGATTGCTTTACCGGCTGCTTTATCAATTGTCGCTTGATCATGGCTATTTATAGCTGGAATCATAGTGGTCAGGAGAATAATAGCAAAGATACAGACAACTATGTAACCTACGACGACCTCAATAAAATTCACACTTATATTTTATCACGAAAACAAGATCCGAAGTCAATAGAATTACCCCTTATTTTTTATGCTGGACTTATCTTGTTAATATCTATAAACCAGAAATAAGTGTAATCCAGGTATTGACACCGCTTATTATTTGTGTTATATTGTTGATTATGTTGATGATATTGGTCAACTATTATTTATCCGAGGTAACAAAGTGAAACTATCGACGCGGGCGCGTTACGGGACCAGGGCTCTCCTGGAGCTGGCATTGCATAAATACGGCGAGCCGGTGGCCTTAAAAGACATCGCTAAGGCGCAGCAGATTTCCCTGCCCTACCTGGAGCACCTTGTCGCTCCCTTAATCGCCGGGGGCATTATAAGGAGCACGAAAGGTCCCCGGGGCGGAATCTCCCTGGCCAGGAAACCTGCGGAAATTAAACTGGTTGAGATTGTGCAGGCGCTCGAAGGCTCGCTGGCGCCGGTGGAATGCGTTGAAAACCCTGATGTATGCCGGCGGGCGGCATCCTGCGCCGCCAGGGACGTCTGGAGCCAGCTGAAAGACGTCATAGGTAAGTTCCTGGGCGCGGTGACGTTGCAGGACCTGGCGGACAGGCAGAGGAGCAAAGGGCTAAAAGAAACTTCGATGTACTATATTTGAAGTAACAAGTGGCAACTGACAAATAACAAGGGAGGCGGAGGTAGTTTGTAGTTAGTGGGGAGGAACAATATGGCGGACGCGAACGTAAAAGTAGAGAGGGTTAAATTCAGGACGGTCAGTATTCCGAAGCTGACACGGGGCATCGCGAACGACAGCACAGAGCTTATCGGCAACACGCCGCTCGTCAGGCTGAACCACGTCACCCGCGGCCTTGGCGCAGAAGTGGTTGCCAAACTCGAATCTTTCAACCCCTTGAGCAGCGTCAAGGACCGCATCGGCGTGGCCATGATTGCGGACGCCGAGGCAAAGGGGCTGATTAAGAAAGGCACGGTCATCGTCGAGCCTACCAGCGGCAATACCGGCATCGCCCTGGCCTTCGTGTGCGCCGCCAGGGGTTACCGCCTTATCCTTACCATGCCGGACACGATGTCGGTGGAGAGGCGGCAGCTCCTGACCATCCTGGGAGCGGAGCTGATTCTCACCCCGGGGGCCGAAGGGATGCCCGGGGCGATAAAAAAAGCGGAGCAGCTCGCGGCGGAAAATCCCGGCTATTTTATACCGCAGCAGTTTAAAAATCCGGCCAACCCTGAAATACACCGCCTGACCACCGCCGAGGAAATCTGGCGCGATACGGGTGGTAAAGTCGATATTCTCGTCGCCGGCGTAGGTACCGGCGGGACAATTACCGGCATCACCGAAGTGCTTAAAGCGCGGAAGCCGGCTTTTAAAGCCATAGCCGTCGAGCCGGAAGGCTCCCCGGTGCTTTCAGGGGGAAAACCGGGGCCGCACAAGATACAGGGCATCGGCGCCGGTTTCGTCCCCGATATTTTCCGAAAAGACCTTATCGACGAGATAGTGAAGGTCAGCAATGATGACTCCGGCATCACGGCGCGGCGCCTGGCCAGAGAGGAAGGGATTCTGGCGGGGATATCATCGGGCGCGGCAACCTGGGCGGCGTTAAAAGTGGCCGCTCGACCGGAGAACAAAGGTAAACTCATCGTCGTTATCCTGCCGGACACCGGCGAGCGCTACCTGTCCACCTGGCTATTCCAGGAGCAGAAGTAAGCAAGTATACCTGAAATTTACGATATACGCTATAATATTAAGATATGGCGAATTTTTCGAGACAGAAAAAATGAATAAAATTAGAATACAACCAACAACTTCATATAAGGTCGGAGATGCAATCGCTTTCTGGAAATCGTCCTTCAGAGCGGGGGCGGCGGCGGCGCGGGGGGTGATGAACACACTATGTATCATGCCCCGCCCGCAAGGGCTTTCAGGGACGTAAAGAAAAAATCCAGAAAGGAATAAATCATAAAAAATGAAAACAATCGCTGAAATAAACGAACGCATACGCAAAGGCCAGGCGGTGGTCTTCACCGCCGAAGAAATTATCGATGTTGTCAAGCAAAAGGGCCTGCAAAAAGCGGCCCGGGAAGTGGACGTGGTCACCACCGGCACTTTCGGCCCGATGTGTTCCTCCGGCGCCTATCTTAACGTAGGGCATACCAGGCCGCGCATCAAGCTCGGCGGGGGCAGGGTCTACCTTAATGACGTGCCTGCCTATACCGGACTGGCCGCCGTGGACATTTTCCTGGGATGCACGGCGATACCGGACGATGACCCGAGGAACCGGGTGTATCCCGGCGAGTTCAAGTACGGCGGAGGCCACGTTATCGAGGAGCTGGTGGCCGGCAAAGACGTCCGGCTCGTCGCTACGGCATACGGCACGGACTGCTATCCGCGTAAGAAGCTGGAGACGCTTATAAGTCTCAAAGACATTAACGAGGCGGTACTTTTCAACCCGCGGAACAGCTACCAGAACTACAATGTGGCGGTCAATCTCTCCGCGAAAACGATATACACCTACATGGGCGCGCTGAAGCCGAACCTGGGTAACGCCAACTACTGCAGCGCCGGGCAGCTTTCACCACTGCTCAACGACCCGTTTTATAAGACCATCGGTATCGGGACAAGGCTGTTCCTGGGCGGCGGTACGGGCTACGTAGCCTGGCAGGGGACTCAACACAACCCGAACGCGCTCCGCGGCGATAACGGTGTGCCGCGCCGGGGCGCCGGGACACTGGCCCTCATCGGCGACCTGAAGCAGATGAAACCGGAATGGCTGCGAGGCATCAGCATGCAGGGCTACGGCGCCACGATGGCCGTGGGCATCGGCGTGCCGATACCAATACTATCCGAGGAAATCCTCAAGTACACGACGGTCACGGACGCCGAAATCTTCGCGCCTGTGGTGGACTACTCCGATGCTTATCCGCAGCGCAGGCCGGATGTCCTGGGAGAGGTGAGCTATGCCCAGCTGAAATCCGGCAAGATAGAGGTCAAGGGCAAACAGGTGCCAACCTCTTCGCTTTCCAGCTACCCAAAGGCGGTGGAAATCGCCGGGATGCTGAAAAGCTGGATTCAGCAGGGGGAGTTTACCCTAACGGAGCCGGTAGCGCCGCTGCCGGGAATCGAGTCCGGCATCGCCCTTAAAGGCCTGGAAGAGCGTAAAATCGAAGAGGTCCAGGTATAGTTAATAAATTCCGGGGCGGGGTGGCCGGGCATAAACTGCCCTGCCCCGGATTCAGAAATAGATAGTGACAGGTGGTTTATGGAAAAAATCTATCTTGATTACGCGGCCACGACGCCGGTACATCCCGAGGTACTGGAGGCGATGCTGCCATACTTTACGGAGAAATTCGGCAATCCCTCGACGCTATACGAATACGGCCAGGAGGCGAAAGGGGCTATCGAGGAGGCCAGGGCCAGCGTGGCCGGCCTCATCGGCAGCCGGCCGGAAGAAATAGTCTTCACCTGCGGCGGAACGGAGGCGGACAACTACGCCCTCGAAGGCGCGGTATACGCCAATGAAAAGAAGGGCAACCACATCATCACTTCATCCATCGAGCACCACGCTGTCCTGGAGACCTGCAAGTTCCTGGAAAAGAGGGGCTTTAAGGTGACTTACGTGCCAGTCGATAATTACGGCCTGGTCGACCCCGATGCCGTAAAAAAAGCCATCACTCCTGAAACCGTTCTCGTCTCGGTAATGCACGCCAACAACGAAGTAGGCACGATAGAGCCCCTGGCAGAAATAGGAAAAATTACCCATGAGGCCGGAGTGCTGTTTCATACCGACGCCGTACAAACGGTGGGGCATATCCCTGTGGACGTGAACGCGCTCGGGGTTGATTTGCTTTCGATGTCCGCCCACAAGCTGTACGGCCCCAAGGGCGTCGGGGCGCTGTATATCAGGAAAGGGAAGGGCCTGGTGCCCTTTATGCACGGCGGCGAGCAGGAGAAAAGGCGGCGGGCGGGGACGGAAAACGTCCCGGGAATCGTCGGCTTCGGCAAAGCGGCGGAGCTCGCCCGCGGGGAAATGGCTCAAGAAGCCAAGCGCCTGACCGGTTTGAGAGATAAATTAATTTCAGGACTGCTGGAGCACATCGGTGATGCGCGCCTGAACGGGCACCCGTTCAAACGGCTGCCCAACAACGTCAATTTGACCATCGATTTTGTGGAAGGCGAGTCCATGTGCCTTCATCTGGATATGGAGGGAATATGCGCTTCGACGGGTTCTGCCTGCAGCTCGGGTAGCCTCGAGGCCTCACACGTGCTGCTGGCCATGGGACTCCGTCACGAGCAGGCGCACGGCTCGCTGCGCTTTACTCTGGGCAGATGGACTACCGAAGATGAAATAGACAAGGTTATCGGCGCGCTGACTTCGGTTGTCGCCAGGTTGAGGGCGATGTCACCACTTTTAAAAAGCAAGGGATAGGAGGCAATAACGTGTCGCCAATTTACAGCGAAAAGGTAATGGAGCACTTTAAAAACCCGAGGAATGTCGGCGAGATGGAAAACCCCGATGGCATCGGGCATGTCGGGAACCCGGTGTGCGGCGATATCATGGAGCTTTACATCAAGGTGAAAGACAACATCATTACCGATGCCAAGTTCAAAACCTTCGGCTGCGGCGCGGCCATTGCCACCAGTTCCATGGTGACCGAACTAGTCAAAGGAAAAAATATCGATGAAGCTTTAAAAATATCCAATCATGCAGTAGCCGAGGCCCTGGGCGGGCTGCCGCCCATCAAGATGCACTGCTCGGTCCTGGCCGAGGAAGCGCTTAAATCCGCCATCGAGGACTATCAAAAAAAGTCCGGCGCCAAGAAATAAACGGCAAAGTCCGGTCCTCTTTAAGTGGATGGTTCACCCAGTTCTTCAACCGTTACGTTAAGCTTTACTTTTCCGGCGGCAACTTCGCCGACCTGCTCTGGCGGGACCATGAATATTTCATCGGGGGCGTGGGGAATATTGCGGGTTACCAAGTATTTACGCGGTTTGCCCGTCCATGTATCCATAAAAATCTTGCCGGCGGTCCCGATATCTTTATTATTTTTGTCCACGACCTGCATTGCGAACTCAATATCCATATAGTTCCACCTCTAGGGCCTTCGGTTTATTTTTAATTTTACCACATCTTTTGTCAAACATAGCGCTGTCATATATAATTAGCAGGAGCCCGGCTGTAAATTCACTCCGGAGGCGACTATATGGGTATCATCGGTTTCATCGTCAGCCTGGTGGCCGCGGGTTTCATGCTTATCGGGCTTATTCCATTCCTGGGATGGCTCAACTGGATTACCACTCTACCACTGGCCATCGTGGGAGCTGTTTTCAGCGGCATCGGCCTGGCGCGTTCGAAGGGCGGCATAGCCGTGGCCGGACTTGTTATCAGTGTGGTTGTTTTCTTTTTAGGCACGGGCAGGCTGATTATCGGCTGCGGAATTATTTAGCGGCCAGCTGTTTAATAGCTTCCGCTATATCAGAGGTCTTAGCCCCCGGTCCGAAGACCGCTTTTATGCCCATTTTCTCTAAAGCGGGGATATC
>JBEKDL010000088.1:0-6761 GCA_050014355.1 Dehalococcoidales bacterium | reverse complement strand
AATCCCAAACAGTTTTTTCGCGTTCTCGGTGGTCACTTCTGCCATCTCCGCCTCGCTCTTGTTTTTGAGTGCCGCGGTGCCCCTCAAAGACCGCGCCACGTCCGCCGGGGACGCGTTAAACTCTCCTTCGCACCCGCGGGCATAAACCACCGGGCTGTCTGTTTCTAAAAGCAACTGCGTCAGTGGTGTTTCCTTTACCGCGCGCCGGTGCTCCTCGTGATATATCACGGCAGGAGTCGCCGAAATGAAATAGCCCCGGTCGATGATGTCCCGCAATACACTTGACGGCCCGGTGAACCAGTGAAAAACGGCTTTTTCAACTCCGGCCTCAATCACCAGGTCTAAAGCGTCCCGCCAGGCATAGCGTGAATGGATGAGCGCCGGTTTCCCATGGTCTTTAGCTATCTTCAGGATTTCCTTAAGCACCCTTTTTTGCAGCTCTTTACCGGCGATGGCCAGGACCCTCTTATGATAATCCAGTCCCACCTCTCCGATGGCCACCGCTTTAGCCACATGGTCTTTCATGAGATCCAGGCTAGCATCAATCTCCGGTTCCTTAATGTACCACGGGTGCCAGCCGAGTGCTGGGTAGACGAGTCCCCGGTACCGCGCCGCGATTTGCAGCACTTTCCGGTTCGACGCCGCATCGGAGCCGACCGCGATGACCGCTGTAACCCCGGCCTTTTTAGCGTCGGCAAGCGCTTTATCCAGATTTTCTATTTCGTCTAAATGGGCGTGGGTATCAATTAATTGGAACATATGTTACTCATTTACGCTATTGCGCAGTTGCTCATTTGCGCTGTGTGATTACCTCTAAGGCAGGCTCTGGAATGCCACGTACAATGTCTCCATCATCCATTTGGATATCGTAAGAGTAGACATCAGAGTAGACAAACATCTTGATAAGGTCTGGCATTTCATCTTTGGTGACACAATAGGACCTGACAATTGTACCGGTTTTACCCGCCATCGAATTGATTTGCCGGTCAATAGCTGGGTCGGAGCCGGCTATGATGATGAATTTTACCCGCTGTCCCGCGGTATACTTTTGCTCCATTAATTACCCCTTAACTACGATTAGCGGCTTCGTCCGGGCTACCTTTTTAGAGATGCCGGCGTTTTGCACCACGTTCACGACGTCGTTGACGTCTTTATAGGACTCCGACGCCTCCTCAGCCAGGCCGGACATACTGCCCGCGCGCACGGTAATGCCCTTCGCTTTCATCGCCTCCAGGACATCCCGCCCCTGTAGCTGCCGCTTGGCCGCCGCCCGGCTTTTCATCCGCCCGGCGCCGTGGCAGGTGGAGCCGAAAGTTTCCTTCATCGCCAGCTCGGTGCCCACCAGCACGTAAGAATACCGCCCCATGTCCCCCGGGATTAGGATGGGCTGGCCGATTTTAGAATATTGCAGTGGCACAACCGGGTGGCCGGGTGGAAAAGCGCGGGTGGCCCCTTTGCGGTGCACGCAAAGTTTTACCTTTTTCCCGTTTACCTCATGTTCCTCTATTTTAGCCACATTGTGGGTAACGTCGTAGACAAGTTCCAGGCCGGCTTTAACATCACCCATTTCCATGACGCGGCAGAACGCCTCTCTCACCCAATGAGTTATGCACTGGCGGTTGGCCCAGGCGTAGTTGGCGGCGCCGCGCATGGCGGCGAGGTAGGCCTGTCCCTCCGGGGAATCAACCGGCGCGCAGGCCAGTTGGCGGTCCGGCACTTCGATGCCGTATTTTTGCATCGCTTTAATCATCGCCTTGATATAATCGTCAGCGACCTGATGCCCCAGGCCGCGCGAGCCACAATGCACATAAAGTACGACCTGACCCACCTCCATAAGGCCCATAACCCGGGCAATTTCCGGCTCGTAAATCTCGTCAACGAGGTCCACTTCGAGAAAATGATTTCCGGAGCCGAGGGTGCCCAGCTGGGGGATGCCGCGCTCTTTAGCCCGGGAGCTGACGCGGTCCGGCTCGGCGCCTGGCATCTCGCCCTTTTCCTCGGTAGTGAGTAGGTCTTCCTTCCGTCCGTAGCCGCTGTTAATAGCCCAGCGCGACCCTTTCACCAGCACTTCATCTATTTCTCTAGAATTCAGCTTGATTTTTCCTTTCGAGCCCAGCCCTGAAGGCACGGCGTTAAAAAGGGCGTCGGCGAGCCTGTCAATTTTTGGACGGATTTCTTCGCCGGTCAGGTTAGTGCGCAGGAGGCGCACGCCGCAGTTGATATCGAAACCTACCCCTCCCGGCGAAACGACGCCGTCGCTGACCCTCATCGCCGCCACCCCGCCGATAGCGAAGCCATAGCCCCAGTGAATATCGGGCATGGCCATGGAATATTTCACGATGCCGGGCAGGAAAGCCACATTGGCCACCTGCTCGGGGGCCTGGTCATCCGCGATTTGCCGGAGCATACCTTCATCGGCGTAGATAAGCCCATCCACGAGCATCCCGGGTTTATAACTCCTGGGAATTCTCCAGCGGTAATCGTCTACTTTTTCCAGCTTGCCACTCCAACTCGGCATAGCCCACCTCCTAAATATCAAAAATAACCCGCACCCTGTTTTTCAGCCGGTCGACTTCCAGCATATGATAGGTGGCCGACTTCACGCCAATCTTGATATTTTGGCGGGCGGCATCGAACTTTTCGCCGTGACATTCGGCTGTCAGCCGCGTATCTCCGAACTCTTTTATATCGAACCTTTTAAAAATAAGCGTTTCCACGTCGAAGTAATAGAGGAGGCTGTTCAGCCATTCGAAGAGTAGTCCCTCGATGTCGTCGGCGCTCACCTCGACGCGGCGGGACTCGACCTCGCGCACGTTCTCCAGCTCGGTCATTATCGAAAACATGCCGTAAGCCGCATTAGCGAAAGCTTCCACTAAAGTCCGTCCGTAAGCCTTAATTCCGATGTCCGCGGTGTGCTCGATAAGCTCAAATCTTTTCATTGCCATTTTACGCATTTGCGCATTTGCTCATATGAGCAGTTACGCCAGTGTTTTTATCAGCCGTAAATTTTTATATTATCCCCATTATCGATGGTTGTCAAAGCTTAATCAAGGCTGCATATGATATAATCAGGATTGATATGAAAGCTATTAATCTTAATATTCTAAGTAATATACTTCAATATTCGGTAAAACCCCCTTTGTTCGAACCGGGTGAATCGCGCTTTTGGGACGACCCGTATATCTCAAAGAGTATGCTGGAGGCACATTTGAACCCTGAACACGATGCTGCCAGCCGCAGACCCGAAATCATCGAAAAAGAAATATCTAACCTTCTGTCTTCCGGTGTATTAAAACCAGGACAGCATGTACTCGACCTGGGCTGCGGCCCGGGACTTTACGCCGGCCGCCTTTTTAAGAAAGGTATTAAGGTAACTGGTGTCGATATTTCCGAGGGGTCACTCAATTACGCAATTGCGCAAGCGGCATCAAATGGGCTCGAAATAGAATACCGCTGCCTGAATTTTTTCGATATAGACTACTCCGGCGAGTTTGACGCGGTGCTTCAGGCTTACGGAGAAATCGGGACTTACTCCGATGTTATGAGGGATGAGCTTCTGGGCAAGCTTTACAATGCGTTAAAACCGAAAGGCCTTTTAATCTTTGACGTTACTGCACCCCCACAAAAGCCAAAGGCAGAAACGCAGAATCGCTGGCACATTAGCGATGGCGGTTTCTGGCGGCAAGGTCTACACTTGGTACTTGAGCAACAGTTTGACTATCCGGAAGATAGTGTGCGAGTCAACCAGTATGTCGTTGTGGATGAAAACAAAATATCGGTTTACCGCTCCTGGTTCCACGATTATACTCTCAACTCTATCAGACCCGCGCTTGAGAAAGCCGGTTTTAAAATCGTACAATCATGGAATGACCTTACCGGAACTCCATTTAAAGAAGGTGGAGATTGGCTAGCCATCGTCGCTAGAAAGAGATAGAAAGTATGGTTGAACCGTCCCGGGAAATATTCTGGAATATTCAATACCCCTGGATAATGTACTCACTGTCTGCCATCGCCACGGCTGTCCTTATCTGGGCTGTCTACCGGCATTACCTGAAATGGCGTGTCGGCCAGCCGGCCAACCGCGGTAACCATCTCTGGCAGCGAATCCTTGCTTTTAAATGGACAGCTTTAATCGATTTAATGTTTCACCGCAGGTTCTTCGGCGCGGAAAAGCCCTTTCGCCGTAAAGAGCTTTACCCCGGTCTGATGCACTTTTTTATCTTTTCCGGCTTTTTCGTTTTGCTGCTCGGTGCGTTCCTGGACGCAATCAGCCATTATTTCTTCAACTTTATGAAGGGCAGCTTCTACCTGGGCTACTCCGTGGTGACCGATAGCTTCGGCATACTGGTGATTATCGGCATCCTGATGGCGCTTTATCGACGTTATGTCAATAAACCGGAGCGGCTCGATAACCGCTGGGACGACCTTACCGCTCTGCTATTATTCCTGGGGGTCATTATTACCGGCTTCATCGTCGAAGGACTGCGTATTTCGGCCACCGAACTGCAGGCGCATCCGTCCTGGGCGCCGTGGTCTCCCGGCGGCTACGTGCTGGCCCTGGCCTTCCGCGGCGCCAGCCAGAGCGCTTTGCTTGACTGGCACAGGGGCATGTGGTGGTTCCACGTTTTTTTAAGCGAGGGGACTTTCGTCTATGTGGCCCTGTATAACTCCAAGCTTTTACATATCCTGTGGGACCCGGTTAACGTCTTTTTCCGTAACCTGGGGCCGAAAGGCGCGCTTACGAAGGTCGACTTCGAGAAAAGCGAGCTATTCGGCGCGGGTAAAATAGAAGATTTCACCTGGAAACAGCTGCTTGACCTTGATGCCTGTACGCGCTGTGGCCGCTGCCAGGACGCTTGCCCGGCCTTTTTCAGCGGCAAAGCCCTGAACCCCAAAAAGGTCATCCAGGACCTCAAAACCCATCTTTATGATGTTTATCCTCATCTGTCCTATTCGAAACCCGCCGTTACCCGAAAAGAAATGGTCGGCGAGGTCATTACCGACGACGTGGTCTGGGACTGTACCACCTGCCGCGCCTGCCAGCAGGCCTGCCCGGTCTACATCGAGCACGTTGATAAGATAGTTGACCTGCGGCGTAACCTGGCCATGGAGAAGAGCCGCTTTCCGGAGGCAGTGCAGGAGGCGCTCAAATGCCTCGGCACGCGCGGCCATCCCTACCGCGGCACGACCGCCACGCGCACTACCTGGTGCCAGGATCTGGGCATCAAAACTCTGGCCGAAGATAGCGACGTTGACATTCTTTACTGGGTGGGCTGCAGCGCCGCCCTCGACGACCGCAATATGAAGGTTGCCCGTTCCGTGGCCAAAATCCTGCGTACAGCCGGCATCAACTTCGGTATTCTGGGGGATGAAGAGGCCTGCTGCGGCGACCCTGCCCGTCGCATGGGTGATGAGTACCTTTTCCAGACCATCTGTCAGCAGAATATCGAGATACTCAAGAGCCACAACGTTAAAAGGGTTCTGACTTCCTGTCCGCACTGTTTCAACAGCCTGAAATACGAATATCCCCAGTTCGGCGGCAGCTATGAAGTCGTGCACCATTCCCAGTTCATCGCCGGCCTTCTTAAAGACGGCCGTCTGAACGTCAATAAAAAAGTCCTTCAAAAAGCCGCCTACCATGATTCGTGCTACCTGGGACGCTATAACGATATCTACGACGAGCCCAGGTCTATCGTGAAGGCTTTAAGCGAAAAGCAGCTGGAGCTTTCCCGTTACGGCACGAACAGCTTTTGCTGCGGCGGCGGGGGCGGGCACATGTGGATGGAGGAAGACCCGGCAAAGAGGGTCAACAACCGGCGCGTCGAGGAAATTCTTGCGTGCGGGGTCGATTGCGTGGCGACGGCCTGTCCTTACTGCCTGACGATGTTTGAAGACGGGCTCAAGGCCAAACAGGCCGAAGAAAAGGTAAAAGCGAAAGACATCAGCGAGATAGTGGCGGATGCACTTTAGCGTCCTAAGGAGTAATGGCGATTTTGCGCACTTGCGCATTTGCGCATTATGTTCTGGTAACGTCTTCGTCAGGCCACGGCGCTAATCTCGCTTGAGGAGGAGGCTATGATTAATGTCGGGATATTCGGCGGCACCGGTTATATGGGAGGAGAAGCCCTCCGTATTATCTTACAGCACCCTGAAGCTAAACTGGCCTGGGCCACCAGCCGCAGCGGAGGCAATATCGCGTTATACCACCCCAACCTTTACGGTATCGACATTAATTTAGTCCATCCCGATAAGGCGACCCCCTGCGATGTGATTTTTTTAGCCCTGCCCACCGAGGAATCTATCCCCGTGGCGGCTGATTTTTTGAGAAAAGGCTGTAAAGTCATTGACCTGGGCTCGGCGTTCCGGTTAAAGGACCAAGCTACCTGGGAAGCCGTCTACAAAATGCGCCACCCTTACTGGGAGCTGGCCGAGGAAGCGGTCTGCGGTGTCACGGAACTGCACCTCAAGGATATTAAATCGGCCCGGCTCGTCGCGAACTTCGGGTGCTATTCTTCCGCCGCGATTCTCGGCCTGGCGCCGCTGGCGAAAGAAAATATCGTGAACCTTTACAACATCGTTGTCGATGGCCTGTCCGGCACGAGCGGCGTCGGCGCTGATTTATCACGGGCGGCCCATCACCCCGAGATAGGCAACAACCTGGTGCCCTATAACGTGGTCAACCACCGCCATACTTATGAGATGGAGCAGGAGCTTTCGCTGCTAGCCGGGGAGAAGGTGACCGTCCATTTCACGCCGGTCTA
>JBEKDL010000087.1:0-6826 GCA_050014355.1 Dehalococcoidales bacterium | reverse complement strand
AGAAGAAAGAGGGGAGTTATGACCTTCAAGCCCGTATAGAGGTCTTCAACTGCCGAAAATTTACTCCCCCAGACCGATGAACAACTAACAAGCGGGTTTTTCGACAGGCTCGTATATTAAACGCTTAACAGAATAGCTAATGGACTAAATAGTGATAGAGTCCCGGCGCGGGGTAAAAATAGTAAGGGATGGCGGCAGATGACGGTGAGAGATGTCCTGCTTAATCCGATGTATAAAGGAACTCGTATCGTTAACCGACACGCTAGGATATCCCAACTAAAGAGTATCAATCTCGATAATACGATTCAAGTCCAAGTACCGCCAATAGTTGATGAACAAATCTGGCAAATAGCTCAGGATAGATTAAAGAACAACAAGCACGTTAAGCCCAAGAAACAGGGAGAGTTCTTACTTCAAGGCATGCTTACCTGCGGGTCCTGTGGTTACGCCTACCGTGCCGAACGCATCCATGACGGCAGGTACTACATTTGCCGTGGCAAGCTCAAGAGCAATCACCTTGACGCTTCACCAAGATGCCAGTCGCCAAATCTAAATGCTAGTTGGCTGGAAAACGAGGTCTGGCAGCGAATTGAGGAAATTATCAATGATCCGGATAAGCTGTTTGAATTAATCCAGGATGCTATCGAGAACTTAAGGTTAAAAGAGGCTGATTTAAACGCCAGAATAAGACCTATTGAGGAACGGCTTGCTGAAATCAATGCCCAGAAAACAAAGCTGGCTGATGATTGGGTTATACGCCATATGAACAACGACCGATTCAAAGAGCTGAAGGATAATTTGGATAAAGAGGAAAACCGCATAAGAGCACTAAAGGCGGAAATAGACCCGGACCAGCTAGCTGACCTTGAAGTTACGAGGGGAGTGCTTCAATTCTGGGAAGGGCAGGTTAAGGCAATGGCATGGAATACCGAAAATGAAGACGGTAGTATGGTCCGGCTGGTAAATAAACCTCACCAGGTTGCATTAAAAGTAGTTGGTTTTGAAGATAAGGAAATGAGTAAAACCCTCGGCTTCCCTACTTCAAAACGCGAACTCCTAGATAAGCTGCAATTAAAGCTAGTTGTCTTTAGTGATAGAATAGAGGTTAAAGGACTCTTTCCTATCCAACCCATAAATATTCAATTGTTGCCTTTGTTGAGAGGGGGTTAGAGGGAGAGGTAAAGCGCGAAAGGAAGGGATAGTTTTTGACGGAGGCGGAACAGAGTAATAAGATATAACCAAACCAGACTAAGATTCGAGGAGAAAAAGAAATGAAAACGGACAAGTATATCAGGACGAACATTACCCGGGCCTCGCGGCATGAAGCGGTTACCGCGCCGATTCCGGTCTTAAAGAGCGATGAAGGCTACGGGAACATGGATTTTTTCATGTACTGGAAATGCGTGGACAAGCCTTACGTGGACGAGTCGGAATCCCACCGGCACGAGTTCGACCAGTACCTGGTATTCCTCGGGGGAGACCCGCACAATATGCTCGACCTGGGCGGCGAGATTGAGCTTACTTTAAGTGAAGACGGGAAGAACATGGAAAAGCACGTCTTCACCACTTATACCACGGTATTTATTAAAGCGGGGCTGTTTCACTGCCCGCTTGTCTTTAAGAAAGTGACCAAGCCCATCATTTTCTACGATTATATCTCCAAGCTGGCATACGCGCGGAAGTAATTGGGGGTGAGGGGAAAGGGAAGGTTTGAGGTGACGTTGAATTTTATCGCCGTTGTCATTGCGAGCGAAGCGTGGCAATCTCAAAGATGGAATAAGTCAATGATAGAATTTGCCGCATCGCGAAGTTTATCCTGAGCGTAGTTGAAGAGCTCCCCGCAATGACAGATGATGTCTTGGCTACTACATATAATCTATGATTTTGAGCTCCAGATAAATGGATCCGGGTATTGCTCGAAAAATCTTTTCGTCGCCTTTTTGAAATCCAATGTCATTTCTGGTATCTTCTGCATAGATACGCTGGCCTGGTTGATTGAATCAATAATACTATTGATGATTTCATCATCTAAAGAAGTACGACCAGTAGTAATATTTGTATAGTTCGAGTTAAATACATGCACCAAGGTGTACCTCTTTTTCTCAATGGCAGATGCCCAATCTTGGAAATTTGCCTCCATAAAGTTCGCCACGTTCTCCACAATTGAAAGAGATACACGATTGCCGGCTAGATATTCTACTGGTATGCCCAGTCCGATGTGAACGAGCGGGTACTCAGGCATGAAAAAGAATTCACCACGGAAAATACAGGCTCCACCCTCTACGCCTCTCTTAATTGTTGAAATATGGTCACTTCGCGTTTCATTTAGTACCGTAATAACACGGGGTTCTCCGTCCAGCATACATGCTAAAAAAGTACCAGGAATATAATTAGCTTTAGCAATCCCCTCAATGCTTGTGGTTTGTATTAATTCGACGCCGGGAGGCGCATCCTTTTTATTCCGTTGAGCAACCTCTTCGAAAGAGAGCCCTTCCCGTTGCCATCCGTGCGGACCGGATATCCTTCGAGCAGTAGCCTGTAATTTATTGTATGCCACTCCATCCACAAATTTCGGTATATTTACTTGAGTCAAAAGGAGGTGCCCTATTTCCAGTCTCTTGAGCATTAGTTCTATTTCACTCAGGTCATTTACATCACCTAAATTAGTGCTAGTTCCTTCTTCTCGAGATAGATTTTTTATAAGCATACCTTCTAAATCATATACTGTGATAATATATCTTGTTTCTCCTACCATTAATATTATTGAAGCTCTTTCTCCATTAGCCTCTACGGTACAAGGATAACCTCTGTTTCGTAATTCATTAGCAGCGTTATGGCAGGGGCCTTGGACTCCTAATGCTTTTCGATTATTACCTCGGAAATTAGCCGGGAAATCGTATTCTTCTAATTGTGTGCCATTTTCCACCAGAGATTTCAATCTTGCATAAGCAGCAACAACTGCTAATTCCGGTGATTTTTCAGCCTTGGAGAAAGACTCGATAGCACTTTGCCATTGTCCATTTCGTTTCTGTATTACGCCGAGATTGAACCAAGCCTCGTAGCAATTGGGATTATTTTTTATTATTGTGGTGTATATATCGATCGACTTTTTTCTAGTCAATGTATCAGCCCCTTCACCTAATTGGAAAGCCTCTTTAAAATTATTACTAAAGTTGAAGTTATCAGTTGGTTGTTTTGCTTTAAAAAGCCCCATTCTTATATATTATATACCTCCTCAAATACTCAATAATTTATCGTTTCGTTACATGTGAGTCACAAACCGCAAGATTGTGCAATATTTATACAGATAAATGAAGAAATCCGTAAACTGCAGTCCCAACTACTTTTTTGACTATTTCATTTCTGGGTAATGAGCCTTGGATTTTAATTAACTTACCAGTAATTTCCTTTTTCATTAAAATAATCTCTCCTTAATAATATTGTACCCCCTCTTCACATCTCCATCAGCTCAAACCCGCTGGCTTTATCGGGCAGGCGGCGGGCGGTAGCGCCCGTAATCTCGTAGATAATCGCTTCGCCCACCAGCCAGGTGGTCACGCCCGGGCGCAGGCAGCCGGTAAGCGTATGGCCGGCGCGGCCTAAAGCGGCGTGGATATGCAGGACGGGCTTGCCGTCTTTGTCCGGCGCGATAATGCCCACCCCCACTACCTCGTGGGCGCCGTCCACGGGGAGAAGGACGGGGTCGGGGGGCATTTTATCGCTAAAGCGCGGGCCGGAGACGACCTGCCCGCCCCTTATCCCCCCGATTAATATAGCCTGGCCGTGCCTGATTTTCTTTTCTGCGGCGAACCTCTCGATGCACTCCGGCACCACGTCGCCGTCTTCAAGCCGTAAAATAAAGACCCGCCCGATTTTCCCTTCAGATGCTTTCATAGCTCTTTTATATTTCCTTTGTCATTGCGAGGGCGAAAGCCCGAAGCAATCCGTAATTACTATAAAGACATTGCAGGCGGATTGCTTCGCTACGCTCGCAATGACATTAACGTTTTTTCTCCTTACTTGCCGCCGAGGTACTGCAGGGCCAGCTTGACTTTCTCTTCGAGGGAGAGGTCGCTGTCCGCGGGCAAAGCGCCGACGGCTTTCACCGCTTCGGCGGCGGAATAGCCCAGCGAGGTCAGCGCCGCCAGGACATCGGTATTTTCCTGGACGGCTTTCGTGGCGGGAGCGGCTGCCCAGGCGGCACCGATTTTCTCCTTGAGCTCCAGGATAATGCGGTTGGCCACCTTCTTGCCGATGCCCGGCACCATGTCCAGCATATCGGCGTTGCCGGTGGCGATGGCCATGGTAATCTGGTCGGGGCTCATGGCCGAAAGCATGGCCAGCGAAAGTTTCGGCCCCAGGCCCGTCACGCCGATTAGCGTCTCGAAAAGCCATAGCTCCTCGGCGGAGGCGAAACCGTAAAGCGCCAGGTTGTCCTCGCGGACGTGCAGGTGGGTGTAGACTTTAACGTCGCTGCCGGGTTTCCCCAGCGCGCTCAAAGCGCCTGTGGGCATGAAGACGCGGAAACCCACGCCCCCCACGTCGATGACCGCCCCGTCGGCCGCTAAAGATTCCAGTTTACCGCGAAGGCTGGCTATCATCGTTTCCCCCTCTGTCCGGCGATTAGATTTTCCAGGTGCGTTTCCTGAACGTGGCAGATGGCCACCGCTAAAGCGTCGGCGGCGTCGGCGGGTTGGGGGGCCTGCGCCAGGCCGAGCTGGAGCCGCACCATCTCCTGAACTTGCTCTTTGTCCCCTGTGCCGTATCCGGCCACCATCTGCTTGACCTTCGCCGGCGAATATTCGGAGACCGGGAGGTGGCTGTTGGCGGCGGCGAGGATGGCAATGGCCTGCGCCCGCCCGATTGCCATGGCCGACTTCACGTTCTTAGAGATAAAAGGCTGCTCGACGGCGACGGCGTCGGGACGATGGCGATTGATGACTTCCGTGAGCTTGTTGTATAAGAGGCTTAAGCGCTCCCCGATTTCCGCGTGCTCCGGGACTTTAATCACGCCGAAATCGACCAGGGCTATTGCGTCGCCATCGCTTTCGATTACCCCATAGCCCATCACCACGGTGCCCGGGTCGATGCCTAAAATTTTCATCTCGTTTTAATTGTCATTGCGAGGAGTCCCGATAAAATCGGGACGACGTGGCAATCTCTATATCGTATTAGGTCAGACCAGGGGATTGCCGCGCTTCGCTCGCAATGACTGCAAGACTTTAAAATAGCTAAGCGGCGGCTTCCTGGTAGCTGGCCATGACGGCATCCGGGATATCGGCGTTGCTGTAGACGGCCTGGACATCATCGATAGATTCCAGTTTATCGAGCAATTTCAGCGCTTGCATGGCGGATTTTTCATCGAGCTGGACCATGGTCTTCGGCTCTTTAAGAAGCTCACCCGAGGCGACGACCACTTTGTTCTTTTCCAGGGCTTGCCTGACCTTCATCAAATTTTCCGGCGCGGTATACACTTCCACCACGCCGGTTTCAACCTTAACATCCTCGGCGCCGGCGTCGATGGCCTGCAAAGCTACCTCATCGGCGTCCACGTTGGCCGCATCAATGGATATAATTCCCTTGGATTCGAAAAGCCAGCTTACGCTGCCGCTTTCGGCTAGGCTGCCGCCGTGACGGGTAAAAGTGCTCCTGACTTCCTGGACGGTGCGGTTACGGTTGTCCGAGAGGGCGTTGACCAGTATCGCGGTGCCGCCGGGTCCGTAACCCTCCAGCACCATCTCGACCAGCGTGCCCCCCTCGCCTTCCCCGCTGCCTTTTTTTATCGCCCGGTCGATATTGTCCAGGGGCATGTTGCTATCGCGCGCTTTCTGGATGGCTATACGCAGGCGGAAGTTACCATCGGGGTCGCTGCCGCCCTCGCGCGCGGCGATAATGATTTCCCGGGTCAGCTTGGTAAAGAGATTGCCTCTCTTGACATCGTCGGCGCCTTTTTGATGCTTGATTTTAGACCACTTATTATGCCCGGACATAGTCGTACCCTCCTTGCCTCAAATCCCCCTCATGTTATTTTACCTGCTAATTCTATCACGTCCACGACGGGCTGGTAAAGAGGTCTTTCAGGACAGGTAATAAAAAGAGTAAAATAGGGATTGGAATGAAGAAGGTTTTAGTGCACGTCTGCTGCGCGCACTGCGCGGCTTATACCGTCGAGCACTGGCGGCGGGAGAGCTACGAGGCAGGCGGGTTCTGGTATAACCCCAATATCCACCCCTTTACCGAGCACCGGCAGAGGCTGGAAAGCATGCAGTCTCTCGCGCAGCAGGTAAACCTGCCCCTGATTGTCGCACGGGACTATGATATCGTCGAATACTTCCGTCGGGTGGTCAACCATGAGTCAGAGCGCTGTCGCTATTGCTTTGAGCTGCGGTTGGCCAAAACAGCGGAGACCGCCCGCCAGCAGGGGTACGAGGCTTTTACCACCACCCTGCTCATCAGCCCACATCAGAAACATGAAATCATCGTGGAGACCGGCCGGAAAGTGGCCGCCGCACAGGGCGTGGAATTTCTTTACGCCGACCTCCGCAAACGCTATTCCGATAGCCGCCACCTGACCAAGCCGATGAATCTCTACCGGCAGCAATATTGCGGTTGCGTTTACAGCGAATGGGAGCGGTATAAAAAAGAAGAGCCCCGATAAAAACCGGGGCTCAATAGTGTCTGTTCCTCTTTGGCGACTATTTAATCGTGACCTCTCCCGTAAAAGTCCAGGCGCTTTTAGTGCCGCCTTCCCATGACTGCGAATAGGCCAGAGAAATGGTGCTCGTGCCCCTATTAAGTGCCTTGAAACTCCAGATTTCCTGCCCCC
>JBEKDL010000086.1:0-7216 GCA_050014355.1 Dehalococcoidales bacterium | reverse complement strand
TATAAATTCAGACCGGTGAATAAATAGAGAGGTAAAGACAACATGAGAGATGTAGTTATTATCGGCGTCGGCATGACGCGTTTCGGGAAATTTCTGGAAAGAAGCTTGCAGGACCTGGGTCGAGAAGCTGTCTGGGCCGCTATCGACGATGCGGGTATATCCGCCAAGGACATCCCCATAGCTTACGTCGCCAACTCTATGGCCTACCAGCTCACCGACCTCAAGGGCATCATCGGGGAGCACGTACTGGGCGCGGCCGGCTTCTTCGGGATACCGATTATCAACGTGGAGAACGCTTGCAGCAGCGGTTCGACAGCCTTACGCGGCGCCTGCCTCGAGGTAGCTTCCGGCAATCACGATATCGCCCTGGCGCTGGGAGTGGAAAAGCTATTCTGTGATAATACCGCCAAATCGGCGGCGGCCATGGCCTCCGGCACGCCTTACGCTAAATACGGGTTCATGTTCCCAGCGCTATATGCGATGAACCTCAAACACTGGATGGACAAGTACCATGTCACCCGTGAGCACTTCGCCAAGGTAACAATGAAGAACTCGAAGAACGGCTCGATGAACGAGCGCGCCCAATTCCGTAAGCCGCTCTCCATGGAAGAAATCCTCAACGCACGCGTCATTGCCGGGCCGCTGACGCTCTACATGTGCTCCACCATGGGCGATGGCGCCGCGGCAGCCATCGTCTGCACGCGCGAAAAGGCCCGCAAGTACACCTCCAAGCCTCTGGTCCAGGTAGCCGCCTGCGAGCTGGTTTCCGGCACGGTTTTTTACCCCGGCGAGCCTCATGAGCCTATAGGCACACACGCTTCCCGCCTGGCCTACAAGAAAGCCGGTATCGGGCCGGAAGATATCAACCTGGCCGAGGTGCATGACGGCATGGCCCCGGCCGAGCTGATGCTTTACGAAGAGCTGGGTTTCTGCAAAGAGGGTGAATCGCCGAAGTGGATAGACGAAGGTGTCACCCAGATAACCGGCAAGCTGGCAGTCAACCCCAGCGGCGGGCTCACCGCCAAGGGCCACCCCGTCGCCGCCACCGGCCTGGCGCAGGTCGCCGAGATAGTCTGGCAGCTCCGCGGCGAAGCCGGCCCACGGCAGGTGAAAAATCCCAAGGTGGGGTTGACGGAGAACGCCGGCGGCTGGATTTTGGACGATAATGCGGCCTGTGCCGTGACCATACTCAAGAAATAGGGGTTAAAATATAACCGAGGAGGTCTGGCCTGAAGATGGAGATTAAAAATGTGGGCGTCGTCGGCTGCGGCATCATGGGGGCGGGTATCGCTCAGCTGTGTGCGCAGTCGGGATACAATGTGGTCGTCTCGGAAATCAATGACACTTTACTGCAAAAAGGATTGAAATCAATCGATGCCGTACTAAGCAGGTCAGTGGAAAAAGGAAGGATGAAACCGGAGGATAAAAAAGCCGTCCTCGCCCGAATCAAAGGCACGACGGACATGACCGATTTCTCCGTATGCGACATAGTAATTGAAGCCGCCACCGAGGATATGGTCATCAAGAAGTCCATCTTCGCCCAGCTTGATAAAGTGTGCAAGGCGTCGGCCATCCTGGCAACGAATACCTCTGTCTTATGCGTGGCGGAAATCGCCGGCGTGACGAAGCGAGCGGAAAACGTGCTGGGCATGCATTTCGCCAACCCCGTACAGGTCACGAAAATCCTGGAAATGGTCAGGACCATCGCCACCAGCGAAACTACGATTGCTGACGGCAGGCGCTTCGGCGAATCTATCGGCAAGACGGTGGTTGTCACTAAAGACCTGCCCGGTTTTATCTCTAACCGTATTTTCTCCTCCTTCCTGCTCAATGCGGTACGTCTCGTGCAGGAAGGCATCGCCACGCCGGAGGACATCGATACCGTATTTAAGATGGGTGCCGGTCACGCCATGGGCCCGCTGGAAACGCTCGACTTCGTCGGCATCGACACCGTCTATTACGGCGCTAAGGCGATGTATGAAGAATTACATGACCTGCAGTATGCCCCCCCGCCCCTGCTGCACCGGATGATGAAGCTTGGCTGGCTGGGCCGCAAGACCGGCAAAGGCTTCTACGAATATAAGACCGAACGATAATCACATCTCATAAAAGGGGGGGGTAAGTCCAGTAATTCGTTATTTATTTATTGGAATAACGACATTATTTTCGGGCGGTTTTTCCAGGATTTGACATTGCTCTACGGTTGTGCTAGAACATGAGTAATATTGTCCTCCGAAAAAGTTTTTTAATATCAGGTAGAAATTTTCAATACGCAGCAGTATCGCTACCGTTATGTAAAGATATGGCAGGTTAAAAGTCAAAATCTCGGAAAAAGGAGCCCCTGTCATGCGGACCGATAAGTACATCGTCACCACCACCAAACCCAACGAAGGCGTTACGAACTACCTTAAAACTTCACACCTCCCCGGTAAAGACGTCCGCGAGCGCGTTCTCTACCTGGATGACGAGGTCATCAAGGGCGCTTTTTATGTGGCGACTTCCTGGTTCTGGAAAGCGACTCCGCCGGGACCGCAGGCTCATGTGCATGATTTTACCGAGGTGCTGGGTTTCTTCGGGACCAACCCGGAAGACTCCCACGATTTGGGAGGTGAGGTCGAGCTGTGGCTGGATGGTGAGAAACACTTGCTTACCCAGAGCTTCCTGGCCTATATCCCGGCCGGCATGAAGCATTGTCCCCTGCGGGTCACCCGGGTCGACCGTCCCATTTTCCATTTTTCCACCGGGCCGAAAGGCATGTATGGGGGAGATAAAAAATAGCGCCGCGCGGGGCGCCATCTGTTCCCGGCTACACTCCTTAAACCTGATAGACAGAACAGGATTTAAGGTTTAAATACCATCAGTCCAATAAAAAATGAGAGAGGAGTACAGAATGAAAAAAGGTATTTCAGTCAAACTAATGTGTTTTGCCGTTGGCCTGGTTGTCATCGCCTCGCTGCTGGCAATCTCCTGCGGGACGAAGACAACGACACCAGCGGCCACTACCACCAAGCCGGCGACCACCACCACACCGGCAGCCACCACCACCGCAACCACCACGGCAACCGCCACTACCCCGGCGACACCCAAACCAGTTACTGGCGGAACGCTGAAATTTGCTTACGACCAGGATATGCCCACCATCGGCAACCCGGCCACGCAGCAATACGTTACCGGTTGGGCGCCTATCAGCGATATCTGCCTGGAAAACCTGCTCATCCTGGATGCTTCCGGAACGCCGCAGCCGTGGCTGGCTACAGGCTGGAAATGGGATAGCAACAATCTCGGCCTCACGCTTACCATCCGGCAGGGCGTCAAATTCCATGACGGCACGACTTTCGATGCCTCCGCGGTTCAGTGGAACCTAAACCAGTGCAAGTCCGCTAATGTCACGGAGTTAGCCTCGGTCAAATCAATCGACGTCATAGACCCGTCTACCGTCAAGCTCACTCTTTCGAATACCGATGGTATGCTAATTTTTAACCTGGCCGGCAACCGCGGCATGATGATGTCGCCCACGGCCTACCAGAACCATGGCAGCACGGAAAAAGAGCGCACCTCGTGGGCGGAGCAGAACCCGGTCGGCACAGGGCCTTTTAAATTCGTGAGCTGGCAGAAAGGTGTACAAATAGTTTTTGAAAAGAACCCCAACTACTGGCAGCCGGGCAAGCCGTATCTGGATAAGATAGTGTTCACCGTCATCAACGACGAGATGACCCTGGGAGTTTCGTTTAAAGCCGGCGAACAAAATGTTATTTACTCCCAGTCACCTTCGGTCATTCTAGACCTGGAAAATTCAGGAAAATATGATTTTTATAGCGGCGATATTTCGCTGCTAGGCGGCCTGGAAGGCGATAGCAGGCACCCGGACTCCCCCTGGGCCAATATAAAGGTCCGGCAGGCAGCCTGCTCTGCCGTAGATAGTAAGGCGTTCGCACAGGCGATGGGCTACGGTCAGTGGGTGCCTACCAACCAGATGGACGTTTCCTACCGGTGGGGCTATAATCCGGACGTCCAGGGTTATCCTTATAACGTAGCTAAAGCCAAGCAGCTGATGGCTGAAGCGGGTTATGCCAATGGCTTCACCACCAATATTTACGGCATGCCCCAATACGACACCATGTTAGCCTCTATCCAGGCGTACCTGGCCGTCATAGGCATCAAAGCCAACGCGCAAATCATTACTCCGGCCGCGCGTGTTGACATGTTCTCCAATTCCGGTTGGAACGGCGCGTGGCTCTGGGAATGCACGCCGAACCCGAACACGGCCTACCAGATGGTACGTAACTTCTCAGCCGCTGCCTGGCCGAAGAGGATGATCAGCGTAGATGTTCCGACGGAAATCAGCGATTTGGCTGGTCAGATAGGCATGGCTACAGACTTCAATACCCAGAAGTCTCTGACCTGGCAATTACAGAAGACCCTGGTCGATAAATATGCCCTGATAACCTTCATTTGGGCGCGATATCAGCCACTACCCATCCAGAAGAATACTCATAACCTTTACAACAATGTGTCCATGCACTGGACACCCTGGGATACCTGGATAGACAAGTAAATAAAGTTTAAGCGAGCCAGCCCCGGTTTCCCGGGGTTGGCTCGCTTTTACGCCTAGCTATGATTCCTCAAGAATCTGTCAGGCTGGATATCAATATACCGGCCCGTATAAGGGACGGCACTACGCTTTATTCTGATGTATACCGGCCGGCGGCCGAAGGGCGGTATCCCGCAATCCTCACGCGTTTACCTTACGGCAAGAACTCCGGCATGGTCAGCGGGTACATGAATCCTTTAAGATTCGCGCGCGCCGGCTACGCCGTAGTCATCCAAGACATCCGCGGGACCGGCATGTCGGAGGGTAAATTCTACCCGCGCGTTAATGAGATGAGCGATGGCTATGACGCGGTGGAATGGGTTGCGGCGCAACCCTGGTGCGACGGCAACGTGGGCATGTACGGCATGTCCCACCTGGGCTACACCCAGTGGGCGGCCGCGGTCATGCAGCCGCCCCACCTTAAGACCATTTGCCCGATGGCTACTCAATCAGGAGCCCGGCCTTATAATTACGGCGCGATGCGGCTCAATCACCTCCTGGTATGGGCTTCGATGTTTCCCCTGAACGAGCTTGCCCGCCAGAAAATGCCGCCAGAGAAGGCCAAAGAGCTTCGCGACCGCTTTATCTACTGGAAAGACCACATTGAGGAGCAGTACCTGTTCCTGCCTCTGAAAGACGTGCCGTCCGTCAAGGTGGTTGAGGAAATCGGTTTGTCGCCTTTCTTTTATTCCGATTACATTACCTATAACGATGACGAGGAGTACTGGAAGCGGAGCATCAGTCCTGCCCCACTGGAGAAAGTAGTGATACCGGCTTTCCACTTTTGCGGCTGGTTTGACCTCCTGGTAGCCGATGTGCTGGCGAGCTATACGGGGATGAAAGAGCGGGGCGGTTCAGAGCTGGCGAGGAAAAATCAGAAGGTGATTATCGGGCCATGGGTTCATACCACGGAACTACCGAGTCTGGCAGGAGAGATTGACTTTGGCGTGGCTTCTACCGGCGCTGCGGCTGATGTTACGGGCATGCATCTTCGCTGGTTCGACTACTGGCTTAAAGGCATCAAGAACGGAATCATGGACGAGCCCCCGGTACGCATTTTCGTACTGGGCGCTAACGTTTGGCGGAACGAGAACGAATGGCCCCTGGCCCGGACGGCCTATACTAAATATTATTTCCACAGCGGCGGCAAGGCCAATAGCCGCTACGGGGACGGCACTTTAGGCATCACGTCCCCGGGTGATGAGCCGGCCGACACTTACCTCTATAATCCCCGCGACCCGGCACCCACCAAGCCCGGGGGAGCTGGTTCAGGCGTTATCATGGGGACGTATGACCATCAGGAGACAGAGAAGAGGCCGGATATTCTGGTATATTCTTCAGCGCCGCTGGAAGCTGACCTTGAAGTAACCGGCCCGATAACGGTGATGCTTTACGCCGCCACTTCCGCCGCGGATACGGATTTTACCGGCAAGCTTTTGGATGTTTTTCCCGACGGCCGGGCATACAACCTTACCGACGGCATCATCCGGGCGAGATACCGCCATTCCGAGTGGAAAGCCGAGCCCATCAAGCCGGGAAAATTGTACGAATATACCCTGGACATGGGCACTATCAGCAACGTCTTCAAGGCCGGGCACAGCATCCGTGTGGAGATATCCAGCAGCAACTTCCCCAAGTGGGACCGTAATCTCAACACGGGTCACAAGTTCGGCCAGGACGCTGAAATCGAAGCGGCCTTGCAGAGAATCCACCACGACCGGCAGTACCCTTCACACATCCTGCTGCCGGTGATACCCGCCTAGGTTTCTTACCCTGATACAAATTTCCACAAGGCGTTGCCGCGTGCGTGGTGGTATAATGTAAAAAAGCTCAAGGGGGATTTTTGCATGAAGCTGGAAGATTTGGAAAAAAGGATTAAGGCCGTAGAAGACCTCGAAGAGATTAAAAAACTGCACCAGAACTATATTAATCTCATGGACGCCCTCGAGTACATGAAAGTCCTGGATTTGTTTACGGACGATTGCATCGTCGAGGTGCGGAACTCCGGCGTGAAACGGGGTAAAAAACAGATAGAAGACATCTACCTGGGCATACTGGCAAAAAACCGCGGCGCAGTGAGGCACGAGGGGCATATCGCCATCGAACCGGATATCACCGTCGATGGAAACACTGCCAGGGGCACCTGGCTGATATACATGCTTTTTTCCAAACCGACCATACAGTGGGTGCAGGGAAAGAATGAGTGTGAATACCGCAAAGAGAGCGGCCAGTGGAAAATCGCCAGGCTAAAGTTCACCCGCACGCTCGCCTCCGACCCGGCGCTGTACCCTTAACGGCAAAATAATTCTTTGGCTCGCAGGTCTCTAATATACTTATTTATATCATTCCTCCAATATTCATAGGTCTTTAGTACTAAAAGGGGTTGACATCCGCTCAATATTGCGCTATTTATTATGTAGCAAGAGTTTTTATATGGTCGGCTACGGCTACGCCGACAGGAGGTGGTAAAATGGCAGTGATAACAAAACAGATTGCCAAAGCTAGATTGAGCGATGTTCCCGAGGAAAAACGGTTCTGGGTCAGCGACGGCAGGTATTTGATTAACCTCGAAGAACTGAAAGCCGCCCTTGAGGAAATGACGGACGAAACGTTTCTGGCCCACTC
>JBEKDL010000085.1:0-7439 GCA_050014355.1 Dehalococcoidales bacterium | reverse complement strand
ACCGCGATAGCCAGCCCGAAGCCCATCTGCTGGAACATGACCATATCGCCCAGGGCGAAGCCGCCGAACACCGCGACCATGATGAGCGCGGCGCCGGTAATCAGCCGGCCGGTGGAGCGCAGGCCGAAGGATACCGCTGTAGAGTTATCGCCGGACTGCTTGTGGTGCTCGCGGATACGGCTTAGCAGGAATACGTGGTAGTCCATCGATAGCCCGAAGAGCACCGCGAAGAGGAACAGCGGCAGCCAGCTCTCGATGACGTCAACGTGCTGGAAACCGAACAGGCTGGCGCCGAGACCCTTCTGGAAGACCAGTACCAGGAGCCCGTAAGTCGCCCCGACGGAAAGCAGGTTCATGACGATGGCCGTGGCGGATATCACGATGGAGCGGAACGCCAGCAACAGCACGATGAAGCTCAAGGACAGGACGAACCCGAAGACGATGGGCGTGTACCGGCTGGTAGTTTGATTAAAGTCCAGAATCCCCGCGGTCTCGCCGGTGACCAGCACCTGCGCGGTGCTCCCCCGGAAAGCCTGCGGGATGATTTCCGCGCGCAGCCGGGTGACGGCATCCATGGCCTGCTTCGCCAGGGGGTCGCCGGCCAGGCCGATTTTTATAACCGCAAGGTTTTTATTCGGGTAAGGTGCAGCCAGCGCGCCGGTGAAGGCGCTATCCACGGCGACCGCTTTTTTCAGGTTCTCGATGGCGGCCAGCGCGGCCGGAGCAGTGGCAGGACTTCCGAAATTAGACTGGCGGAAAAGATGGTCTGGCTTACAGCGTCGTGGAGGTCACGGGCGAGCCGGTTCCGCTCTTCCGCCGCGGCTTGTTGCCGTGTCTGCTGCGTTAACATCGCTTCATCCAGCTTATGCTGGGTCTGGTCGATACCGACGCACAATATTTCGCGCAGCTTTCCCTCGTCATCGTAGAGCGGCTGGTTAGTCCAGACTATCCAGACCCGTTCTCCGTTACGCCTCATGTTTTCATTTTCATTATGGCGGAACCGTTCAGGGCTTTTAATGATATCTTCAATCATGGCCTTGAGGTCCCTATCCGAGGAATCCTTCAGCGGCACAATCGTCCCGATAACGTTTTTACCCAGTATCTCGGCTTCGCTAAATCCGAAAAAATTCTCCGCGAAACTGTTAAAGAAGGTGATTTTTCCTTCGGTATTCATCTCTAGGATAATGGTATTGGCGCTTTGCACCAGGTGGCGGTATTTCAGCTCGCTCTGCCGCAGGGAGTCTTCGGCCATGACGCGCTGGGCAATTTCGTTTTTAAGTCGCTGATTGGCCTTGCTCAATTCCCGGGTGCGCTTTTCGACACGGGACTCTAGCTCTTCATGAGCCTTACGCAGCCCTTCCTCCGCCATCTTGCGTTCGGTGATATCCAGCACCTGGCCGACCGTTCTCAAGCTGCCGGAAGCTGTCCTGAAGATAGAGGAGCTTATTTCCACGCGCCTTTTATGGCCGCTGCTCTGGACGATGTTGAACTCGTAGCGCGAAGGCACGTCTTCCCCCATCTGGCGGCGGATATATCTTTCCTGCACCAGATTGCGGCTCTCCTCGTCCAGAAACTCCCGGAAGTCATGGCCGGTTATTTCGGAGTTCGGCCGCAGCAACATCTGGCTTACCATTTCGTTAGCGTAAATAATACGAAAGGCCTCATCGACGGTGAAAATCCCGGCATGGGAGTTTTCCACGATGGCGCGGAACATCTGCTCCGTCTCCTGACGCTGCTCATCTTCTTTTTTACGCTCGGTGATGTCACGGACAATAGCCAGCAGGACGGCCTTGCCATCTATTTCCACGTTGTTGAGGCTAACTTCTGTATCGAACAAAGTGCCATCGGCTTTACGGTGCTTCCATTCAAATAACCGGGAGTTGCCGGCGGAGGCCATCCGTATATTTTCCATGGCCTTTTCCCTGGATAAAGAGCCGTCAGGCTGCATCACCGGTGATAGGTCATAGGGCATTTTGTGCAGGAGTTCCTCGCGGGTGGCGCCGAACAGCTCTTCAGCTTCAGGATTGCAGTTCAGAAAGCCCTTCTCGTCGAGAAGAAAATTGCATCATTTTTCACGGTATCTCCCGGCCGGCATATCCAAGAGCATTATACAATATAATTTTGCGGAGTGTAACGCTCACCGGCCAGGACTGACATCCGGGAAATGCCGTATCCGCCGTAACAAAATGAGAAGCCCTACCTAGTATTCGATGCCTTTTCGGGCTTTAATACCACTGTCAAAGGGATGTTTGACCTTCACCATCTCGGTAACCAGGTCGGCGGCTTCAAGCAGCCGGTTGGATGCGTAACGCCCGGTGAGAATTAGCTCGACCCTGGGGGGCTTGTCTTCAATGAGCTTGATGATCTCATCCAGCGCGACGAGGCCATAAGACAGCGCCACGTTGACCTCGTCCAGCACCACCAGGTCGTAATTGCCGCTTGAAACGGCTTTGCGGGCGGCCTTTAAAGCCGCTTCGGCCTGCTCTTTCTCCTCCAGCTTGATATTGGCCGGGTCGGTGAACTTGCGGAGGCCGAATTGCGCTATCTCTACATTGGGAAGGCGGGAGAGGACCTTGTATTCTCCCTGCGTGTAGCTGCCTTTCATAAAAGAGACCAGGAATACCTGCCAGCCATGTCCGGCCGCCCTCACGATAGCGCCCATGGCGGCGGTCGTTTTACCTTTGCCGTTGCCGGTGAAGACCTGCACCAGGCCTTTTCTGGTTTCCCGCGTCAAATTATTCTTCTCCTTCAGGTTAATCGCCTTGTCAGCCTGATTCAGGAAGCTGTTTTTAACCTGGCTCGGCTACGGTTTTGTAATGGCGCCTTTGCCCTGGCTTATGGCTTTTGGCTTGGTCCTGTAGAATGTGGTAATGCCCACAAGGGCCGGCAACGCTATGCCATAACCGATAAGCACCGGCGGTACCTTGAACCACCAATCCACGAAGGGTAGCGCGATAAAGAGAAAGGCCATGGACGGGGTGACGTTCCTTCTCCAGATAAGGATGAGCAAAGTGGGCAAGGCCAGGATGAACATCGGAACCGTGACCAGCACAAAGAGTATGCCGATGGCCGTGCTCACGCCCCGCCCCCCTCTGAAACCGAGAAAGGCCGGCCAGTTATGCCCGATGATGACGGCCAGGCCGGTCAGCATCATAACGTTCTGGGAAACGTGGCTCGACTGGGCGATAATCATTGCGAGAGACCCCTTGGCGACATCGATTATTCCCACCGTCACGCCCGCTTTTACGCCGAGCTCCCGGTAGGCATTGGCGGCGCCAGCATTCTCATCCCCCATCCGCCGGATATCTTTGCCCGCCACCAGGCGCCCGGCGATATAAGCGGTGGGGAAAGCGCCGAGCAGGTAGCCGATTATTATTATTAACCAGACAGGCATATTGAACTCCTGTGCCGGGAGAGGGACTCGAACCCACAAGGATTGCTCCGGCGGATTTTAAGTCCGCTGCGTCTGCCATTTCCGCCATCCCGGCGCGTCCAGAGTAATTGTAGGGGGTGCGACTGGGGGTGTCAAGATGTTATGTTTAATGGTGGGACCATCAGATTCCTGACTTGACTCCAGCCTGAAAATATATTATGTTGCGAGCAGAGAGGTAAAAAGGAGGATGGTATGGAAATCCATGAAATATTATCGGGCGGCTACGCGAGCATATTGAGGGTGCTTGAATTTACCCTGGAGGGACTTAGCGTCAACGACCTGAACTGGCAGCCCAAGCCCGATTGCAACAGCATCGGCTGGCTGGTCTGGCACCTGACGCGCTGGCAGGACGTGCAAATCTCCGCATTCATGAAAGAAGACCAGCTCTGGATTAAAGAAGGCTGGCATAAGAAATTCAACCGCCCGACAGACCCGAAAGACACCGGCGGCCGCATGAAACCGGAAGACCTCCCCACCTTCAAGTCCCCGGATGTTAATACGTTGCTCGGGTATCATAAGGCGGTGCTGGCGAGGTCGCAGAAGTTCTTTCCCACCCTTAGTAAGCTCGACCTGGATAAGACCGTGGAAGGCACGCCTTTCAAGCCGCCGCCCAAGATGGGGATGATGCTTATTATGGTCATGAGCGATGGTCTCCAGCACGCCGGCCAGGCATCTTATGTCCGCGGCATACTCCAGGGTTTCGGGTGGCACTGAAATTGGTGAAAATTTTGCCGGGGTATTGACAAATCACACGTTTTCGTATTATCATGCGCAAATGACGACCAGGGGCAAAGCTATGGGGCCGAAGTACGCGATAGGCCAGAAAGTTATCATTCATCCCGTGAGTGAAAAGGGACTGACACAGCGGGACAGTGACCTTGGCACGTACGCCGGGCAGGTCGGCCAGGTCTCTAATTTCTATTCGATAAGCCCGAGCGCCGGCCAGATATTCCACATGTACAAAGTGCGCGTCGGCCCGGAAAAGAAGGAAATCGTCGTTTACGAAGACGAAATGGAAGCCAAACTGTCATAAAAAGCGTGCCGTGTAATTAATAAACGGGTTACGTTAAAAATTGCATAACCCGTTTTTTTTGCCTTATTGCTGTTCTGTTTCACCCTTTTTCTTGGCGTGAATATCCACCTGCGCGGCTATTTTAGACATGTCAGCGACTGCTTTCCTGGCCGCTAAAGCTGCGTCTTCGGCTTTTTTTACCGCTTCGTCGATAGAGCGTCTGGCTTTTTGAGCTCCTTCTTCGGCTTTCTCCGCGACTTTAGCGGCGTCCTTAGCTGCCTTGGCAGCTCTTTCAGGTGCTTCGCTGGCAGCCTTCATCGCGGCTTCAGCCGTTTCCGCAGCGCCGGTCGCTATGGTGATTGTTTCATCGATTTTCCTGAGCGCTTCCTCAACCTTGGCCAGCGCTTCGGCGACAACGCGGTTGGCTTTTTCCATGAACTTTTCGCCTTCTTCACTGGCCTGCGTCGCGATGCGGGCTGCTTCCGCCGACGCCTTGTTCGCGGCTTCCGCGGCCTCTCCCGCCAGTCTGGCTCCCTCCTCGGCTTCTTGAGGAGCTTTTTCGGCGGCGGCCAGAGCCCTGGCGCTGGCCTCCTCCGCCCTTCCAGCTGCCTCCTCGGCTGTTTGCTTCGCCGCGAGTTCAGCCTCTGCCGCTTTATGGATAGCCTTTTCGGCGGCGGCCAAAGCGTTGGCACTGGCTTCTTCAGCCTTTCCGGCTGCTTCCTGGGCTACCTGCTGCGCCGCCTGGTCTACTTCTTCGGCTTTTTTATTGGCTTTTTCCGCCGCGGCTAAAGCTCTGGCGCTGGCTTCTTCGGCCCGCTTGATGGCTTCGTCGGTGGCTTTTTTAGCTGCCAGCTCAACCGCTTCAGCTTTCTGGAAAGCTTTTTCAGCCGCGTCTAAAGCCCTGCCGCTGACCTCTTCCGCCCGCCTGATGGCTTCGTCGGTGGCTTTTTTGGCCGCCGTAGCAACCTCTTCAGCTTTTTTGATAGCTGCATCAGCCGCTTCGTTAGCCGTATCCTGGGCTTCCTTCATGGCCTTTTTCGATGCGTTTACCGCGGCGTCAGCCTCTTCCTTGGCCTGCTTTATCGCCTCCGCTGCCTTTTTCCCCGCTTCAGTTGCCGCCTCTCGCGATGCTTTTGCTGAAGATTCGGCGGACTCTTTGGCCTGCTTAACGGCTTCCGCAGTCTTTTTCGCCGCTTCGGTCGCCGCTTCCCGCGATGCTTTTGCTGAAGATTCGGCGGACTCTTTGGCCTGCTTCACCGCTTCGGCGCCTTTTTTTACCGCTTCGGCGGCTTCTTCCCGGGCCGATTTCGCGGCGGCATCAGCCCTGGCCATCGTTTCATTCGTGGCCCTGTTAGCGCCATCGACAGCTTTTTCCATGGCCTGGCGGGTTTCTTCGGCCTTAGCCGTCGCTTGCGCGGCCGCCCTGGTCGCCAGCTCCGCGGCTTCCTTAGCGGCCCGGCCTGCTTCCCCGGAGACTCTGGCAGCTTCGAAAGCGGCCCGGACCATGTCGTCCATTTCGTCAAACACCTGGGGAAGCGGCTTCATCAACAGCTTTGCCAGATGGTTTTTCCGTTCTTCTTCTGAAAGACCGCCGATTTTTCTATCCATTATTCACCGTCCTGAACCAGCAATACATCAATTAAGCAAAATCATCCCGGGTGTTACCTAATACAGTAATAGTTTCTGGGAAAACTGTCAATATCGATAAGGGAAACTTAGGAGTAAACAAGAAGTTTGGAGGCGACGACCGGATTCGAACCGGTGAATAGGGGTTTTGCAGTCCTTTGCAGGCCGTCCCGCCCCGTGTTTTCGGGTGTCGTGTAGCACCGTTTTGTAGCTAAAAACGAGCATAATCAAGGGGTTTCATATCGTCTGGTGACACTCCAAGCCACCAAGTTGGTTAGCAAATCCGTTAGCAAAACAGAACTAGCGGTTAGTCCCCCTATTATTGATTGGTTGTCGGCAAAGTTGGACAAACTAGTTGGAAATGCGGAAAACGGTATTATTGCTCGGTTCTCTCCCGAATATTACGGACTAGCATAGGGCTAATTCTCACTATTATTATCACCAATATTTTATGTCCTTAGTCGCATATTAATATTTTTATCATTTTTATAATGGTAACGCTAAAATAGGATTTTTCCATTATTGGAAGCTACTTAGAGGGGGGCCCCTCCCCCTGATCTTAGCCTCGATTCTAAGTACGATATATCCCCCAATAACCGGGGTAAACTATCCACCCAACGGTTCTGAGGGCCGGGAGGTGGTCATAGAGTATTGAGTCAGTGATTCAACAATAGTGAGGTATTATAATTGGATGAGAAATTGTATTCCTCCACGGAACAAGAGCTAGTTTCTGATTGGGCAGACAAATGGTTTGAACTCTCCAATTTAATAAATGGCTTAATCTGGACTGATGACCCACCCTGGACAACTCCTCCTCCAATCGAAGTCAATGAATTAGAGTATCAGAGACTTCGATTCTGGTTTATTGACCATCAAAAACATTTCATGCCTATATGGGCAGGCTATTACAACTGCAGGAGTAGAGTTTGCACTAAAGATTTTGTCATTGAAAACGTCGAGAAATTTCTGGATACTGATGAGTTTATTAAGAACCCTTTTCACTATTTTTATATTACTGAGAATCTGTACAGTTTGGCCCAACAATTTGAGCTGCAAAGCGGAGTAGATATCTGGGAGCCAAGTCACAACTACGCTTCTGTGACCATGTCTCTCATAATACTTTTGGGAAAGATAATGATCGAGCTTATCGATTGGATAGATGAGCGAATATGATTGTGATAAATAATGCGGAAACTGCTGGCTGGTACTAGTAACTTCTTCTAAGAATACAAAAAGATTTCCCTAACAGGGTGCTGAAAAAGTCTCTTCCGGGTAACTGACTTTATGGGCGGAATATGGTAGATTAGAGCCAACGTAGTAAACAGAGGCTTAGATGAGAGGGAATTCAGAAATACAAGTAACGATGCT
>JBEKDL010000084.1:0-7499 GCA_050014355.1 Dehalococcoidales bacterium | reverse complement strand
GCTGCGCCGACGATGCTGATTTTGTCCGCCTTTTTATTGGCCATGTTTCAGCAGCCACCACTCCAGGCTATCGGCCAGAGCGAGCCAGCTAGCTTCGATAATATTCGTCGAGCCGCCCACCGTATGCCACTCGTCAGTGCCGTCGGAGGACTCGATAAGGACACGCACCTGCGATTCTGTTCCGGTGCTTTCCTCTAAAATGCGCACCTTATAGTCAACCAGCTTCACCTGTTTCAGGCTGGGATAGAACTGCAGCAACGCCTTACGCAGGGCCATGTCCAGAGCGTTGACCGGGCCATCGCCCTCCGCGGCAGTGTGTATCATCTCACCGCTTACCTTCACCTTAACGACGGCCTCGGAAAGCATCTCGTCCTGCGCCTTGCGCGTGGAGGGACGCCGCCGACTTTCCACTACCACCATGAAGTCGACCAGCTCGAACGGCGGTCTATAACCGGGCCTGGCGCGGTGCAGCAGCAGCTCGAAAGAGGCCTCGGCGTTATCGTACTGGAAGCCGCGGCTTTCCAGCTCCTTGACATGCTGTAAGAGTGCCTGGGTCTCTTTCGCCTCGACCGGTAAATCAATCCCGAGCTCACTGGCCTTGGCGATAATATTGCGCTTGCCGGACTGGTCGGAAACAACTGTCCGCTGCCGGTTGCCGACCCTGGCGGGGTCAATATGCTGGTAGGCATCCGGCCATTTATTAACCCCGTCCATGTGGTAACCGGCCTTGTGGCTGAAAGCGCTCGCGCCGACATAAGGAGCAAAGGGGTCAGGCAACTGGTTGGCTAATTCGCTGACATAGCGGGAAACCTCCGTCAGCGTGGACAATTGTTTGTCAGAAACGCAATCGACCTCCATTTTAATCTTTAAAGCCGCGATGATGGTGCATAGGTCGGTGTTGCCGCAGCGCTCACCCAGGCCGTTAATCGTACCCTGGACCTGCGCGGCGCCGGCCCTTACCGCCGCCAGAGTGTTGGCTACCGCGAGGCCGCCATCGTTGTGACAGTGAATCCCCAGCGGCACTGTTGTTGCTTTGGCTGCAGCTTTAACCGCTTTCGCTATTTCTTCCGGGAGAGCGCCGCCGTTAGTATCGCAGAGCACGAGGCATTTCGCGCCTGCTCTCGCGGCTACTTCAAGGGTCTTGAGCGAATATTCCGGGTTATGCTTGAAGCCATCGAAGAAGTGCTCGGCATCAAGGAAAACGGTCAGGCCGTTCGTTTTAAGATATCTGACGGAATCGGCAATCATTTCCAGGTTTTCATCGAGCGTGGCCTTGATGACATGCGTAACCTGTAAATCCGAACTTTTTCCGACGATGGTCGCCACCCTGACGCCGGCCTTGACCAGCATGGTCAGGTTGTTATCGTCTTCCGCCCTGATGCCGCGCCGCCGCGTGCTGCCGAAAACGGCCACGCGAGCGTGTTTCAGCTTGAGCTCCTGCAACCGCTGGAAGAACTCGGCGTCTTTAGGATTGGAGCCGGGCCAGCCGCCTTCGATATAGTGGATGCCTAGCTCGTCGAGCTTCCTGGCGATATGGAGCTTATCCACGACGGAGAAAGAGATGCCTTCGCTCTGGGCGCCGTCGCGCAGCGTGGTATCATATAGTTGAACCATTGTCATATCAATTACCTTCATTGTCATTGCGATGAGCACCCAAATAGGGATTGCCACGCCCTTCTGCGGAAGGGCTCGCAATGACAGTCGTTACACTCCTGTCACCTTTTTGGCGATGACATCGCCCATTTCTTTCGTGCCCAGCTTCTTCATGCCTTCGCTCATTATATCATAAGTGCGGTAGCCTTCTTTCAGGATGTCCTCGACAGCCGTCTCGATAACCCGGGCCTCTTTTTCCATGGCCAGGGAATAGCGGAACATCATCGCCACGCTCAAAATCGTGGCAATAGGATTAGCTTCGTTCTTTCCGGCATGTCGCGGCGCGCTGCCGTGTATCGGCTCGTAGTAGCCCATGACGCGTACCCCTTCTTTAGGTATGCCGGCGATGCTGGCGGAGGGCATCATGCCCATCGAGCCAGTCAGCGTGGAAGCCTCATCCGTAATGATGTCCCCGAAGGTATTTTCCGTCACGATGACATCGAAATAGGTCGGGTTCTGTATCATGCGCATCGTGCTGGTATCCACCAGCATATGGTCGAGCTCGATATCGGGGTATTCTTGAGCTATCTCCATGGTCACCTTGCGCCACAGCCGGGACGTTTGCAGCACGTTAGCTTTGTCCACCGAAGTCAGCTTTTTACGCCGCTTACGCGCCAGCTCGAAGCCCACCCGAACGATGCGTTCGATTTCCTGCTCCGAGTAGGACATGGTATCAACCGCGCGGCGACCGCGGGACGTCGTCCATTGCCTTTTGGGCTTGCCGAAATACAGACCGCCGGTCAGCTCGCGGACAACGACGAAATCCGTGCCTTTGACGATATGCGTTTTCAACGGGGTTGCCTCAATCAGTTCCGGGAAAAGCTTGACCGGCCGCAGGTTGGCGAAAGTATCCAGCGCCTGCCGCAACGCCAGCAGGCCGTCCTCGGGGTGCACTTTGGCCATGGGGTCGTCATACCTGGGGTCGCCGACGGCGCCGAACAAAATCGCATCCTGCTTTTTACACATTTTTATAGTGGCATCGGAGAGCGCCGTGCCTTCGACGTCGATAGCGACGCCGCCGATGAGCCCGTTGGTCAGCTCGAAGCTGTGCCCGTAGCGCTTGCCTACCGCTTCCAGGACTTTCACCCCTTCCGCGACGACCTCCGGGCCGATACCATCGCCGGGTAGGACCGCCAGTTTATATTTCATGATGATTCCTTTCCTCTTTCAGTCATTGCGAGGAGTTCCCGGTCAAAACGGGACGACGTGGCAATCCCTTTGATAGACTCAAGCTCATGATTGAGATTGCCGCGCCTCCGCCTGCGGCGGATGGCTCGCAATGACATTTTAATTACACTTTTGCTCCGGCCAACCTCTTTTTCGTGTACGCCACCAGCCCGCCGGCGGCAATCAGTTCCGACATAAAGGCGGGATAAGGGGCGGCGGTAAAGGTCTTGCCAGTGGTGACGTTCTTTATCGCGCCCTTGCCCAGGTCGACCTCTAATATGTCCCCATTTGACGTGTTTTTTACCGCCTCGGGGCTTTCCAGCAGCGGCAGGCCGATGTTGATGGCGTTACGGAAGAAGATACGCGCAAAAGTATCGGCGATGACGCAGGACACCCCGGAAGCTTTGATAGCGATGGGCGCGTGCTCCCGCGATGACCCGCAACCGAAGTTCGCCGTAGCCATGATGATATCGCCCGGCTTGACGTTTTTTACAAAGCCCTTATCGATGTCCTCCATGCAGTGCCTGGCCAGCTTATCGGGGTCGGACACGTTGAGATAGCGCGCCGGGATAATCACGTCCGTGTTGACGTCCGCGCCATATTTATGGACTTTACCTTTGAGAATCATGTTATTCACCAAATCCCTCTTAATCTCTATTAAATCCCTCTTAATCTCCCTTTACAAAGGGTGACGATGTCATTTTGCTGGTAATAAATAGAAAAGTTGCTATTTGTCTTTTCAAAGATTACAAGATATTTGTGCATTTAGTACCTCTAAGCCGATGTTAGACGAAAATTAACCGTATATTGTTTTACATCAATGTTATTCAGATTTTTAACGGCGTATTTTAATGCTTCATCAACCTCATGAGCTATTATTATTCCCCTAACATTTTGATGTTTACTAGCGATATTTTCTTTAACCCACCCTATATATCTAAGAAGCTGTCCAACTGTTGAATCGCTAGTTTTGCCTCTTTTTAATTCTATTACTACTAAATCATCATTGACTTTATCTTTTGCTAAAAAGTCTATACTCCAAGTTCCGGCCGGAAATTGCCTACCATTTTGCTCTTCATTTTCGAAAAGCACTAATTTCGAGCCCCAGTTGATATTCGACCAATTTTTAAAAATAAACTCCTCAAGTTGCATTTCCATTGCAAACTCATTCTGATTTTCAACATCGCTTGTGCTATTTATTTTTTGAATCAGACTCGGTTCGCCCACAATTAGACTATAGTCATCAGCTTCAATTTGTCTTACTCCGCCCTGTAAGTATGCCCCCCAAAATTCTTTATTTTCGATAAATCTTAATTGTGGTAACAACTCATCTACCGGCTTTTTCTTTTGCCAAATCTCAATATCTTTTAAGAGAACTCCGTAATCCACCGTATAATATTGTTTGCCATGGCTAAATTTTTTCTTTTGAGAATTATTCAAAGCAAAACTATCTGAAGCTAAACTAGCTGTTCCACCAAAATATTTTTGGGGTATTCCAATATAGTAAACAACTTTATCACCTTCACTAAGATATTTTCGATTCGGTGTTTTTTCCCCAAGTCCCCAAAATCCATCTATCATTCGTTGATTGAAAACATCTTCTGCTTTATATGTATCTTTTCCTTCTTTATGGCTAACTACAGAAAAAATCCAATAATTCATATCGCTAATTACACTTTCACCAGCTTGCTCTCCCAGCCTTTAACGCGCTTTGGCCGCCCCGCCCTGTCCGGCTCAATCTCATGTCCCTCGGCTTTAAGGCGTCTGGCCTGGGCTTCCACCCCGCCGGGGTATTTCTCGTTAAGCTCTCCTTTACTCTTCAGCGTCCGCCAGTAAGGGGTGATTTCATTATTACCCTTTAACGCGTCCTCGACGGCCGCACGGGCCGCCATGCCGGCAAAAATGCCGGTAGTAATCGGTCAGCCGAAGCTGGCGCGATATTTCGCGGCCATGAACGCTCGTATCTGGTTAATCGTAATGAGCTTACATTCCGGCACGCTTTTCATGAGCGCGTCCACTTCCACCGGCGAGGGAATCACGCAGGTGCCTTCGCCCCACTTTTTACTCATCTTCTCATTGACTTCCACCACGCGCGGCAGGTTCTGTTTTTGCGCCGTTGAGCCGAGTTTTTCGCGCCAAGTCTCTTTATGTTTGACCATTTTTACCTCCATACGAGGAGTTAAGACCGGCATTGAGATTGCCACGTCGCTTCGCTCCTCGCAATGACAGTTACTTCATGACCTCGTCCGGGCTGACGATTTTCCCCGCCACCGCGCTGGCCGCGGCCACGGCCGGGTTGGCCAGGTACACCTCCGACTTCGTGCTGCCCATGCGTCCCACGAAGTTGCGGTTGGTTGTGGAGACGCAGGTTTCCCCGTCCGCGAGGACGCCCATGTGCCCGCCGAGGCACGGGCCGCAGGTCGGCGTGCTGAAAGCCGCCCCCGCATTTATGAATGTCTCTATTAAACCTTCTTTTAAAGCGTCGAGGTAGACCTGCTGCGTGCCGGGGATGACGATGCACCTCACCCCTGTGGCAACTTTCCTGTTTTTCATGATTTGCGCCGCCAGGCGCAGGTCTTCGATGCGCCCATTGGTACAGCTCCCTATCACCGCCTGGTCGATTTTAATGTCCTCTACCTTGCTTACCGGCCGGGCGTTAGCAGGCGAATGCGGCAGGGACACCTGCGGCTCGATACCGGAGACATCGTACTCAATCACTTTAGCGTAGGCGGCGTCAGCATCTGATGCGTAGACCGTGTATTTCCGTTTGGCTCTCGACTTTATGTAAAGCAGTGTCTTATCATCAACTCTAAAGAGCCCCGCCTTGCCACCCGCCTCGATGGCCATATTGGCCATCGTAAAGCGCCCATCCATCGAAAGCGCGTCGATGGCCTCGCCGGTGAACTCCATCGCTGCGTACAAAGCGCCATCCACCCCTATCTGGCCAATGGTGTAAAGAATCAGGTCTTTGCCCCCCACCCATTTTCCGAGCTTGCCATGGTAGACAAACTTGATGGTCGGTGGTACCTTCATCCAGATATCGCCCGTGGCCATGGCGGCGGCGATATCCGTCGAGCCCATGCCCGTCGCGAAAGCGCCGACTGCGCCGTAGGTGCAGGTGTGGGAGTCCGCCCCTATCACCAACTCGCCCGGTAATACATATCCTTGTTCCGGCAAAAGCGCGTGCTCGATGCCCATTTCCCCGACGTCGAAAAACTTTATCCCCTGCTCAAGGCAGAACTCCCTCATTTCTTTAGCCTGCTCGGCGGAAGGGATGTCTTTGTTCGGCACGAAATGGTCGGCCACCATGACGATTTTCGACGGGTCGAAGGCTTTTTTCACCCCGATGCGCCGGAACTCGCGGATAGCGATGGGCGCAGTGATGTCGTTGGACAGTACCATGTCCACCCGCGGGTTGATGAACTCACCCGGCACAACCTGTTTTTTAGCGGCGTGTGCCGCCAGTATTTTTTCAGCTATATTCAAGGTATCTCTCCTATATATTTTTTCTATTTCCCTTCTTTATCGGCGGGCTTATGAATATGAGGGAGAAATAAAATCACGAGCGCCAGCACAGTCGCGACCACAGAAATAAGATATTTCCCGGCGCCCGCCGCGATGCCGATACCAGCGACCGCCCAGATCGTGGCGGCGGTGGTCAGGCCGACGACCGCGCCGCCGGTGCGGTGCAGGATAACACCCGCGCCGATAAAACCGATACCGGCAGCTATACCAGCCGCGAGACGAGACGGGTCACTTCCAGGAAAGGCGTAGATGGACAGCACCGTTAGCAAAGCCGAGCCCAGACAGATTAGCATGTTGGTCCTCAACCCGGCTTCCTTGCCCGATAGCTCTCGCTGCAAGCCGATAGCGCCGCCCAGAGCGGTAGCCAGCAACAATCGTAAGGCCATTTCCAGAGTGACGTTCATGCTAACCTGCCTTGTTCTTCCGCGCCGTGAGCAGGCGGTTCAGGGCGTTGATGTAAGCCTTGGCACTGGAAACGATGATATCGGTATCGGCGCCGCGCCCGGTGTAGGTAACGCCGTCGCTCTCTATCCTTATCAGTACCTCGCCGATGGCGTCGATGCCCTGTGTCACCGATTTTACGGTGAACTCGGTGAGATTATTGGGCACCTTAACGCACAGGTTGATGGCCTTATAAACAGCGTCCACCGGCCCGGTGCCGAGCGAGGCCCCTTCGATAAACGTCTTACCGCCCGGCCCGATGAGCCTCACCCCCGCCATGGGGAGCCCCTGGTCGCCGCTGGTCACCTGGACGCGGTCAAGGTGGTACTCCTCGGATATCGTGCGCTGCTCCTCGGCCACCAGCGACTCGATATCGCGGTCGGTAACGTCCTTTTTCTTGTCCGCCAGCTCTTTAAAAGCGGCGAAGGCCCGGGCCAAGTCTTCATCGTTGAGCGTATAGCCCAGCTCGGCCAGTCGCTCTCTGAAGGCATGGCGCCCGCTGGTCTTGCCCAGCACGATGCTGCTTGAAGGCACACCCACCGACTTTGGGTCCATGATTTCATAGGTGACCGGTTTTTTAATGATGCCGTCTACGTGCAGGCCGGAGGAGTGGCGGAAAGCGTTCCCGCCGACGATAGCCTTGTTCGGCTGCACCGCGAAACCGGTCAGCTCGCTGACGAGCCGGCTGGTGCGGTAAATCTGGGTCGTGTCGA
>JBEKDL010000083.1:0-7621 GCA_050014355.1 Dehalococcoidales bacterium | reverse complement strand
CCGTAGGCTTCGATTTTTCCGTTCCAGGGCACGTATTTTTCCGAAAGCCGCCCCAGCAGACAGGGGTCATGGTAGGTCACTTTTAGATTTATCTTATGCTTTGGTTTTAGTTTGCCTTCTTTAATAGCATCCCGCACGACCTCGCTGATATGGAGCACCTCGATGTCCATTCCGGCGAAGCGCGGATAGCCGCCCCGGAACGTGCCAAAGCATTCTGCACAGCTGGTAATCAGCGTTTTGATGCCATGTTTTTTAAATATTTCGAGGTTTTGCGCGACCATTTTCCCGAAAGCTTCTACCTGTCCCGTACGCCAGAGTATATTCCCGCAGCAGAACTCCTCCTCGCCCAGGACTTTGAATTCGATTCCCGCCGCGCCCAGTATTTTCACCGTGTTCACTGCGATTTCCGGATGATTGTAAGCGGCGTTGCACCCCGCGAAATAAGCCACCACGGAGGTCTCTGATAATTTAGCTTTTTCGGGTAGCCAGTCGCTCCGGACGCTTTGCGGTTTATAGTAAATATTGCCGGTTTTTTCTATTCTCCGGGCATATTGGGCGTGTTCCGGGAGCCCCTGCCCGTCGGCCACGCATTTGGCCCGCAGCGCCAGAATCGTGTCTAAGACCTCCATATCCCGTATAGACTTGCAGTTGACATCGCAGGCGCCGCAGGTCAGGCAGGTGTAGATTAGACGGATAAGCCCATCCTCGTACTTCAGTCTCCCTTCCAGTATTTCCTGGGCGATATTAATCAGTCCCTGGCCGGAATAGGCATCGAAGCCGTATTTCAGGTGGATGGGGCAGACCTCGGCGTACTGCCAGCCCCGCATCTTGGGCCCAAGAATCCATTTGCACTGCCCGCACTGGTTGCAGGAGGCCATGGTATACGTGTAATCTTTCAGGCTTTCCATAGCGCCTCTCCTAAAAACACAGCTTGCCCGGATTAAGTATGTTATGCGGGTCGAAGATGTTTTTCAGTTTTTTCAAAGCCTTGACCTGCTCGGGATAACGATTGTATACCATATTAGCCCAGGGCCCGTAAGGCCGACTGAAAAACGCGCCGCTGTCTAATAGAGCCTGTGAAGCGTTCGTAAACAGCTTCTTCGTTTCTTCAACCTCACTGATATCGGAACTGTCATAGAAAAGATTGTACTCGCAGTGACACCCCCGCCCCTGCACCATCGGCTGGAGGTACACGCCGATGTCTTCTGGCGGTAAGTGGTGTTTCGAGACTATTTTCTGCATCACTTTATTTAGTTCGGCGGCCTTGCTTAGCGTGGTCAGGAAGAAGATGTCTTGGCAGGCGCCCCGGGGGCGCAGCTTCCAGTAAGGCTCGCCGGCATAAGGGCCGGAGAGAATTTCCAGAATATCTTTTTCTTTCCCCTCCGCGCCGGGAAGGTCGGTTAAAGGCCTGGCGCCGCAGCTATCACAGACCTCGTGCAGATATTTCGTCATAATGGCCAATCTTTCTTCTGGTCGCCTTTTATAGCCGGCGAGGCACAGGATAAGGGTCCAGGGCGGCAGGTCTTTCTTTAACTGTATAAAATCGTCCGGCCAATGGTGCGATAGTACCGCGGCGAAGTTAACGTTATTTAAAGCGAGGCATTCATCCACGACTCTCCGGCGGAGCAGTTCGTTCATCAGGTGCTCCAGGACTTCGATTTCTTTATGCGCAATGAAATGCAGCTTCTGTAATACCGGTAATACCTCAACCTTGGTAATGGCCCAGGTGACCAGCCCCATCGTGCCCTGTGCGCCGGAGACGAACCGAAAATAATCAACCGAGCCGGGCCCCCAAGGGTTGACCTTGTCTGCCTTAAGCGTTTCCAGCGTGCCCGGGCCGGAGGCCGAGCCGGTGCGGAAGTCTTCGCCCGTGCCGTAGACCACTTCCAGGGTCAATAAAGGGTCGATAAAATCGTACTGATACTTGGGGACGATGACCGGCTCTCTTTCCAGACGGCTCGCCACGACGGACTTATTGGCGCGCGGCAGGAGCGGCGCGACCAGCTTCAGACCTTGCCTTGTCAGTTCCGGCACCAGCTCGCCGAAGGTAACGCCCGGCTCCAGCCACGCGTACCGGCTGACTTGGTCGATTTTCCTGATTTTCTTCATCCGGCTGAAATCCACGATAACGCCGCCCCGCTCGGGCACCGAGCCGCCGTGAAAGCGCGGCGGGCCAGAGCTGACCGGCACTAGCGGGGTCATGGTTTCAGCCGCCAGCCTGACGATAGACTGCACTTCCTCTTTGGCGCCGGGGAAGACTGCCAGAGAAGGGCTGTTTTTTTCATGAAAGCTGCAATCTTGAGAGTATTTTTCCAGGATTTCAAGAAGCTCGGAGATTTGCTCCGGTTTTAGCATTTCTTTCAGACGATTTTTAAAATCGGCGGAAGATTCTCGCGGGTTGACCATAGAGCCTCCACGGTAAAAAATTGAGTCAGCCGTCCATTCAGGTAAGATATGCTACAGATGCCTTGTGAGCATAGTAGCATATGGCTCGCGCTTGCTGCAATTTTGCGCTTCTTTTCATCGGGGAATTCTTTCCGGAAAATTGATTACGCTCTGTCATCTGGATTAAAATCTTAGCGAATGTCTGGAAAGGAGATGCCATGAACAATAAATATTTGAATATCGTTTACCCCCAGGCGGTGCCCCCGGGCGTTCGACTGGAAAAGAACGTGTTTGTCCCCATGCGCGACGGCGTGAAAATCGCGGTAGATATTTACCGCCCCGCGAAAGGTAAGGGTCCCTGGCCGGTCGTTTTCGCCTATTCCCCTTTCCAGAAGGAGCGCTTTTTCGAGAGCGCCAAGCCGGTGTTTTACTGCGCTCACGGCTATGTCTGCGTCCAGGCCGCCGAAAGGGGCAGCGGTATTAACGAAGGCGAGTTCACCTTCCAGAGTCCCCAGGCCGCCCGCGACGGCTACGACCTGATAGAATGGATGGCGGCCCAGCCCTGGTGTAATGGCAGTGTGGGCATGATGGGCGCTTCCGGCTACGGCGTTATGCAGTGGATAACCGCCCCCTTTAACCCCCCTCACCTTAAAGCGCTGGCGGTGCTGGCGACGACGGATAACTACCGGGGGCTTTGCTATCCGGGAGGCGTCCAGCGCAAGCCTTTCGTCCTGAATTTAATCTCCGGGCTGGTAAATGGCGCCATCTGGCCGGGGCCGGTGTCTGGCAAAGAGCCGCCGATGAACATCGTGAGTGAAATCCTGGCCAACACCCAGGACGGGCCGTTCTGGTGGGGGCACGGCGGCGGCTGGAAGACTATATCCCGCATCAAGACCCCGGTGTTGAATATTTTAAACGTGCCCAACCGCCTGCACGCTGTCTACCACCTGCGTTCTTACCCTGAAATTAAAGCGCCGAAGAAACTGGTGGTAACGCCCTGGACCAATGAGAACTACCAGCCGTGGATTTTCGAGACGACGGCCTTTAACCAGTATATCCTGCGCTGGTTCGACTACTGGCTTAAAGGTATTAATACCGGCATCATGGACGAGCCGGAAGTGGCTATTTTCGATAGCGGTACCGGCCGGTGGCGCTATGAAAATGAGTACCCTCCCACACGTACCCGTTGGACGAAGTATTATTTACACGGCCTTAATATTCTTAGCACCGTAAAATCGGGGAAAAAAGAAAATCCAGACGTCTACCATAATATCAGTCTGAATACAGCGCTGACGGCTGCTTATGGTTTGCCCTTTACCGTTTCCAAAGCTAACGAGCCATATTATGTCAACTATATATCCCCTCCCCTCGAAAAAGACCTTAAGGTATGCGGCCCGGTCAGCTTTACCCTGTACGCCGCGACAGCCGAAGAAATAACTTCCGATTGGTCGTTTTTCGTGAAGATGGGCGAGATGGTGCCGGAAGGCGTGCCGCTTAACCCCGTCACCGGCCATCCGGAGATAAAGCCCGAAGCGAACGACCCGTGGACGCCTAAAAATGTCCAGGTATGGAGCTGGGGCTCGTTGAAAGCCAAGTTCCGGGAAGTGGATGAAAAGCGTTCACGGCCGGGCCTGCCCTGGCACACTTACCGCAATCCCGCCGACCTGAAACCGGATACGATATACGAGTTCCAGATTGAAATGCAGCCGGTGTTTAAGACTTTCAGAAAAGGCTGCCGCATCTGGCTGAAAATCGCCAGCGACGATGCGCTGTTTTCCACCTGGGACAGTTCATCACAATACGCGGAAAGGCCCCTGAACCCGGAAAAGAATGAAATCACCATCTACCACGACGTGGCGCACCCCTCCCACCTGCTTTTGCCCGTTATTCCGGAGGCGGCGGAAATTGCGCCGGTGAAACCGCCACTAAGAGATGCCCTGCCCGGTGCGCCGCGGTTTGTTTAATTAAACAAAAGGGCGGGTCATTGACCCGCCCTTGCCAGCCCCTTTTCCCCGGCTCTGGATTCCCGCCTGCGCGCGGGAATGACAGTGTGTCTATGCTTTGGCTATAAGTTCCTGTATCCTGGCTTTTCTGGTTTCTCTTTTTTTCGCTACCAGCAGGAAAGTGCGCGGCACGTCCGCCATCAGCGCGCGGGACTGCTCCGCCGCGGTGGTATAAAAACCGGTAATTTTCTCCTCTATCGCCGCGGCCTGCTTCAGGACGTCCCCGTACCTGGCCTTGTCCGGGATTTCCGTCTTAAACAGGTAGTTTTCGGCTTCCAGGTTGAACGCGTAGCCCCCTTCGATGGCGTCGGTAATCACGCCGTAATAAGAACGCTCTATCTGGGTGATATTCCTCTTGTTTTCTCCGGCGCAAGACAGAAAGGTTTCAGCGTCCTGCGGATATTTTTTCGCTAGCGCCTGATAAAAGGCCGCCGAGTCATTTTCCAGCCTCCGGGCCAGCGTGATGCCCTCGGACGCGGTATGTATTATCATTTTTGACTGTCCCCCTTAGAACCACCGTTGAATGACTACTTTGCTCTCGGTGAAAAAGCGGATGGCTTCCTTGCCCTGCGTGTGCAGCACGCCGAAGAACGAGTCCTTCATGCCGCTGAAGGGGAACAGCGCCACCGGTGCCACGATGCCGATGTTGATGCCCACGTTGCCGCTGTTGACGTTGTACTGGAACTCCCGGGCGTTTTTGCCGTCCGACGTAAATATCGAATGGCCGTTGCCGAACCGGTTGGCGTTGCTGATTTCGATAGCTTCCTGTAAATTCTTGGCGCGCATGATGGACATCACCGGCCCGAAGATTTCCTCGGAGCCGATTTTCATGTCCGGTGTCACGTTTTCAAAGACCGTCGGCCCGAGGAAGCAGGTGTCCGGATACCCGCCGAGCACTTTGGGTTTGCGGCCATCCAGCGACAGTTTAGCCCCCTCTTTAACGCCGGTTTCGATGTATTTCACAATTTTAGCCTTCTTCTCTTTATCGCGCACTGGGCCCATCTGGATAGACTCGTCCAGCCCGTAGCCGACCTTAATCTTAGACGCCTGTTCGAGGACTTTGGCGACGAACTTTTGATAAAACGAATCACCATCGCCCACGATAACAGCGTTGGCGGCCGCCAGGCACCGCTGCCCGGCATTGCCGAAAAATGACGTCATCATGGCGGCTACAGTGCGGTCGATATCGCAGTCGGGCATGATGGACATGAAGTTTTTAGCGCCACACTGCGCGATGACTCTTTTGCCCGTCTCGCCACATTTGCGGTAAATCACATCGCGTCCGGTGGGCGTCGAGCCGACAAACGTTATACCGGCGATGCCGGGGTGCTCCAGCATCCCGTTGACCACCGTCCGGCCGCCGTGCACCACGTTCCAGACACCCGGCGGGAATCCGGCTTCCTCGACCAGCTCGGCCAGGCGGTTCTGGCTGTTGGGCACTTCGCTAGAAGGCTTAATTACGATGCAGTTCCCGGTGGCCACCGCGTAGGGCGCCGACCAGAGCGGAATCATGAAGGGGAAGTTGAACGGGCCGATAATGCCGAAGACGCCCAGCGGCGTGGGGATGACCCACTCGTCGATGCCGGTGGCGATATCCTCCGAGTAATATCCCTGCATCAAAGTCGGAATACCGCAGGCGACCTCGACGTTCTCGATGCCGCGCCGGGTCTCGCCGCGCGATTCATCGATGGTCTTGCCGTGCTCCTGCGTCTGGATGCGGCTGACCTCCTCGAAATTCTCTTCGAGCAGCTCCTTCAGCCTGAAAAGCAGTCTGGACCTGGCCAGCGGTGTTGTCCGGCGCCAGTCCGGAAAGGCATCTCTGGCCGCGGCTACCGCTCTATCGATTTCTTCCTTTGTGGATACTGGCACTCTAGCTATGACTTTATTTGTGGCAGGATTCACGACATCCACTATCTCGCCTTTAGACTCGACCCATTCCCCGCCGATATAGTTTTTAATGTTTTTTACCTGTTTAATCGGTTCTTCGAGAAAAGCCATCTGAACAGTATTCCTCCTGATTGATTTTGAAATAACGTTTATTCCCCTGACTCATCCAGCGTCCGGTAATACGTGTCGCCGAGGTCATTGGGGTCGAAAATTTCCCGGATGCGCTTCTGGTAGCGGAACGCGGAAGGCTGCGCTGACGATTTTAGGAGCTTTTCACGTATATCCTTGGGCGTCGCGTAACCGTCAGTCCAGCGCGCGGAGTCGTTCTGCTTTTCCATTGCGGGACCCCACCCCTTTTCCGCGCCGAGTTTAGCTGTGGCGTTGAAAAACTCCAGTGTGCCTTCTGTGGAGTACTTGTTATACGGGTCGAAATGCGCGAAGTTCTCCCAGACCGTCACGCCGCCGCCCCCCATGACCCCGATGCCTCCCATCGTACAATCGCCGCCGGCGGCCACCATGGCGCCTTTCTTTTCCCATTCCTTCTTAAACTCCGAGGCTTCTTCGATGTACTGGATGCCGTAGTCCGGCGAGCCCGCCAGCCCGAAGCAGCCGTCATAGCCGCCGCCGTAGACGAGGTTCAGGTTCTTGTGTCCCAGCCGGAGCATATAGATAAGCGACCAGTCTTTGATATCCGGGTCAAGCATGGCTTTGACTTTCCAGCCTTTGACTTCCGCCAGGATTTCATTCAGGGCTTTCTCCTGCCAGGCGATATCGCGCGGGGTCATGCCTGCCAGTATAAGCTGGAAATCACGCTTCATCGTCTCCGTGATTTTTACCACCTCCTGGTCTTTCATCAGGTCTTCGAGATCGGAAAGCGTCCTGGTGGGGTCGGTCAGAACCTTGACCATCGCCCACTTGAGGTCGCGGCCGAACATATTGAACTGCCGGTGAGCGATATAGCCGATTTCCGCGTCCCAGATTTTATGGGAAGCGTCGGAATACGCCTGCCACGTCGGGAAAGCGACGGTGTAAGCCCTGAAATTGTCCGGCAGCACCGCCCTATATGCCGGCGGCCTTCCCGCGACAGGTAAATATGACGGGCCGGGCCAGGGGAAAAGCTTAAGGGCGATTTTGGTGAAAACGCCCAGGCCGCCCTGGTTTCCCAGTCCTCCGCGGATAATGCTGCGGACACTCGGGCCGGGACCTTCGCCGCAGAACCATCCTAGCCTCGAGCCCAGTGCGCCGGTTCGTAGAATTTCTCCATTGGGCATGACCCATTCCACGCCGAGCATGTTCTCGCCGTGGCCGCCCATGAAAGAGCCGGCCGGCCCCGCGCCCGCGAACGC
>JBEKDL010000082.1:0-9681 GCA_050014355.1 Dehalococcoidales bacterium | reverse complement strand
AGCGTCGAAGAGCAATACCTGTACAAAGACAACGACGGGTACGTTTTCATGAACTCCGAGACATTTGAGCAGATTACTATTCCCGAAGAACTTATCGGGGATAAAAAGAGCTTCCTGAAAGAGGGCACGGTGGTAGTGATGCTGATGGCGGAAGAACGGCCCATCGATATCACCCTGCCCATCACAGTGGACCTTAAAGTTGTCCAGACCGAAATATCGTCCAAGACAGCCACCATTACTGCCCAGAATAAACAGTCCATCCTAGAAACGGGATATGCCATCGGCACGCCGACCTTCATTAAAGAAGGAGATATTATCAAAGTCGATACGCGCACCGGCGCTTACGTAGAACGCGTTAACAAATAAAGCATGCTAGAGGATGATGCCCGTCGACTCGCCCGCCTCAAACCGAATTTGCAGAGGCGGGCATTCATCCTCGGTTTTATCCGGGAGCTTTTCAAAGAACAGAACTTCCTCGAAGTAGAGACCCCCATCCGCGTACCCACCGTTGCGCCCGAGCCTTACATTGTCCCTTTCGAAAGCAGCGACTGGTACTTGTCCACCTCTCCGGAGCTCCACATGAAGCGGATGCTCGCCGCCGGGTACGAAAAGCTTTTCCAGTTCAGCCATTGCTTTCGCCAGGGAGAACGCGGGCAGTGGCACAATCCTGAATTCACCATGCTGGAATGGTACCGCGCCGGCGCGGACTACACTCAAATCATCCATGACATCGAGCTTCTCATAACCAGGCTGGCGAAAAAGCTAGGCTTCAAAAATGTTATCAATTACCAGCGTCAGCGGATAGACATCAGCCTGCCGTGGCCCCGGACTACCGTCAAAAATGCCTTCCTGAAAGCTGCGAGCTGGGACCCGACCGCTGCCGGTGACCCAAGGAGATTTGACATCGATTTCGTGGAGAAGGTGTTGCCCTCCTTCAACCCCGAACGCCCCATGGTGCTGATAGATTATCCAGCCCCTCTGGCCTCACTGGCACGGCTCAAGTCGGGAGATTCCAGCGTGGCCGAAAGGGCGGAGGTCTTTATCGGCGGGCTGGAGCTGGCCAACGTCTATAGCGAGCTGGCCGACGCTTTAGAACAGGAAAAGCGCTTCCGGGAGGCTATCGAGCAAATACGGAAAGAGCGGAACCAGGAAATAGCCATGCCGCGTTTGTTTCTGGAAGCGATGACCCATCTGCCCGGCTGCGCCGGTGCGGCGCTGGGGATTGACCGGCTGGTGATGCTCGTATGCGATGCGTCGACGATAGACGACGTGATGGCCTTTACCGCCGATAACGCCTGAAACGACCTGCCTAACTTAGCTCGATGCCGCGCGGTACAACGACGATGCCCTTGCTTGAAATCGTACAGCCCCGCTGCTGGTCCGACTCGAGGTCGTAGCCAACCTGCACTCCGGCGCGGATAATAACCTCTTTATCGACGATGGCGCGCTTCACCCGCGCCCTGGGCTCGATGATGACATCATCGAGGACGATGGAGTCCTCGATGACCGCTTCTTTTTCCACGATAACGCCGGGCGATAGTATCGAGTGCTGCACGGTCCCGCCGCTGATGATACAACCATCCGACACCATGGAGTCCAGTGTCTTGCCGCCGATGATGCATTTGCTCGGCGGCATTGACCTTTCGAACGTCCGGAACAGCCACTTCTTGGTATACAGGTTGAAAAGAGGGCTGATGCCGATAATATCCATATTAGCTTCGTAGTAAGAATCCAGGCTGCCGATATCGCGCCAGTAGTAGGAATCGGGCGTCTGTTCCACCAGAACTTTATTTCTCCGGCCGTTTTCCACCTGAATAATGTAATCTTCGATGCGGTTCTGCCTGGTAAAATCGTACAAATATATGTTGGAGCGCCGCTGGATGAGCCTGGGGATGATATCCTGTCCGAAGTCATCACCCTCTTCTTTCAGGATTTCCAAGAGGACATCGGTATTGAAGATATAGATACCCATCGAAGCCAGAACCTGGCTGGCATCTTCCGGCGATGGCCTGGGCAGGATAGGTTTTTCGACGAAGTCAACGGCTTTAAAGTTAGTATCTACCCCGAAAACCCCGAGACGGCCGGCGGCAACTTCGACAGGTACGCGCGTGACGGAAATCGTAAGCCCGGCATTATTAGCCTTATGAAATGCGACCATCTGTTTGTAATTCATCTTATAAACGTGGTCCCCGGCCAGGATTAAAACATGCTCGAAGTCCTTGCCGCGCAGCAAATCGAGGTTCTGGCGGATGGCGTCGGCGGTACCGCGGTACCATTCCTGCCCTATTTTCTGCTGCGCGGGCACGCAATAGATATACTCGCCCAGCCGGGAGCTCGATATCCCCCACCCCTCCTGGATATGGCGCTGTAAAGACCAGGAGCGGTACTGGACGAGCACGAAGATTTTCCGGATATCGGAGTTAATGCAATTGCTAAGCGGGAAATCGATGAGCCGGTATTTACCCGCGAAAGGGACGGCCGGTTTGGAGCGTACCTTGGTCAGCGGCTGCAATCGCTCCCCGCTGCCGCCCGCGAGAATAATGGTAAGAACTTTTTCCATATTTGAAGCTGATATTTCAGAGTGCCTTCATAAGTATAACACTTATGTCAATAATCGGACAAAAAGCGCGCCCTTATATACCGCCCCTAATACCCCTCAATAGATTACGCAGTGTTAGCCACAGGCTGTTGGCGCCGGTCACTTTTTCTTCAGGGGGGACAGCGTCGCCGTAGCGGACGCTCGTGTATACATCGGTCAGCTGGTCTAAAGGCCCGCGGACTTCCGGCACCGCGCTTCCGAGTCGGCCCGAAAATTCGGCGGGGGTCTCGTGGTGATTGCGCCCGTACCCAGAGAGTTCCGCCTCCCGGAGCAGGCGCCGGTATATTTCACGGATTTCCAGGCGGCCTGATTCATCATCATGATAAACCCGGGCGGCCCGGGATGGTTTTTTCTGAAAGTTTTTAGCCATCATGGCCCAGAGCGCCTTCAAATCGTCGTTGAGATTGCTCCAGCTCAACAGCGATTCATCAAGCTGTTCTATCTCTTCCGGAGCGCGCCGGGCGCGGTAGCGTGAGACGGCCCTGGCCAGGATGTAAATTACGGCGGCAATAACCACCGCGATAACCAGCCACTTAATTACCGCATAGATAACCGAAGGCACGTCGGCGGGGGTCACTTTCGGGAAAATGTCTGTCAGAGATGTGTTACCAGTACTGTTGGGTTGTTGATTCTGGTTACCGCGCAGCAGGTTCAACGCGAGACGCATTATCCAGACGATGCCTTCCAAGAGATAGTTGAAGGGCACCAGCACGTAGTTGAGTATCGTGCCGAGAAAATGGGAGACGGCCCCGAAGCCGTGGCCTACCGCGGTAAAAAACCCCTCCGAAAAAACGCCGGTGAGGACGAAAACGACGACAACCATGCCGCCGATGACGACCAGCATTATTGGCAGCCAGCGCCACACGGAGGACAGGCCCGCTTCTTCGCGGGGCATTGCGCCGCGCATTTGGTACAGGTGGGTCACCGCGATGGCGAGCAGGCCGAAAAAGAAGAAGGCGATGATATCGAGGCCGATGCCCGCGGAGGGCGCCAGGAAGCTGCCCGACGATCTTCCGATCTGCCAGAGAACCATCAGCACGACGAGAGCCACCAGGCCGATAATGAAGGAGTTATAGACGCTCTTGAAATAAGATGTGGCCTGTCCCAGGTTGATGCCCCGCCACCAGAGGTAAAGCAACGCGGGCAGGGCAATCAATATCGTATCGGGACGGGTAAAAAAGTGCCCGAACGCCCGTCCGGCATAAACGAACCAGTCCGGGCTAAGAAATCCGTAGCCGGAACGGTACTCCGCGCCCAGCACAAGGAGGATTACTACCAATCCGCTGCCGATGATAAGCGCCTGCGCCAGCAGCACCGTCCAGCGGGGGCGGAGAAAATACCTGACCGCCAGGACTGCCGCCGCCAGCACTATGACGACCGATACCAGGCTCAAAGGGGGGCGGGGCGGGGTGAATACCGAAAGGCTGCCGATCCACACCAGCCAGGGATAGACCCAGAATGCCTCCATGAGGACGACGAAAAGCGGGTAAATAACCGCCGCCAGCCAATCGATATTTTTTAATCTGGTGGTCATAACAAATCATTCCCTGGAAATTGCTTACAAATAGTGCCGTCATTCCCGCGCAGGCGGTAATCCAGCGGTGGGGAAAAGGTGGTCTGGATTCTCGGGTCAAGCCCGAGAGTGACAATATTAAATATTTCTTCCAATCTCATGCTTCCTTCAATCCTATTTCCTGCACTACTTCCCAGGCGAATTTATCCGGGACGTGGAAAACCGGGAAAGTTTTCACGCTTGCCGGTTCGGTGCCGCCTACTTTGACCAGCGCCACGCTGCGCCCCACCCGTTTCAGGTCCAGCAAAGCGCCCAGCAGGTCATCCGCAGGTTGGGCGGAAACGACCACCATGGTGCTGCCCCAGGGCAGGTTAGGCGCTTCCTGCCGGATGAAGCGGTCAATCGGCATGTTCTCCATCTGGTGGAGCTGCGCCAGCGTCTCCAGGATATGGACAAGCTGGTCCGGGTGCTGGCTGTGCGGCACCCTCACCATGCCCCGCGAAAAACGCGTTATCTGGTTGACGTAAAGCCCGACCCGGAAACCTGCATCCAAAGCATATTGAGCCATCGACGCCGCAGTGATAATGCCGAGCTCCTGGAGTTGAAAAATGCTCCCCCAGAGCGGCGCTTTTAGCGTGCGTACGTCCAGGAAAAGGCTAAGGTCGACGGTCGTAGTCGGCTCATATAGTCTGGTCTGCAACCTGTTGAGCCGGGCGGTGCTTTTCCAGTGAATACGTTTCAGGCTATCGCCCGGGACGTAGTCCCGTACGCCGGCGGTAAGCACCGGGTCCTGGAAAAGGTGCTTTTTAAGGCGAATATCGCCGAAGAATTGCCGCGAAGGAATACCCAGCTTTTCCAGCGGTACCAGGCGCGGGTATACGAATAGATAGTCCAGCGTCTCGATGCGCTTTTCTTTACGGAAGAAGCCGAAAAGGTCGCCGGAGCGGATGGTTGACGGCCCGAAGATGAAAGTGCCCCTCTGGCGGCACTGCATCGGGAAGCGGCGTTTAACCCGGTGGTACATATTGACGGGGAACATATTACTCAAAATGACACGGTCTTCGGTGGTCTGGGTAGCTTTCCCCTTAAGCAGTGTGACTCTCTCCGGCAGCTCATCCTCGATTTGCAGCCAGGGGAGCGGCAGGGGCTTGCGGTTGTCTACCTGGATTTCGTAGACGATTTCCTCGCCGAAGAATACCCGGTCACGGCTAAGATGGCGCCGGTACTCGACGCGATGGAGGCAAAACCGGTTCCAGAGCCTCGCAACGCCGCCGGTCAGCAGGAACAGGAGAGAAATCAGAGCGAGTTGCACCTGGTGCAGCGCCAGGCTGATGATGAGAATGACAACCGCGATAACGAGCCAGTAATCGCCCCGCATCTTTTACCCTTCCCCGGGTTCTTCTTCCACCGGCACGGCCACCGAGTCCATTATCTCTTTAAGGGTTTGCTCGGCTTTCTGTCCATGCAACCGGCTTTCAGACTTGGGAATAATGCGGTGGATTAACACGGGTTTGAACATGTATTTTACGTCGTCGGGAGTGACGAAAGCCCTGCCCCTTATCGCCGCGAGGGCCTGGGCGGCATTATAAAGCGCCAGCATCGCGCGCGGGCTGGCCCCGAGCTCCACCGCGGCGTGTTTCCTGGTGGCGTGGATAAGGCGGATAACATAGTCTTCGACATCGGCATTGACATGCACCTCGCGGCAGTCCCTCTGCATTTTAAGAAGGTCCGCCGAGGCAACAACCGGCAACAGCTCTTCCAAGGGGTCGGTCCGGCGGAAACGCTCCAGTATGAGACGGTCGTCTTCCGCCGAGGGATAGCCTATCTGAATCTTTAAAAGGAACCGGTCGAGCTGGGCCTCGGGGAGGGGGAAAGTGCCTTCAAGCTCGATAGGGTTTTGCGTGGCCATCACGAGGAAGGGGCGGGGCAGCGGACGGGTCTCGCCTTCAGTGGTGACCTGGCGCTCCTGCATCGCTTCCAAAAGCGCCGACTGCGTGCGCGGCGTTGCGCGGTTGATTTCATCGGCCAGGACTATCTGCGCCATGACCGGCCCGGGGCGGAACTCGAAGTCGGCGGTCTTCTGGTTAAAGATATAGGTCCCGGTAATGTCCGATGGCAGAAGGTCGGGGGTACACTGAATGCGCCGGAAGCTGCACCCCAGCGATTTGGCCAGCGATTTGGCCAGGACGGTCTTGCCCAGCCCCGGCACGTCCTCGAAGAGAATGTGCCCCTCGCAAAGAAGGGCGACAATGGCCAGCTCGACCACCTCGCCTTTGCCGACAATGACGCGCTCGACGTTCGCCCTGATTTTGCCCGCAGCGCCTTTGATTTGTTCTACAATCGCTTCGTCCATTTTGTATACCGCTTTCTTTTTCCTTCATTATAACAACCCAACAGGATTATTTCATTAACTCTTATAAAGCTCCCGCTTCTTTTAAGATTGATAACGCATAAAAAGTATATTCCAGTGTTGGTATGCCCATTTCTATGGCGCGGGAAAAGCCCCCGTTCTGCCTCTGGCACATCATGACAAATCTTGTGACCCTATCCGGCACACTCGTTTTTTCACCTAAAGCGGCCAGTCCTAGCACCAACCAGTAAACGTCTTCGATGAACTGCACCTGCCAGTTTTCCTCTCTTTTTCGGAGGTAATCCCCGGAAGCCGTCAACTTTGTTGCCTCCACCCCGAGCAACTTGAATATTTCCATGGCGTAGTAAGTCGAGGCCAAGGTTGAATACTTTACCCCGTACCCTCCATCCGCCCTCTGGAAACCGGAAATAAAATGCCTGACCTTTTCCCGGTCAAAGTTAGCGCCGATTGTGGTGAGGATTCTTAAAGCGCGGTAGGTATCCTGCAATTCTGACTGTACCTCCACGTCGACATCTTGATAAGCGCCAAACCCTCCGGCGCGATTCTGGAGAGCCGCTATTCTTGTGAGAGCCTGTTCCTTGAGCCTATCAGGCAGACGGCCAAGCTCTATTAAGACTTCTACCGGCACGAAAATACCGGTAATGCCGCCAATCGTGTTTGCTTTAAATTCATCAAGCAAGAAGCTGTCAATAGCCTGGGGGCGGTCAGGCTTTACTCCCAGCAAGGAAAGGCTTTTTACGGCAAAATACGTGTCCATGCCGCTGGATGGCGGTATATGGGCAAAGAAGTACCCACCATCTTCGAGATGACACCTCTCGATGTAGCGGACCACATCCACGCGGAAATCATCCATAAACTGACCTTTGACGCATTAAAAAAGCCCCTACCAGCTATACTAGTAGAGGCTATCATCCCTTGTGGGCTTTTCGGGCTATCCCCGGGCGAGCTTCATCGCCCGATTATAATATATCAGAAAATAGCTGTCCTGTAAATATAATATAAAAATATGTACAGGTATTGACAGGCTACTATAGCTTGTAATACAAAGAGCTTAAGTGATATAGGTTACATAAATATCCGATATTAAGTGATATAGGTTACATAAATATCCGATACCTAACTCTATAATGTATGATGTATTTATATATGCGGGGAATCCCGTTGAAGGAAAAAATCAGATGGAAGTCGATTTCAATATCCTGGTCGGCGGGGAAGCGGGGCAAGGCGTCCAGTCCGTAGGCACGATACTATCTAAAACACTGGCCTACGGGGATTTTCACGTCTTCGCGGACCAGGACTACGAGAGCCGGATAAGAGGCGGCCACAACTTTTTCCGCGTAAGGGTAAAAAACGGCGAAGTACAGGCTGTATCTCTTGAGCTGGACATGCTGGTGGCGCTCAACCGCGAGACGGTAGACCTGCACAAGAACGAGCTTAAACCCGGGGGAGTCGTCGTTTATGATAGCGAGCAGGCGAAAATCAGGCCGGAAGGCGCGCGTAGTATCGACGTGCCGCTCGTGAAACTGGCTGAAGAAACAGCGAAAAACAAGCTCATGGCCAATACCGTGGCCGTCGGGGCTATTCTGGGTCTGGTGAGCTACGATTTTGACTTGCTGGCATTCATTCTGAAAAGCGAATTTTCGCGCCACGGCGAGCAGGTGGTAAACGATAATATTGCCGCCGCCCGGGCCGGCTACGATTTCACCAGGGAACGCGGCGCCACGCTGCGAATCACCTCACTCCAACCCAGAATAGGCGGTCAGCACCGACTCGTTCTCACCGGCAACGAGGCGCTGTGTCTCGGCGCGATGGCCGGCGGCTGCAAGTTCCTGGCCGGATACCCCATGACGCCGTCCAGCCCAATCCTGGAATATATGGCGGATAAAGGCCGGCAGTACGGCGTTGTCGCCATGCACGTTGAAGACGAGATATCCGCGATGAACATGGCCGTGGGCGCGGGCTACACGGGCGTGCGGGCCATGGTGGCGACCTCGGGAGGGGGTTTTGCCCTCATGGTCGAGGCGCTGGCTCTAGCGGGCATGACCGAGACCCCGGTGGTCGTTGTGCTGGGGCAGCGCCCTGGCCCGGCCACGGGACTCCCGACCCGCACCGAGCAGGCCGAGCTCTGGTTCGCGATGCATGCCGGCCACGGCGAGTTCCCCCGCGCCGTGCTGGCGCCGGCTACCGCCGCCGGGGCATTTCACACCGCCGTCAGGGCTTTCAACCTCGCCGAAAAATACCAGACGCCCGTGATTATCCTCACCGACCACCATCTGGCGACATCTTACGCCACCGTGGGAACTTTCGATTTAAGCAAGGTGAAAATCGAAAGGGGCGAGCTTCTATCGGATGAAGAAGTCAAAGAAATGACGGATTATAAACGCCACAAGGTGACGGAGTCCGGTATATCACCGCGGGCGCTGCCGGGACAGGGTAAAGCGCTGGTGGTCACCGACTCCGATGAGCACGATGAAGCCGGGCACATGATAGAGGACGCCGCCACCCGCAATGCGCAGGTCGAGAAAAGGCTGCGCAAGCTTACCGGCCTCCGGCGGGAGATTGCCGCCCCGGAAATCCGCACTGCCCCCGGCGCGGAGATGACGCTCATCGGCTGGGGCAGCACCTACGGGGCTATCAATGAAGCTGCAGCTATTCTCAAAGAGGAAGACCAGCCGGTCAATACCATCCATATCAGCGAAGTCTGGCCCTTCCCGGCGGAGGCAGTGGCCGCAAAGCTGCGTAAAAGCCGGAAAAACATCACCATCGAGGGCAACGCCACGGGTCAGATGGCCGGTCTGATACGGCGTGAGACCGGGCTCAAGGTGGACGCCACGATATCAAAATACGACGGGCGCCCCTTTTCGCCGGCGGAGATAGTCAGCCGCCTTCAAAAGGAAGTGGGGTCATGGTGACGCTTAACGACTACGCGTCGCAGGTCCCCATTGCCTGGTGCCCGGGCTGCGGCAACTTCGGCATACTCCAGGCGGTGAAAAAAGCGCTCGTGGCTTTGAACCTGGAGCCGCAGCGGGTGCTTTTCGTCTCCGGCATCGGGCAGGCGCCCAAGCTGCCTCATTACACGCAGGGCAACGTCTTCAACGGGCTGCACGGCCGCACGCTGCCCGCCGCTACGGGCGCGAAAATCGCCAACCATGACCTCACCGTTATCGGCATCGACGGCGACGGCGGCGCTTACGGCGA
>JBEKDL010000081.1:0-7696 GCA_050014355.1 Dehalococcoidales bacterium | reverse complement strand
GTACGAGCTCACCAGCCGCCCGGAGGAGCGCCCGGTTATAGGAGCCCTTACGAAGACTTCCCGCAAAGCCGAGGATACTTATTTTCTCGTTCATATCAGCCTCCTTTCCTTTATTGTTTTCATTTGACATTTAAGCAACTACTTTCCGCAGCACTATACCACCAGGAGAGTTGTTTTCAGACCTTCAAATACATTCCTACAAGTCTTCCGATACGCGCGTGCTCAGCTTGCCACATGTCCCAGACAGATTTTCCCCATGTTCTGATGTTTTCGACGTAATTCTCCTCCTTACTACCCTGGTGGACATCCCACACCGTTAAAGAAGCCTTCTCGGGCGGCGCGTTGAAACGCGGCCACTCCCGGTGCTTTTTACCCAGTGCCATGTGAGCCAGCTGCACCTCTCGGCCGGTATAACCTCGTTCGAAAGCGAGATAAAGTCCGATGAGCGCGAAAGTAGTGGTAATCGGCTTCATTTTCGGCCCGGAGTGCTGGGCGGTATAAGCGTCCACCACTACCTGGTGGATAAAATCGGTGTCTCGCAAAGATAGCGTGAACACAGTGAGTTTAAAGTACATCTCCACGCAGGCACGGGACGCGTTATAGCGTCCGTCCATATCCTGATTGGCGGATTTTAACGCGAGCCCGCAGCCCGGGCAAACACTGGTAATTTCTGGCACGTTAACAACTTATTACTTTTCTGTATTGATGTCAAAACTGCCCATAGCAAGGTATAATGTTAAAATAGAACCGGTTTTAATAAATATTAAAGAGAAAAATTAACGGGTTATCATGGCGAACAGTAGCAGCAGCAAGGATAGGGCGCTAACAGCACCGCCCGGAAACCCCGGCACGGCCGAGACGGTGGTGCGTATTAAAGACCTGCGTAAGGTCTATATCGTGACCCACCAGGAAACCGGGGCCAGAGGCAGCCTACAAAGCCTCGTGCGCCGCCGCAAGGAAGAAATCGCCGCCGTCGACGGGATATCATTCGACCTGGCCCCGGGCGAAGTGGTCGGTTTCCTGGGGCCCAATGGGGCCGGTAAGACCACCACTCTTAAAGTGCTTTCGGGGCTTTTACATCCCTCTTCCGGCGAGGCAACCGTACTCGGTTATGTTCCCTGGAAACGCGAAAAGTCCTTCTTAAAGCAAATCACGCTGGTGATGGGTCAGCGCAATCAGCTGGTCTGGGATATCCCCGCACTGAACTCCTTCGAGCTGAACCGTGCTATTTACCGTATTCCGCAGGACGATTATAAGAATATGCTCAACGAGCTGACGGAACTCCTCGAGCTGGGACCGCTGCTCCATAAACCGGTACGCAACCTTTCCCTGGGGGAAAGGATGAAATGCGAGATTGCCGCCGCCCTCCTGCATCGCCCGAGCGTGGTCTTCCTGGACGAACCAACCATCGGCCTGGATGTGACTATGCAGCGCCGTATCCGCACCTTTATCGCCGAGTATAACCGCCGCTTCAGGGCCACCGTTCTCCTCACGAGCCATTACATGGCCGATGTCGAGGCGCTGTGCCGGCGCGTGGTGGTCATCCATCATGGCAAGCTGCTCTTCGACGGCGAACTGGCGAAACTGGTGCAAAAATTCACCGAGCATAAGACCATCGTCGTGCAAATCGGGGACTGCGATAGCAATCTGGACTCCTACGGCGAGGTCGTTTCCTGCGAGGGCGGGCGTTTTACGCTGCGCGTGCCCAGGAAGGAAACCGCTTCCATCACCGAACGGCTCCTGGCAGACCTCCCGGTGATTGACCTGCTGGTAGAGGACCCCCCGATAGAGGAAGTTATCGAGCGGGTCTTCGCCCAGGAGAGGCCATGAAAGCCCTTATCGAGCTATATATCCAGCAGTTTAAAACCACCATAGCGACGATGTTCGCCTACCGCGCTTCGCTGCTTATCTGGATGATAGGGCAGGTGCTGGAACCGCTGGTTTATCTCATCGTATGGTCGATAGTCTCGAACGCGAGCGGGGGGAGTGTCGGCGATTACACGACGAAACAGTTTGCCGCCTATTTCATCCTGCTGATGCTGGTCAATCAGGTCACTTACACCTGGGTAATGTATGAATTCGAGTACCGCATCCGGCAGGGGACACTTTCCTTCGCCCTGTTGAAGCCGGTGCATCCCATTCATTCCGATATTGCCGATAATATATCGTCAAAGCTGATAACCACGCCTTTCATGGTCCTGGTGGCGGGCGTGTTGACCGCCATATTTCACCCCTCAATTTCCCCGGCGCTATGGGCCATCGCGCTTTTCATCCCCACCTTGTTACTGGCATTCGCCTTACGCTTCCTTATAGAGTGGACGCTCGCCCAATCGGCGTTCTGGACAACGCGCGTGGGGGCTATTAACCAGATTTATTTTGTGCTCATGCTGTTCCTTTCAGGGCAATTCGCCCCGCTAACGCTCTTTCCGTATCCCATCCAGGTGGTGGCTTATGTCTTACCTTTCCGCTGGCTAATCAGCTTTCCGATTGACCTTGTGTCCGGCAGGCTAACACTGGACCAAGCTTTCGTGGGCCTGGGCGCCCAGGCCGCCTGGCTGGTAATCAGCTATTTTCTCTTCCGGCTCGTCTGGCGGGCAGGGACAAAAGTCTATGCGGCGGTGGGCGCATGAACTACATCCGTATGTTTGTCGCCTTTTTCTGGGTCGCCATCGCCGGCGAAGTGGCCTACCGGGTCAACTTCTTCTTTCAACTGTTCCAATCGCTGGTCAGCCTGGTAGTCGCCGTAGCGGGACTGGGCATCATTTTTTCCTATACCAACACGTTGGGAGGATGGGGGCATGAGGAAATCCTGGCCCTGGTCGGCGTGTACCTGCTGGTAGGGGGAATAATCGGGCTGGTAATTCAACCGGGCATGCAACAGTTTATTGAGTCCGTCCGCGATGGGACGCTCGACTTTACGCTCACTAAACCTGAAGACGCGCAACTGTTGGTCAGCATCCGGCAGGTAAACATCTGGAGTCTAATTGACATAATGCTAGGCCTGGGCGTCCTGGCGTTTGCGCTGGTGCGGCTCGGCGAAAAAGTGGGGGGCGCGGAAGCAGGGGAGTTTCTCCTGATGCTGGCGGCCGGCGCAGTCATCATCTACAGCTTCTTCCTGATTCTGGCCACACTTTCATTCTGGTTTGTAAGAGTGGAGAACTTCCTGACGATATTCCAGAGCATGTACGAGGCCGGCCGCTGGCCGGTAAGCCTTTACCCTGGATGGCTACGCTACGGCCTGACTTTTATCGTACCGGTGGCGTTCGCCACTACAGTGCCCGCGGAAGCGCTGACCGGACGTCTTACCCTGACGACGATAGTAGCGGCGCTGGGGATAGCGGTATTTTTACTGGTCGTATCGAGGTATTTCTGGCGGGTAGGCCTGCGGCACTATTCCGGGACATCGGCTTGAGGTGTGTTCAGTCCGGGTTTTTACGCCCTCTAATAAGCGGAGCCGCCGGTCTTCTTGCCAATCCAGAAACCAAGGAGAAACACGAGCACCGCGCCAATACCAAACGCCGCGTAAAACGGCCAACCGATAGCGAAGGCAGCATCAATGGTATGGTCCGCGGTAACGTTCGTGAAAGTATAGGTGGCCACGGCGCCTTTCGATATCCCGTCCACCCGCACATCAGTGATACGGTAGGCGCTATCGGCGGTGATAGCGAAGGTCTGGCTGTCTGCATAATTGATGGTTACGGCAGTAAAGGGCGAAATTGACCCGTGGTTACCCGCGGTGGGCGTGATGGTATAGGTATTTATGGCGAAGCTGACACTTATGGTATGGTCGGTGGTAACGTTGGAAAAGGCATAGCTCGTCACGGCGCCAACAAATGCCCCATCCACCAGGACATTAACGACATGGTACCCGGTGGTCGGGGTAATGGTATAGGTCTGACTACCGCCGTAATTAATCGTCACGGTGCCGGGGGGTGAAATTAACCCATGGTCGCCGTTGATGGCGATGATGGTATAGGTATTGATAGCGAAACTGACGGCTATGGTATGGTCGCCAGTGACACTAGAAAAAGTATAGCTTGTCAATGCGCCCAGCGATGCCCCATCCACCAGGACAGCGGTTACATGGTAGCCGGTATTAGGAGTGATAGTGTAGACTTGATTGCCGCCGTAATTAACCGTCACGGCTCCGGAAGGTGAAACAGACCCGTTGGTGCCGGAGGTAGCTGTAATCGTATAGGTGTTGATGGCAAAATTGGCGGTTATAGTGTGGGCTACGGTAACATTGTTAAAGGTATAACTGTTCACCACACCCACCGATGCCCCATCGACAGTAATACCAGTAATATGGTAGCCGGTATTCGGCGTGATGGTGAAAGTCTGACTGGTGCCGTAATTGACCGCTATAGCGCCCGAAGGTGAAATCAGGCCGTTGGCCCCGGCGGTCGCTGTAACGGTGAAGGTATTAATGGCGAAACTGGTCGTGATAGTATGGCTGACGGTCACATTGGTGAAGGTGTAACTCGATAACGCTCCCACCGATGCCCCGTCCACTACTACGTCAACAATACGGTAGCCTGCATTAGGAGTAATAATGAAAGTCTGACTGCCCCCGTAGCTGACCGAGATATCGCCCGAAGGCGATATCGTGCCGTTAGCGCCTGCGGTAGCCGTAATGATGAGAGTGGTGCCGGAGAAGCTGGCAGATATGGTGTAGTTCCCGTTCATCGTGATGGTGGTTGATGCTGCGGAGGCATCCACAATCGTGCTTACGTCACCGACCCAGCCAGCGAAAGAATAGCCCGAATCAGGTTGTGCGACCAGCGTGACCACTGTCCCCGCAGCATAGGTAAAGACGCTTTCGCCGGGGCTGGTCACCGTCCCGCCGGCCGCGCTGACCACCGTCAGGGTGTAGTTGGCGGCCAGCACCGGCCTGGCCGGCAGCACCGCCAAAAAACTAACCAGAACGAGCATCAAGGTTAAGAAAAGACTGCATATCTTCTTTTTCTTCATGTTGGACCTCAACGCTTCTATCATCTATATCGCTTTAAGCTATTTTTAATCTTTGTAACAGGTATAGTCAATAAAGGCAAATGATTTGTTAGGTCTCTGTCTTACTATACGTGTAAATTGTTAATAACTTGTTAAATCAAGTCATAAAGAAAAAAACATCTGGCCAGCTTGCACATGAATTTCGGTATATGAAGATAGTTAAATTCTCTGATATTTTTACGGGTGGATGGTGGGCGGTATGTTTTGGATGCCGTGAGATTGCACAAACGTCAGTTTTGTTGGGTCACAATCCGTCAGATTGTTCAGCCATAGATGAGCACATACTTGCCTCCTGTAGTATAATTGAGACGGCCAATTAGATTTGCCTTATACAGAACGCTGCGCGTAAAGGTGGAGATGAAAGACTCACGCGTTCTATGAGAGGTTTTATACCTAACTTATTTTCTAAGAAGGCCATTGGTCAGTCTCGGTAATATCGGAGGGAAAGAAAAATACACATGCTACAGCAGGAATCTCCTGACTTGGAGAAGAAAAACGTTCCTGTAAAAATGAGGGACGGCACGATTCTATACGCTAATATTTACCGTCCTGAAAAAAGAGAGAAACATCCGGCTATCCTGATCCGCCTACCTTATGTTAAGGACTCCGGATTTATCAGTAACTACATGGACCCCGTAAGGATGGTTCGAGCCGGTTACGTTTTGGTAATACAGGACTGCCGTGGTACGGGCGCATCGGAAGGCGAATACCATCAGTTTGTCAATGACGCCGAAGACGGTTACGATACGGTAGAATGGGTGGCCTCGCAACCGTGGTGCGATGGTAATGTAGGCATGTGTGGCCTCTCCTACCTCGGAGCCACTCAAATGCTCGCCGCCATCATGCGCCCTCCTCACCTGAAAGCGATTTGCCCCGCCCAGGTTTCACATTCTTTGCGCGGTATGCCGATGTGGGAAAACGGCGTCTTCCTGCTGCAGCTTAGCCTGATGTGGCTGAACGGCCAGATCGCCAGCGAACTTGCCAAGGGTGATTTACCCCCTGAAAGACTAAAATCGCTGCGGGAGCGTTTTCAAAATCTTATGAAAAATCCCGAAGAGTCATGTCGCGTCCTTCCCCTGGTTGATGCTCCCACCAATCAAATCGCCAAGGAGCTCCGTCTGGGTTCTACTTATTCGGACTGGATCACACATATCGAGGATGACACGTTCTGGAAGAAATTGTATAATCCTCTTCCCTTGGAAAAGGTAGCCATACCGGCCCTCCACCTGGGGGGCTGGTATCACCATGTCATCACTAGCGCCGTGCTGAAGGATTACATGGTGATAAAGCAGCGAGGCCCCTCGGAGTTCGTCAGGAAGAACCAGAAATTACTCATCGGCCCCTGGGTTCATGTGGGAAGCTCGGGTCTCGTCGGGGAAATAGATTTCGGCCCATCTGCGGCGGGGAGCTCTATTAATTACCTGGGGATGCATATCCGCTGGTTCGATTACTGGTTAAAGGGCATTAACAACGGAATTATGGACGAGCCTCCGGTACGCATTTTCGTTATGGGAGATAACGTCTGGAGAGACGAAAAAGAATGGCCCCTTGCCAGGACCAGATACACCGACTATTACTTCCACAGCGGCGGCCATGCTAATAGCCGCGCCGGCGACGGCACCATGAGTATCAGGATGCCCGATGAAGAAGAGGCAGACAATTATCTCTACGACCCGAGAAACCCGGTGCCTACCAAGATTGGAAAGTCGTCTGATTTCATTTCGAACATATTTGGAGCGCAGGACCAGCAATATATAGAGGATAGGACGGACGTGCTGGTCTATACCACCCCGATTCTGAAGACCGATGTCGAAGTAACCGGCCCGATAACCATAAAATTATATGCTTCATCTTCGGCGGTTGATACGGACTTTTCCGGCAAGCTGGTGGACGTATGGCCTGACGGTAAAGCGTATAATGTGGTTGACGGCGTCATCAGGGCACGTTACCGTAAATCCATATCCAAGCCGCAGCTGATCAAGCCAGGCAAAGTGTATGAGTATACCATCGACCTTAGGTCTTCAAGTATTGTGTTTAAGGCTGGCCACAGGATTAGAATCGAGATTTCCAGCAGCAGTTTTCCCAAATGGGACCGCAATCTTAACACGGGACATCCCATTGGCCAGGATGCGGAAATTAAAGTGGCGCAACAAACTATCTTTCATAACCAACAGTACCCATCCCATATTGTGCTACCGGTTATACCCAGAGAAGTAAAGAAATAAGCACTCAAGCGTTAGCCGGAAATATCGTCAGGACGCGGTACGATGTTTGACATCTTGGTACAGGCTATTCTATATTCTATATGGAATAATTTTTATTTTCATGGAGCCTGCTCGAATCAACGTATCATATTGACTGGAGGTGATATTTCATTAAAGCTGAAGTATTGCTGAAATGAACATAATAAATAATCATAGGAGGAAAGAATGAGGAAATATTTATTTGTCGTACCCATAATCCTGGCAGTGTTGAGCCTGCTCCTGGGGAGTTGCTCTACTCCTGCTACTACCCCGGCAGCCACTACGACAACCGCGAAACCAACCACTCCAGCAACTACCACAACACCAGCCCCAACTACAGCCACACCTAAATATGGCGGTACCCTCAAATATGCCGACCCCTTCTTCCCCGCGGCCAATATCGGCTGGATTCCAGACGCCAACTGGGGAGGCCCCACTTCATA
>JBEKDL010000080.1:0-7760 GCA_050014355.1 Dehalococcoidales bacterium | reverse complement strand
GGCAAATAACCTGTCCCGAACACTGGTGTACGCCTTGCGCGGGCGAAGCTATTTCAACGGATTTACCGACTAGCTGGAGATTGCTAGGGCATGCTCATGAAGGTCAGTCCTGAAGGTGGCGCCAGGCATAGGACAGCCTTTCGATGACGGTAAAGAAACTGAAAAAGGCAAGTAGCCCCACCGCGCCGATGAGCACATAATTGAAGTGGCTTAGCATCAGCCCCAGTGCCAGGAGGATGACCCTTTCCGGGCGCGTAAAAAAGCCGGTTTTACATTCGATGCCGAGACCTTCCATCTTCGCGCGGAGGTAGCTGACCATCAGCGAGCAGACGAGGGCGACGCCGGCCAGCAGGCTCCAGACTGATTCATTATCTCGCGCAAACACGTATAACAGCGCCAGCAGCAGCATCGCTTCGCAAAGGCGGTCGAGCGTGGAATCGAGAACCGCCCCGAAGCGCGTGACCTGTCCTTTAACGCGCGCCAGGGCGCCATCGAGCATATCAAAGGCCCCAGCCACCAGCGCCACGATTCCGGCCGCGAGCATTTGCCCGTTTATGATAAGGGCCGCCGCCCCGGCGGTAATAAAAAAACCAATCCAGGTCACGGCGTTCGGCGTAAGCGGAGTGTTAATCAGCAGCCGGGCCAGCGGCGGTGCGACGCGGTCGGAGATTTGTCTGCGGAAGTTTTCCAATTTTGGCATAATTTATCCCTGCCCCTGGCGGACTCCAGCCGGCGAAATGTCTTCGTGTTTATTTACTCTGTTCAGCGTCTCGACGTAGAAGTCCATCAATCTCCCGGATATCACGGACCAATCAAACTGCTGCGCCCTGGGCTTTCCCCGGGCTCCCATTTCCTGCCGGAGGTGCTCATCCCTGATGAGCTTTAAAATCGCTTTGGCCAGCTTTTCCACATCCCGCGGCGGGACGGTTATGCCCTCGATACCATCAGTCAGGACGCTGGTAAAACCTTCTATCGCGGAGGCGACAATCGGCTTCCCTGTGGACATTGCCTCCAGCAGAACGATGCCGAAACTCTCCCAGCCGATATTCGGGAAGCAGACGATATCCGATGTTTTATAATATTGGGGCAGCTCGTCATAGTGGACATAGCCGGTGAAAACGACATCATTCAGCTCGCACCGGCTGATGCGTTTCTCGTATTTATTGCGCAGCCGGGTACCCGGGCCCACGGCAATCAGGCGGCTCTCCGGGACTTCCTTCTTGACCCGCTGGTAGGCCTTCCAGAGATAATCGAAACCTTTCCGCTTCTCCATCCGCCCGACAAAGAGTATATTTATTTTACCGTCGGTATATTTCTCTATAGTCGGCACCTGACTGTTAAAACGATGAATATCGATGCCGTTGGGAATAATCCTGAAGTCAGAAGGGAAATATTTATTTATATAGTTATAGGCCGGGCGTGATACGCAAATACGGCCGTCCAGCTTGCGGAACCAGCGGTCAAGGTACCATTTCATGATTGGCGAGAACATGGTGTACCAGGGCTTACCGCCGGAGGCGTGGAAAGTGCCCACCATCGGGCAACGTTTTAGCCTCAAGACGGTGGTGCACAGCGTGGGCATCAGGGGCTCATGGAGGTGGCAGATATCGAACTTCTCCCGCTCGAAGACCTCTTTTATCTGCGCTTCCAGCCGGACGGACAGCGTAATACGGGCGATGGAGCCGCTGACCGGCACAGGTCTCGGCGTGCCGATGCGTATAAACCGGTCGCCGAGGGTATAGACGGCTTTCGAGGCCGGGGCGATAATCTTGACCTCGTGCCCCAAGCGGGTGAACTGCTGTTCCAGGCAGGAAATATGGGTGACTACCCCGCTCGGATAGGCAAAATCGTAGGGCGATACCAGCGCAATCTTCATGGACGGTTACTTGCGAGTATGCTTTTTCCTCGGTTGTTTTGCGGCCTGGGAAGGCTGGGAATTGGCCTTGATGAATTCCTCGACATTACAGTGCGCTTCTTCATCCGAATATTGCACGGGCGGTGTCTTCATGAAGTAGGACGAAGGGGCCGTGAGCGCGCCTTTGAGGCCGCGGTCGAGAGCGAGCTTGCAGCACCGGAGAGCATCGATGACGACGCCGGCGGAGTTGGGGCTGTCCCATACTTCCAGCTTGGTCTCGACCAGCAGCGGGACATCGCCGAAGGTGCGCCCTTCCATCCTGATGTGGCAGAATTTACGGTCGAGGAGGAAGGGGACGTAATCGCTCGGGCCGACATGGATATCATCCGGGTCCATTTTATAAGGCAACTGGGAAGTGACGGCGCCGGTCTTGGAGATTTTCTTGGATTCGAGGCGCTCCCTCTCCAGCATGTTGAGAAAATCCGTGTTGCCGCCGAAGTTGAGCTGGTAAGTCTTTTCCAGCTTTACGCCCCGGTCGACGAAAAGCTTGGCGAGCACGCGGTGTACGATGGTGGCCCCGACCTGCGACTTGATGTCATCGCCAATAATTGGAAGCCCGTGGTCGGCGAAGCGGGCGGCCCAGTCCTTCCGGCTGGCGATGAAGACCGGGATGCAGTTGACCATCCCGCAGCCGGCCTGCAATATCTGCTCGACGTACCACTTGGTAGCCATTTCGCTGCCCACCGGCAGGTAGTTGATGACCACATCGGTTTTGGTTTCCTTGAGCACCTTGACGATATCGACCGTCGGCCACGGCGCTTTCTGGATAATTTCGGAAAGGTACTTCCCGAGGCCATCGTGAGTCATGCCCCGCATAACTTTTACACCGGTATGGGGTACATCGCAAAACTTGTAGGTATTGTTCGGCTTGGCGTAGATGGCGTCCGCCAGGTCTTTGCCCACCTTGTTTCTATCGATGTCGAAAGCCGCGACGAAGTTGACGTCGCGGATATGGTAGCCCCCCAGGTTAACGTGCATCAGTCCGGGTACGTTTTCGCTATCCTTGGTGTTTTGATAGTAATAAACGCCCTGTACCAGGGACGAGGCGCAGTTGCCCACGCCGATGATGGCAACATTGATTTTCCCCATGTTTTTATTGCTTCCCCTTTCTAAGTATGGTCGGCCGGGCTTACGCCCGGGAATCGAACCGCGCCTTTTCCTCATATATTCGCGTTGATACGATTTTTTAGCGTCGCCCTTTAACATGTATTATACTTCAGGGTCTAACAGATTACAATAGCCCGCGGAAAGGTCCCACAATTCTTTGTAAAATATTTAAGGAATTAATATATATTATTGTTAGACCCCTGATAAAAATATACTGGACTGCTTGAACTATATGCCTTTCAGCCTGCGAATGTCAAGATTTAATGGTGAATATTCTTAAAGGCAGGTGACGATTAGAACTAACCCTTACTGGTAAGTCGCCCCTTTCCGTGCTAAAATATCGCCGATATGGTAGAAGAACACCAACCAGCGCCGGAAGATATCCGCCGCGGACACAGGAAAAGGCTGCGGGAAAAATTCCTGAAGTCCGGTTTAAGCGGCTTCCACGACTATGAAATCGTCGAGCTACTTTTGAGCCTGGGCACGCCCCGCAGGGACTGCAAAGCGCCGGCCAAGGAGGCCATTAAACGCTTTCAGACGTTGCGCGGCGTCCTTGAAGCGTCCGCCGATGAGTTGCAGCAGATAAACGGCATCGGCGCTCACAGCGCCTTCGGCATCAAGCTGGTGCAGGAGGTCGCCCGGGAGTTCCTGAAAGCCAAAATTCTGGATAAGCCTTTCTACAAGTCTTCGCAGGAGGTCTTCGATTACCTTTACCACGCCATGCGCGGCCTTAAGAAAGAGGTCTTTAAAGTGGTCTACCTAAATAGCCAGAACCAGATTATCGATACCGCCGACCTTTCCGAAGGCACCGTCAACAGCAGCGCGGTGCCCCCGCGTGAAATTGTTGAAGGGGCGGTGAAAAGCAACGCCGCCGCCCTCATTTTCGTCCATAACCACCCCTCCGGCAATCCCGAACCCAGCACGAGCGATAAGGGGTTGACCCGGGAGCTGGTCTTTGTAGGAAGAATTATGCGCCTCAAGGTGCTGGACCATATCATCATCGGCGATAACCGGTATTACAGCTTCGCCGGAGAAGGGCTTATCGAGGAATACGAGACCGATTTTCTCAACCTTATGCTGCGCGGCACCGCCGAAGCCCGCAAGCGGCTGTACCAGGCCCGGGAATCCGCCAGCGACCATTATGAGACACTTAAATAGTCAACGGTTACCGGTTGCCTCTTGACAACGGCACTATAATAGCGCATTATTCAGATACTCTTCACCTTGGTTACGCCGAAAAAGAAGGTGATTGCCAATGGTGGTAAAAAATAGAGAAACTGGCATCAGGGTTATTGGTTCGGTACCCTGGGGCTTACACATCTGTGTCTTCTATGACAACAGTCATGGTTTGGTGGATGTTCTGGTGCCTTATTTCAAAGCAGGTCTTCAAAACAACGAGTCTTGTATCTGGATTACCTCAGAGACCATCAGCAAAAAGGAAGCCGAAGAAGCCATGGGAAAGGCTATGACTGATTTCTCACAGCATCTGGCGAGCGGACAGATGGAAATTATCCCGTATATCGATTGGTATCTCAAAGGCGGTGTTTTCAATGGGAAAATGGTCTTTAATGCCTGGATTGATAAGCTTAAGCGAGCTTTGGCCTCGGGTTATGACGGGCTGAGAGTATCCGGTGACACAGCTTGGGTTGACAGAAGGTATTGGACTAAGTTCATGGCTTATGAAGGAGAGATAAACCAGACTATCGGCAAGTGCCACATGCTCGCTCTTTGCACTTATCCGCTTCATAAACATGGAACCAGCCAGGTAACAAACGTGATGAGCCACCACCAATACAGTTTGATTCAACACAAAGACAAACTGGTTCTTATCGGAGGCTCCGCGCGCGAGCGGGTGGCAGAGAGTCTGACGGTGCTTTCACGGGTTAAATCAGGAAAACACCTGACAGCGTTGCAGGAAAGGTTCGTCAGGAAAGGTTTTGAGGGGCTTGAAGACCAGGAGATTATTGAATTATTGTTAAGTCTGGTCTTACCCGTTCAGAAGGCTAAGCAGCTGGCTAGAGCGTGCATAGAACGGTTCCAAAACCTCAGTGATTTCCTGGCAGCCCCGCCCAAGGAACAACAGGAAGTTGGTATTACTCCCGCTTCTATGCTTTGTATCAAACTTCTACACGAGTTGCCTGCAAAGGTTCTCAAGCAAAGGATTGTGGCACGGTCTATTTACAAATCCTCTAAGGAGGTCTTTGACTATCTCTACTACTCAATGCGAGACCTCAAGAAAGAGGTATTCAAGGTTATTTATCTCAATAACCGAAGCCAGATTATAGATACCGCCGACCTCTTTGCAGGGACGTCTGATAATATCTTCATCCGTCCCCGCGAGATTATAGAAAGCACTCTTACGCAGGGCGCTACGGCCTTGATTTTTGTCCATAATCACCCCACCGGTGACCCCACACCCAGCAGGAGCGATAAACAGCTCACCAAAGACCTGGTCTTTGTCGGGAATATTTTACAAATTAAGGTATTAGACCATATCATAATTGGTGCCGATAGCTACTTCAGCTTCACCGATGATGGACTGACTCAGAAATACCAAGACAGTTTCCTAAACCTTAAAATAAGAGGTGTGCTAACGTCCAGGCAGCTATACCATATTTATAGACACTTGCCCAAAGGGCTTCACCATCAACATCTAACTAAACTCTTTAACGAATGCCAACTGATTTTTCCAGACTAAGGAGGAATCTCTTCATCTCAATCCCACCGCTATAGCCCCCCAGCCCGCCGTTGCTCGCCACGACGCGGTGGCAGGGCACGATTATCGGGAAAGGGTTTTTTCCCAGCGCCTGCCCTACGGCTCTCGCCGCGCCCGGCCTACCCGTTTGCGCCGCCACCCACTGGTAGCTCCGGGTCCGGCCGTAAGGGATAAGCCTGGTAATCCGCCAGACATCGCGCTGGAAAGGCGTCGCCCCGGAAAAGTCCAGCGTGTCCGGGAAATCTATTTGCTCACCGGCAAAATAAGCTTGCAAACGCTCTTTCAAATCAGAAAAACCGTTATCCGCTAGAGTTGCTTGCTCCGGGTTTCCCAATTCGCGGTAAACACCCGCCTCTGACCTTTGCGGCAGGGTAACGCGCCGTAGACCATTGCCCGAGCTTAAGATTCCCACCCAGCCCGCCGCCGTGTGAAAAACAGTGTAAGATGATTCATTGGCCATATCCCGGCTCCCTCAATCCCGACTGTGCCGGAACTCCGGCTCTATCAGGCCATAGTTGCCGTCGTTCCGCCGGTATAAAATCCGCGTTTCATCGTCCGTAGCATCGATATACAGGAAGAAATTATGCCCGAGGCTCTCCATCTGCTCTACAGCGTCGCCCAGGGTCATCGGCTCAACGGCAAAACGCTTTCGCTTGACCACTTTCCTTTCGGTCGGCGGTTCCGGTTGGACATACTTGCCCCGGGCCAGCTTGTTGCCCCGGCCCCGGTCATACAGCTTACCTTTGCGCCGCTCCAGCTGCCGGGTCATAACGTCCACTACCTTATCTATCGCCATGAATACGCTTTCCGCCCGCTCCTCACCATGAACAATAACGCCGCCTCTGCCGCTCTGGACGGTCACCCGGACAAGGAAGCGCGCCTGCGGCGACTTGGTGCTTTCTTCCGATATTTCCACCTTGATATCGATGATATCGGGCTTGTGCCGGTTGAGTTTACCCACTTTACTCTCGACATAGCGCTGTGTCTCGGGCGTGATGGCCATGTTGGTTCCGGCGATATGCAGCTCCATCTTTAACTCTCCTGGAAATTATATTTCTACAGCTCCAGGGCGATGACCAGCCCCCAGACCGTTTCTGCCCCGGAATCTTTAAGCACTCCGGCGCAGGTATTGAGCGTGGCGCCGGAAGTAGATACATCGTCAATCAAGATTACTTTTTTACTCTTCAGGCGCCCATCGCGGCAGGCAAAGGCGCCGGTTACGTTATGTTGCCGCTCGCCCAGACCGGCAGACCTGGCTTGAGAAGGGGTATATTTCCGGCGGATAAGGCAGTCTTCCATTACCGGCAGGCCGCACAATCTGCCCAGTTCAGTGGCCAGCAAAGAGCTTTGATTATAACCCCGCTCCCGGAGCCTTTTCGGGTGCAGCGGCACCGGCACCAGCACTTCTCCAGATACGGGACTACTCTTGAAAAAATCGTGCATCAGCCCCGCCAGTAATGGGGCCAGCGCTTTTAAATTGCTGTATTTGAGTTCGTGGACGGCTTCACGTATCAGGCCGTCGAATAGAAACGGGGCGCGCATACCGTCCAGCCCGCCCTGCCAGCCGGCACACCCGGGGCAGCTATCCTGCGTCGACTCTGCCAGTCGCGGGCGACCGCACCTCGGGCAGACCGGAGGGGCAATAGCTTTGAGTAGTCTGCGGCAGGCGCCGCAGATGTAATCGCCTTCTCTGCCGCAGCCTATACACCACCGCGGAAAAAGCAGATTGAGTGCTACCCTCTTAAACGAGGTTACCGGAGGAAGCACAATTCCCATGCGTGGCCGTTCCCGATTCATTCGAGGACTAAGGAGATTCACGTATCGTTACCGGGGGCGGGAGTTATGCGTCAAACCGCTCATGATAGGTTCGTCTCTATAGACATCACCGTTCCTGATTTTCAGGTTATAACCGCAATCAGGATTGGTACAAACCCATGCTTTATAATGGATAGCTGCTCCCTGACTGCCAAAATCGGATAAGGGTACCAGGTCTCCAGAGTTGCATTTCTGGCACTTGGGGAA
>JBEKDL010000079.1:0-7897 GCA_050014355.1 Dehalococcoidales bacterium | reverse complement strand
GTAGGTGTTACATCCGCTATCCGAAATGGAAGAATAGGGATTCCTTTGCTTACCGCTCTCTCAACTTCACGTAAGACCTGTTGGGACAAATTTGAATCTGAAGAAAACACTAAAACGAAAACACGGCTTTTATTTATGCCATTAAGGATGGACTCCGCATAAGGTTGACCTGCTAACACGTCCCGCGGGGCAATCCAGCAGCGGATTTTCCGGCCCTCCAGCGTAGCACAAACCGCATCGGCAACCGCTTTGTCCTGTGATGAATAGCTGATAAATACATCATGAGCCATAATCAATTACCTCCTTGCTGGCAAAACGCCACTGTGATACAAATTTTATTATTCACTGTACAAATATGGTGACTGTCTTTGAATTATTAGTTTCATCACTTTCCGGTACTGTATTTTCAGCGTCAGCGACTAATTTGATAAGAAAAGTTCCACTAACGTACGCGTAAGAAGTAGGATTAAAAACAATTGTTGCTATTTGCCCGGGATATAGCTTGTCAATTTTGTAAGCATACTTATACTCACCAGAAACATACAAATAAACCTGAAAATATCCAGCAGTACCGTTACCCTGATTTTTTGTGATTATGGTATAAGTTATATTGTTACCTCTAGATGGGTTTGTAGGAGTCCAGGTTATGTCCTGGATAATAAGGTCTGGGGCTACAGTCTCTAAGAAGTTTATTTCCTTTGCATTGTTAGTCTCATCGCTTTCATCAACCGCATTGTTGTAATCTGCTACAGCTTTAATCGCATGGTTCCCCAAAGCGGCCTTCCAGGTAAAAGTGACTTTTACCATCGCCCCGGCGTCTATCGAACTGACCGATAAGGATTCTTTAAAGCCACTGTCAACATAATAAGCAACATACGAGGGAGCGGCTTTTGCTTTGCCCTGATTTATAACAAAAATTGTGAAAGTTACAGTGTCTCCTAAATTGGGGTTTTGGGGAGACCAGGTTATATCCTGAATAACGAGGTCAGGTTTTAATCCGGTTGCAGTAGTAGACACAGGACTAGTGGTAGGTGTGGGTGCTGAGGTAGAAGTGGTGGGTTTAACTGTTCCCGAGGGTGTTGTCGATATTACTTGAGAGGCAGATGTACCTGTTGCTGCGGGAGACGTGGTAGTTGTTGTAGTTGAAGGCGGTGCCCCATTGCCGCCTTGGTGGGGCAAGAAGACCGCGGCTGCTACGATGGCGATAACTATCAACGAGACAACAACGATAGTTATTATCAGCGGTTTTTCGGATTTTACTTTTTTAATTTCTTCTAAAGGTTTTGTTGTTGACGGAGGGCGTCCTTGAATTTCTTCTAGGCGTTTACGTATACGTACGATGCGTGCCATGTCAGGCTTGGCATCAGGCCGGATTCGTGAGGATTTGAGACTATCAGTAATCTGGGGTAACAGGTCTACTATATTATCTTTCGGAATGCGCACTGCTGCGGCTGCACCTATTGCTTGCCTCCATACTGGCTGACGCTGCTGAAACTCCGCATAGCTAATGTCGCGTAGGAGCGGAATTAGTTGTTTACGCTCTTCATACGCTCGAACAACTTCGTTCGTTACTTGGTTTGAGCTTAGGGAGTTTGGGGATATCATAATGATTACGGCTTCAGATTGTTCTATTGCTTCACCTGTTTTTTCTAAATATTGTTGACCCGGAAGGCTATCGATTTCATAACACCAGGTACGAAAACCTGCTTCTTCAAGTCCAAGAACAATGCCTAAAGCTATATCGGCATCTTCCTCAACATGGGCGATGAATATATAACTCATTTTAGGACTCCTCGGTTAAAACTCATTTCCTATCACTAAACCGGCTCCGCGGTATGAAATCGGACAACCACGCGCCAGTCCTCGTTTTCGTGGAGCATGGTCTCCTCGGTCTCTTTGACCAGCCGCAGGAATCCGCGATAGTCCTGTACCTGCATCATTTTACTTTTAAGCTCCTGGAGATGTCGTGCCATTTCCGCGGAGCGCATCGAATTTCGAAGGTAGTCCCGGTGTGTCCGGATAGCTGTGATACTGGCGGCGATTGCCGGAAACACTATCGCCAGAAAGGCGAAGACCGTCTTCAGCCAGTGCGGACCGATACCGACCACGTGTAAAAGGGCAACCCCGATGGTCAGCCCGAACAATGTGTAGCTTGCTACCGTCATACGCCGATGCCTTTTTAAGTGACGTTCTTCCGCGCTTTTATGGTATGCTATCTGGTCTTCAATCCATGCCGTACCTAGAAAATTTTTTATGCCTTCAAACATGTTTCTGTCCGGCATCGGCAATCGAGGTCTCTGGTTCCAGACTGAAGTAAAAGCCACGACCATCCAATCTTTGGGTGAATATGCCAGGCTTAAATGGCGGGGCGGCCGCAATATGGCTACGTCTGCGCCAGCTACGGCCATGAATAGCGCGGAGCGGAAACGCTCTGCTAGGAATCTGTAGTCTATCCACTTATCATGCCAGCGGCGGCCACGACTTACCCAGACGATTCCCAGGACAGCTAACATCAATACCACTTCTGTTAAGAGTATGACCGGCCGGTCAGGAAAGAACAGTACCTGGAAGGCAGCGATAATGACTGCGACCAGTGCCAGCACGTAGACCCATGTCTCTGTCCTGTAATAATTGTGTTGATAGTTCAAGGCTAAAATATCACTGCGGACATAGTGTTTTAAAATGTATTCAGTGGTTGGCCTTAACCTGTCGAGCGGCAATTTGGCTTTTGTACCTTCGTCAACGAAAAAAGTAATATTTTGGTTTAATTGTGTCTTATATTTACCGGGATTAAGGCGTTCCGAGTTATATTCATCGAGACTATGGAAAGGCCTTACATTTAGACCCCGTCCCATTTCAAATTTTATCTGTGAGGGATTTTCGGTGTTTATCCATACGAGAGGGCACTTGCTTTCGCGGGCGTACTGGACTATTTCCTGCGTGCCGCCGCGACCTGCCGAGGATTTCCCGTCCCAGAGAGCGAGCAGCACATCACACTGGTCAACTATGTAACGACCGACCTGCTCATAAGCGAGAACCCGGTCATCCTGGGGTGGAAGCTGTCTGACCGTCCTTGCCCGGGAAAGCAGCGCTTCGAATTCTGCTTTCGACTCATCAGTCTCGAAGTCTCGCATGTAATCGGTTTTTTCCAAGGGAAGGGTGACCTCCATCACCGCGCCGGGGACTTTAAGGACTTCTCGGGCGACAAGGCGGTCAGCCCCTTCTGCGAGAGGAGATAGAACACCCAGGAGTAACGGAGTGTTCCTCAAGGGGGGTGCCATTTGCGTGATGCTGTCTATTGCGGACCGGATAGCATCACCAAGCGCAGACAGGTCCTCTAGTTTCCGATGGCCGGTAACACCTATCACAATTCTGGCCGGAATAGTCTGGTCAGGGAAATTGGAATGGGTTCGTTCAGGGCTTATCATCGCTTTCACTCTTATAAGTGGGAGGAATTGATTTTAAGTCCACCGCCTCCAATGTCTTTTGTTTCAAGATATAACCCTTGATTACGATATTATGTTATATCAAAGTGTAATAGTCAATTTATCAATATTGGTCAACAATCTATGAGATACAGAGTTCGTATCAAATTTGTAAAATCCATGATGCCCAACGCTAGCTCTTCAACCTCCTTACGCATGACTTTTATTTTTTCATTAGATAGGGTTACCTTAATGGTCGTGCGCATTCTTGAAATATCACTTCTTGACTTTTTATGTGATGTGGCGAAAATAAACAATAGAGGTGATTTTGCCTTTACCATTAAACCTGAATACAGAATGGGGGACGATGATAGGAGTGAACCCGGGTTTGGTTGCCTACCACTGGAACGGTCAGAAAGTGGAGCCGGGGGGATTCGAACCCCCTACCTTCGCGATGCAAACGCGACGTTCTCCCGAGTGAACTACGGCCCCGAGCATAGAAATTATAGCATATTTGAGCGCCCTCTCCATATTTCTTGCCCCTATCCCTCTATTGTTGCTATACTTGATATGTCGTTTTTTAAATCGAAATAGCTATGAACTATCAGACAATCATCGGGCTGGAAGTCCATGCCCAGCTTTTAACGAAGAGCAAAATGTACTGCGGCTGCAGCGCCGATTACGCCAGCGCGCCGCCCAATACGCATGTCTGCCCGGTGTGCCTCGGCCTGCCCGGCGTCCTGCCGGTCATTAACAGGCAGGCCGTGGAGTTCACCATGATGACGGCGCTCGCCTTAAACTGTACCGTCTCCGAATTTACCAAGTTCGACCGCAAGAACTACCCTTACCCCGACCTCATGAAGGGCTACCAGATATCCCAGTACGACGCGCCCATCGCCAAGGGCGGCTGGCTCGCTATCGAGGCGGACGGGCAGAAAAAGAAAATAGGCATTACCCGCGTCCACCTGGAAGAGGATGTCGCCAAGCTGCTCCATCGCACCGGTAGCGGGGAAGATTACAGCCTGGTGGATGTCAACCGCTCCGGCTGCCCGCTGATGGAAATCGTCGGCGAGCCTGATTTACGCTCTCCCGAGGAAGCGCGCCAGTATCTTATTAAGCTGCGCAGCATTTTGCAGTACCTGGGGGTCTCCACCGGCAACATGGAGGAAGGCAGCTTCCGCTGCGATGCCAACATCAGCCTGCTCCCGGAAGGGCGTAAGGAGTTTACCCCCAAGGTCGAGGTCAAGAACCTCAACAGCTTCAAGGCCGTTTACCTGGCTATGGAATACGAAGCCCAGCGCCAGCGTAAAGCCGCCGATGAGGGCAAACGGCTCGTCCAGGAAACAAGGGGCTGGCTGGATGAAAAGGGCAGGACAGTATCCCAGCGTAGCAAGGAATACGCCCACGATTACCGCTATTTCCCGGAACCGGACCTCCCCCCGCTGGTTATCGGGCGGGACTGGGTGGAGGCCGTCAGGCACAAGCTGCCCGAGCTCCCAGAGGCCCGGCGCGATAGATTTATCAGCCAATACAGCGTGTCAGCGGCTAGTTCCGCACAAATCACTAGTAATAAAGGAATGGCTGAATATTTTGAGGACAGCGTGAAAGCCAATATTAAAATTGCTCCAAAAGAAGTAGGTAACTGGCTCCTTGGTGAGGCTAGTCGTATTATAAATGCTAACAATATTGATATTCAAGAATTCAGAAAAAAGGTTGAACCTGCACAAACAGCCAGAATAGCTGAATTGAATTCGCAAGGTGTTATCAACACACCAACCGCGAAAACAGTTTTTGAAGAGATGTACAAAACGGGTAAGAGCGCCGACGCTATCATCAAGGAGCGCGGCCTTAGCCAGATTTCCGATACCGGTGAGCTTGAGAAAGTGGTCGCGGAAGTGATACACTCTAATACGCAGGCTGTGGCCGATTACCGCACCGGGAAAGAGACGGCGGTAAAGTTCCTGGTGGGGCAGGTGATGAAAGCGACTAAGGGCCGCGCCAATCCGCAGCTTGTCAACGAAGTGCTGAAGCGGAAGCTGACCGCAGCTGTAAATCAGGCAGGTGGAGAATAAAAAATGGTAACCTACTTATATATTGCGCAGATTGTCGTCGCGGTGGCGCTGACCATCATCGCCCTGCTCCAGGTCAAGGGCGGCGGGCTGGGGGGCATTTTCGGCCAGGCCGAAACAGTCTACCGCACCAAGCGCGGCGTGGAGCGGACGCTTTTTCAGCTCACCATCGCTCTGGTGGTTATTTTTGTCATCCTTTCCGTCGTATCACTCCGGGTTGCCAGATAGTTACGCTTAGAACCGGATGTTCCACAATAGCCCGTAATCCCCGGATTTTGCTTTCAATGAAGGCTGGTAACGCAGAAAAATTATAAAAGACACAAAAAATATATGAATATTACGGCTGTCGCTATTGACAAATAGCTTCAATTTTGTTACTCTGCTGGGCAAGAGTACCTAAGGAGGTGCAGAAATGCAGGCATATTGCATGAAGTGCAGGACCAAGAGAGAGATTAAGAACCCGAAGGCCGTCACTCTGAAGAACAAGAGGCCGGCGACCCAGGGCGTATGCCCGGTCTGTGGCACGAAGCTTTTCCGCATTGGCAAGGGCTAAACCGCTTCTGTAACGGATTTAGCCAGGTCAAAAATATCCCCGCACAGGGATAGAGGGATACCTGTAGAAAGTGTCCGGTAGCGGGCGCTTTAAAAAGGCTGAACACCTTTAAACTACGGTATACCGCGCATGGGTGAAAGTGTGTGCGACTAAAAGAAGGCACTGGTTTATATAGTGCCTTCTTTTATTTTAATGTTTTCTCTTCCAGACTGTGCCAGAACCGTCATTGCGAGCGAAGCGTGGCAATCCCTTATTTTGTCTAACTTAATTAATTAAAATAGAAAAAAGAAAAAAAGAGGAGCGGCACAGGCACTATTGAACGCTCTTTTAGATTAAACTATCTTTTTCTCATCCGTATTATTACAGTTCCATCAGGAGAATCTTCAAGAACAATACCATGCAGGGCTAGTTCATCTCGTATTTTATCCGCTTCTTGCCACCTCTTTGCTTTCCTAAGCCTATTACGTTCAGCAATAAGTTCCTCTGTAGATTTATCCAGGGGCGTCTCCTCCGGCGCTTTAAAGGTCAGGCCCAGCACCCCCCCCAGCTCTTTCAGCGTTTCGCGGGCCTTGATGACATTCACGCCCGTCTCTTCAGCCTTGTTGATGTCCCGCGCCAGGTCGAAAAGCGCAGCCAAGGCCTGAGGAGTGTTGAAGTCGTCATCCATAGCCTCGATAAACCTATCCTGATAATTTTTAGTATTTAGAACATCTTTGGGGTTTGAGGAGTTATTGTCTCGCGTGGCCGCTCGTAACAGCCTTTCCGCCCCACTCTGGGCCGCTTCCAGCGCCTCCGGAGTATAGGTCAGCGGGCTGCGGTAGTAAGAGCTTAAAATAAAAACCCGTAACCCGTCCGCCGTGTATTTTTTCAGGGCGTCCCGTATCGTTATCAGGTTGCCCAGGCTTTTGCTCATCTTCTCGGCGCCCATCTGGAGCAGGCCGTTATGCAGCCAGTATTTCACGAAGGGCTTTTTACCGGTAAAGCTCTCCGACTGGGCGATTTCGTTTTCGTGGTGGGGGAAGACCACGTCCTGGCCGCCGCCGTGGATGTCTATCTGCTCGCCGAGGAATTTAATCGACATGGCGCTGCACTCGATGTGCCACCCCGGCCTGCCTTTACCCCACGGGCTGTCCCAGTTCGGCTCGCCGGGTTTGGCCGCTTTCCAGAGAGCGAAGTCCATCGGGTCTTCCTTATCTTCCCCCGCCTCGACGCGCGTCCCGGCCATCATCTGCTCCGGGCTGCGCCTGGAAAGTTTGCCGTAGTCGGTCACTTTCCTGACCCGGAAAAAAACGTTCCCGCCTGCCGCGTAAGCAAAACCTTTATCGATTAAACCTTTGGTCATGGCGATAATTTCGGGGATGGTCTCCGAGGCTTTGGGCATGACGTTTGGCCGGAGGATATTCAGCGCTTCCATGTCCTCGAAGTATCGCTGCGTGTATTTTTCCGTCAGCTCCTTGACCGTGATGCCGAGCCGGTTGGCATGGTTGATGATGTTGTCCTCGACGTCGGTCACGTTTTCAACGTGTTTGACTTTATACCCGCGGAACTCTAGGTAGCGCCGGACGACATCGAAGATGATATAGCTCATGGCGTGGCCGATATGAGAGTCCGCGTAGGGATTGATGCCGCAGACATACATCGTCACCACGTTGCCGAAGGGTCTGAAATCCTCTTTTTTACCGGAGAGAGTGCTGGATATTTGCATTATTACCGCTTTCTATCAGCGCCACGGCGTAAACCGCGATGCCTTCCTCACGCCCAATAGCGCCCAGTCTGTTGGAAGTGCTGGCCTTGACGCTGACGCAATCGATGTTTATCCCCAGCGCCTGGCTCAAGTTCCGGCGCATATC
>JBEKDL010000078.1:0-8744 GCA_050014355.1 Dehalococcoidales bacterium | reverse complement strand
TTAATCCCCAAGGGAAGGGGGTCAGGGGGATAGGTCACAAGTTTCTTTATGAGGTACGAGGTCGGTAAAAGTAAAAAAGGAAGCCCCCGCGAAGACGGCGCTATCGTCAAGGACTGGGGCGGGCGCCTGCCCGTCGCGCTTATCTACCCCAACTCCTATTACCTCGGGATGTCCAATTTGGGGATTCACGCCGTCTACAAGCTCCTGAACGGCTATTTGAAAATCGTTTGCGAGCGGGTCTTCTATGACCCTTCGGATAGGAAACCCCCTAAAGCCATTGAGTCGGGCCGGCCTTTGACGGATTTCGCCGTGCTGGCCTTCTCCATCTCCTACGAGCTCGACTATTTCAACGTAGTCAGCATCCTCAAAGCGGCCGGCATCCCGCTTTTCGCCGCCGACCGCGATGAAAGCCATCCCCTCGTTATCGCCGGCGGCCCTTGCGTTACCGCCAACCCCATGCCCCTGACGCCTTTCTTCGACTTCTTTTGCATCGGCGAAGCCGAACCGGTACTGCCAGGAATCGTCCCGGCGCTTTTAGAAGGAATTGGCGGCCCGCGGGACGCGTTGCTTCGAGCGCTGGCGGCGCGGCCCGGCATTTATGCGCCCGCTTGTCCCCCGGAAAGACCCGTCACCCGCCAGTGGGCTGATAACCTTGACGAGTTCGATACAAGTTCGGTGGTTCTGACGCCGGATACCGAGCTCGGGGCGATTTATATCTCATCGAGGTGGAGCGGGGCTGCCAGCGCGGCTGCCGCTTTTGCCTGGTGAACACCAACTACGCCCCCATGCGCTTTCGCTCTGTCGATAGGCTGGTGGCCTGCGCTAGGAATGGGCTGCCCAGGCGGAGGCGACTCGGCCTGATGGGGCCGGCCGTCACCGACCACCCCCGCATACAGGAACTCCTTAGCCGGTTGAACGACCTCGGCGCCGAGCTGTCTTTGAGCTCCATGCGGTTAAACTCGCTTACAGGTGAAGTCCTCGCCGAATTGGCCAGGGGCAAGACCGAGACTATCACTATCGCCCCGGAGGCCGGCTCCCAGCGCCTGCGTGATGTGATAAACAAAGGTATCTCGGAAGACGATATCCTTGCCGCAGCGGACAGGCTCGCCGGCAACCGCTTTAGACAGCTCAAGCTCTATTTTATCGTCGGCCTGCCGACCGAGACCGATGCCGACATCGAAGAAATCGTCAGGCTGGCGCTGGCCATCAAGGAAAGGCTCGACCGTCGCGGCAGCGGCATCCGCATCACGCTCAATGCCTCCCCCTTTGTCCCCAAGGCGGGTACGCCCTTCCAGTGGCTTTCCATGGCGCCCCAGGAAACGCTGCAAAGCCGCCTGGCCATACTCCGCGGCAGTCTCCCGCTGAAAGGCATCAAGCTCAACGAGGAAAGCCCCGCCTGGAGCCATGTCCAGGGTGTGCTCTCCCGCGGCGATGCCAGGGTGGCTGATGCGCTGGCCGCTGTGGAGGAAGTATCACTCTCCGGCTGGCACAAAGCCGCCGAAAATAGTCAGCTGGACATTGATTATTATGTCAATCAGAGATGGGGCACGGAGCAAAAGCTCCCCTGGAGTGTGATAGATTCCGGAATGAGTGAGGAGAAATTGTGCGGGGAGCTGGAGAAGGCTGTAGAAAGATGAGAAAGCCCATACTAGAAGACTTTGACATGACCAGTAAGCAATTTGAGGATGCAAGCACCGGACTTTTCGACAAACGATTCACAAATAGAATTATTGTTATTATAAGTTTTTTGGTTGGTTTAGGAGTGGCAATTGCAAGCGCATTAGAATTTGGTGGCACAAAAAATGGAATTGGGGAAGCGATTGCAATGGGACTCGGAATAGGTTTTTTCACATTATTGGCTACTACTCTCATTACGGCTATTATTTCTATTATGATTAAATATCTTAATCCTATTTCTCATAAAGTTAAATTATATAACGAAGCTTTAAGAAATTATTTTCAATCAAGTGAAGATTATTGGAAATCATTGGGTGGGAAAAAATTTGAGATTGAATTGGCGAATTTATATTCCAAGTTAGGATTTTCGGCCAAGCTAACGCCGGATACTGACGATAAAGGTATCGACATTTTTCTTAACAAAGATGACAAGACAATAATAGTTCAATGTAAGGCACATAAAAATCCAATCGGGCCTGCTGTCGCACGAGAACTATATGGCACTCTAATAGCTTGCGGGGCAAACAGTGCAATCCTTGCATCACCTTCTGGTTTTACCAAAGGAGTTAAAAACTTTGTAATAGGGAAGCCAATTGAACTAATTTCTATAAATGAGCTAATTAGAATAGCTGAGGAAGCCGATTCGAATTATAAGTAACTAAAAATAAAAGCTAAAACAGTTTTTAAACCCTCTACTGCCCCAGTAGCTGCGTTACCACGTCGTTGATTTCTTTGCCGTCCGCCTTGCCCTTCAGCTTCGGCATAAGCTGTTGCATCACCTTGCCCTTATCGCCGGGGCCTTTCGCCCCCACCGCCCCTATCACCTCTTTCGCCGCGGCTACAATATCGTCATGGCTCATTTGTTTGGGCAGGTAGCCCTGGAGCACAGCCATTTCGGCTTCTTCCTTGGCCACCAGGTCCGGACGGTTCCCCTTCTTGAAAGCGTCGATGCTCTCCTGGTGGCGCTTTACCTCTTTCGCTATCACGCCGAGGATATCTGCGTCGTTAAAGGGGGACTGCTTGGTGCTCTCCGCGTAGTTTATAGAAGTAATAAGCAGGCGGAGAGTATCGCGTTTGGCTACCGCGCCGCTCTTCATCGCCTGCTTGAGTTCTTCCGCGAATTTCCGTCTAAGCTCTGATTCCTGCTCCATTGAGGAAGACACCTGCTTTAAACCGCTCTCTTAGCGGGGACTGGCGCGCCGGAATACCCTGGCGCCCCTGGCGGCGCCGCGTTTCTTGGCGGCTTTTTTTCTCTTGCGCTTGACGCTCGGTTTCTCGTAATGTTCGCGGCGGCGCAGTTCGGCCAGAATACCGTCCTGCTGCACCTTCCGGTTGAACCGCTTGAGCAAACTGTCAAAACTTTCTTCCTGGCCAGCGGTAACTTCAGCCAATGACCATCACTCCCCTTCCATCAATTATCCCGGTGTTTATCGGCCAATATTATAGGGGTTGCCGACTTTGCCCGGCCCAACCCCCAGAAAGTGTAAATGCTTCAGTGTGTTTATCAAAAACACACCCTTACATTGTAGACGCAAGCCAGCGGCATGTCAAGAAATTTATTTATCGCCGTCAATCCTTCTCATTATCTCCACCGCCGCTATCAGCCCGGAAGCTGAAGCCTGCACCAGCCCGCGGCTCACGCCTGTCCCGTCCCCCACGGCGAACATATTGCGCACTTCCGTTTCCATGCAGGCGCTCAAGTTCGGCCGGAAAGAATAGAACTTGACCTCTATTCCGTACAGCAGAGTATCCGCCGAAGCCACGCCCGGCATCAGTTTGTCCATGGCCATCAGCATCTCTATCAGTCCGGTAAGGTGCCGGAAAGGCAGGGCGAAGCTTAAGTCACCAGGGGTGGCGCTTTCCAGCGTCGGCGCGACCTTGCCCTGCTTGATACGCTCCACCGTGGAGCGGTGCCCGTCCAGCAAATCGCCGAAGCGCTGTACCAGCACCCCTCCGCCGAGTAGATTGGCTAGCTTGGCGAGATATTTCCCGTAAGCAATCGGCTCGTGAAAGGGCCTGGTAAAATCGGTGCTGACCAGCAGCGCAAAATTGGTGTTGGGACTCTTATGATTAGCGTAGCTGTGCCCGTTGACCGTCACCACCGGGTCGGTGCCGCCGGTAGATTCCATGATAACCTCGCCGGCCGGGCACATGCAGAACGTCCGGATGCGGTCGTTGAAGCTCTGCGAGAAGTGTTCCAGCTTGACTTCGTAAAGTACATCCGTTAGTTCCTTCATTACCTCGACCGGCACCTCAACCCTCACGCCTATATCCACCGGATTGTTCTGCATGGTCAGGTGAAGTCGCGTGGCTTGATGCGATAACCAGTCGGCCCCTTCCCTGCCCGGCGCCAGGACAAGATACCGGCAGCTATATTCTTCGCCGTCTTCGGTCTTGACACCTTTGACCGCGCCGTTTTCCGCGATAATCTCGGTGGCCATGGAGCAAAGTTTCAACTCCATTTTCGGCGCCAGGTAGTCCTCCATCGCCTTCAGCACGGAATAGCAGTTTTCCGTGCCCATGTGGCGCACGGGGGTGGGCACCAGGCGTAGTCCCACTTCCTCTGCCTTCCTGCCGGTTTCCGCGAAGGCGCTTTCACTACCGTATACCTTCTCCGACGCGCCGAACCTGAGATACAGCTCATCAACGTACTTGATAAGCTTGGCCGCCGATTCTTTGCCGATATATTCACCCAGGTGTCCCCCCACCTCCGATGAAAGCACCAGCTTGCCATCGCTGAAAGCGCCGGCCCCTCCCAGGCCGCAGACCAGGTTGCAGGGCTGGCAGGCGACGCAGGTGCCGCCCGTGTCTCTCACCGGACAGCGCCGCCCGATGATGTCCTTGCCTTTCTCGATGAGGAGGACTTTTTTGCCGGCCATCTGGCAGAGCTCCAACGCGGCGAAAATCCCCGCTGGCCCTCCCCCTATAATGATAACATCGTAGTTTTTCATTTTTCCTAAACTCTTCACTCACAAAAAAGCCGAGACGGGCAGCTATTTATGAAGCCTCTCGGCTCTGGTACTCCGGATAATTTTTTCACGACCGCACTTTATTATATAGGTGGAAGGTCCAAGCGTCAAGACAACCAAGAAACCGCCAAAAGCCAATATGTGGACATATTGTGACAATTGCGCTTAATAAAGGGTTGACATTTGCCAATTGGCAAATTATAATATTTTTATGGAATATTCAAATAGTGACCTTGGCAAAATCATCAAGCAGCAGAGGATCAAGGTACCGTTGACCCTCCAGGAGCTCGCGGCGGCATCCAAAGTGTCCTCATCTCATCTCGGACGCATTGAAAGGGGTGAGCGCTTTCCGTCGGCCCGTATCCTGCGCAAAATCGCCGGGCCCCTCGGCTTCGATGAAGACGAGCTTTTTACCCTGGCCGGTTTTCTTTCCCCTCATAATCCTGATGGAGTGGAAGAGGCCGCGGCGCGCTATACCAGCCACCAGCTTGACCCCTACGTGGCCCGAATACTCGGCGAAGAGCCCCCTGAAGCCCAGCGGGCCGTCATCGGCATTTTAAGCCTGCTTAAAAGCGTCGCCAGGGGGATGGCCAAACAATAGGCCGGCATCACCTTTCAGTGCTATCTCTTTAACCGCCCTGTTGACTGCCGGTGACACTTGATACCCGCCTGAAAACGTGCTACATTGAATTAAAATCCATTACCGTCAAAGGCCAGAAAAGAATGGAAACCAAAGAAGAAGAATGGTACCGGTTCATCGATACCTTGGCGCATGAGCTTAAAACACCCCTTACCTCGATTATCGCGGCGGCAGGACTGCTGGCTGAAGAGCTTGAAAATGTCGCCGATAAGTCTTCCCAGAAGTTGATTCAGACCATTATCCAGAACTCGAGTACCCTGGAAAAACGGCTGGGCGAGCTCCTGGACACCGTCAAGACCGGCAGCGGTAAAATCCAGCTCCAGCTGGAGCCGGTGGACATGAAATCGATAATCCAGGGCACCTGCGTGCAAATTGCCCCCCTCGTTCAAGGCAAGGGCCAGACGCTTACCACTGACATTCCTCCTTCTTTGCCTCTCATCCATGGCGACGGCCCCCGGCTGGAGCAGGTCCTGCTCAACCTCATGACCAATGCCGTAAAATTCACGCCCCAGGGCGGCAGCATTTCCATCAAGGTGCGCCAAGAGGACTCCGGCCTGACAGTCGCCGTAAAGGACAATGGCGTCGGCATCGCTAAGGAAGAGCAGCCGCGCCTGTTTAAGCCTTACAGCCGCATCAGCGCCGACCGCCAGCGCCAGCCCGGCCTGGGACTGGGACTCGCCCTGGCCAAGCAGGTCGTCGAGCTGCACGGGGGCCGAATCTGGGTCGATAGCGAATCCGGCCGCGGCAGCACATTTTCTTTCTTTCTGCCTAAAAGACCTTCTGTACGGGTGGTTGTGTAAGGAGCATTATGAAGGTTCTGGTTGTAGAAGACGACCCCGGGATTATTGAAGTCGTTTCCCTGTGTTTCCAGCTACGCTGGAGCGGCACCACCGTCATCTCCGCAGCTAACGGTCGTAAGGGTGTCGACCTCGTCGAAAGCGAGAGCCCGGACGTCGTTATCCTCGATATCGGCCTGCCGGACATGGACGGCTACCAGGTCTTAAAAGAGATACGCCGCTTTTCCGATGTCCCGGTGCTCATGTTGACCGTACGCGGTGAGGATACCGACGTGGCCAAAGGCCTGGAGCTTGGCGCGGACGACTATATCACCAAGCCTTTCAGCCACATCGAGCTGATTGCCCGGGTGCAGGCTGTCCTGCGGCGCGCCCAGGGCCTAGCTATAACTGATGATGAGCGTCCCTTTACCGCCGGCAAGCTGTCAGTCAATTTTGCCCGCAACGAAGTCCTTCTCAACGGTAAACCGATCAAGCTGACCTCTACCGAGAGGAAACTGCTCTATCACCTCATCCGCAATGAAGGGCGCATTTTGTCCCACGAAAGCCTGCTTGCCAAGGTCTGGGGAGACACTTATGCGGACGCCCGGGACCTGCTGCGGGTGCACATCCAGCACCTCCGCCAGAAAATCGAGGACAATACCGATACACCCAGTATCATCGTCACCGAGCACGGCATCGGCTACCGCTTTATCCGCCCCGCCGCCAACTAACCCCTGCTGTCATTGCGAGGAGCGAAGCGACGAAGCAATCCGCCCCAACGTCATTCCCGCGCAATGGGAATCTAGTACCCTGTTTCTCCCTTTCGTAAAGGGAGATTAAGAGGGATTTCCTCAAAACTCTCCCCCTCTTCAAACAGCAGAATTTGAACCATCCTCTTTGCTCTGTTTGGAGAGGGGGCCAGGGGGTGAGGCTTTTCGGTTATCTGTTTCCCATTCTGCCTGCCCGCCACAACCCTTATCCTTCGTAGTCTCGCATGCAGGCGCACCTTTCTTAATTAAAAGTTAACGACATTTTTATAATTCTTTTATGTTCCTTAGGCACATCTTTATATTTTTATGTTAGATTGGAAATAACACAAAAAACTATAATATATGTAAAGAAAAGTATGACGACAGGAAAGACGGAAAAAATAAAGGTATTTCTATCGGACCCGCAGGTCCTCTTCCGGGAAGGCATCCATTTCATCCTTTCGGGCGAAGATGATTTCGAAGTTACCGGCGAGACCACCAGCAACGAAGAGGCTTTCCCCCTCATCGAGGCCAACCCCCCGAACATCGCTATCTTGAGCCTCCAGGATGGCAAGACCGATGGCTGTGAAATTACCCGGCGTATCAAACGGAGCCTCCCTTCGGTATCCGTCATCCTTATTATGGAAAAGACCGACGAGGAAAAGCTCTTCCAGGCTATCAAGAGCGGTGCCAGCGCCTGCCTCACCAAAGATACCGAGCCTGACTACCTGCTGGACGTTATCAGGGTGGTCGCCCAGGGGAGCCAGCCTGTCATCGACGACCTGTTATTACCGGGGACTGCGTCACGCGTACTCAACGAGTTTAAAGATGTCGCCACTGTCAATAAGCAGGTGGATAACCTCCTCGCTGACTTGAGCTCGAAAGAGTCCCAAATTCTAAGCGCTATCGCCGCCGGTAATAACCTGGAGCAGGTCGCCGTTAAACTTGATATTAACGAAGAGACCATCCGGCGCAACTTGAGAATGGTGCAGAACAAGCTCGTCAACAACGACCAGGCCCACAGCGTCTTCGAGGCGGCCCAGAGAAGCCTGCCGATATTAATCCGCAGCAAAGTCACCAAAGATGCCTCCGGCAGCCAGTACGTGACCCGGGAGGAGTTCAACGAGTTCAAAGAGAGCCTGATAGCCCGCTTTAAGTCTTTAATTAGCGAGAAATCATAAGAAACCTCCATGAAACGCGCCATCGGCCTGACATTCCTGGTTATCGTCTGCATCCTGGGTTTCCTGACGGTCAAAGGCAGCTTTCCCTTCATGCCCGTTTCCGGCCGTTCCATGGAGCCGGCCCTTCACTCCGGTAGCCTCCTGGTGATTAAACCTGTCAACCCCGCTGATGTCAAGGTCGGCGATATCATCGCGTTAAATGTACCGTCCGCGGTGCGAGAATATTATAATTACCCCCCGGTAGTCTCCCGCCGCGTAATCGAGGTCATGACCGTCCCCTCACTGGGCTTCCACACCAAAGGCGATAACACCGGCGCAGACCCCTTCACCACCCGCCCCGTTGATGTCCGCGGCACGGTAGGTAGCCAGATTCCTTATCTTGGCCTGCCGTTACTACTTTTCCAGAGCCCGCAGAGTTTTATCCTTGTCTTTATCGCCCTGTTGCTGCTTGCCGTTTTCCTCTACTCCGGTGAGATTCTGCACAAGTTTCACTTTTTGCGCCGCGGTATCTTCGCACCTTATTTTAATGAAGAAAAAAACACCAACCTCGTGCTGACGCGCAAAATCGAGGCCACTGAAAAAAAGATTGATACCACCGAGCAGGCCCTAGAAAAATTTTCCGCGGCGATATCAGATTATGCCCAGCACCTCGCCAGCCACACCAGCGCGGTACAGAGCCTCGCCGAAGCCTCCCACGAGCTTAAGAAAGGCGCCGCCGAGCAGAACCGCGTCCTCATGGCCCTGGCGCAAAA
>JBEKDL010000077.1:0-14571 GCA_050014355.1 Dehalococcoidales bacterium | reverse complement strand
GCTTTACGTCAGCAACATGAACAGTGATGACATCACCGTCATCAATACCCAAACCGAGAAGGTAGTGGACAGAATCCCTATTCAGGTTAAGGGGACAGGTTTTATCTATGCTACGTTAACTGATAGCCGGGGCAAGATAGTCTCTATTGATAGACCGGTAGTTGGCTACGTTCCATATGAGCAAGGTATCCAAGGCAATTTTGAGTCATCTGGATTTGCTTCACGGCACCTTAAACTGGATGGATGCTGGATACCTGTACCCGAGGGCGACTACATGCTCTGGACTAACACGAACCATGAGGGTCTATGCTTTATCAGCCAAATATACGACGGTATCAGCAACTTTGAGGGTCTTGCCAAGGCTACGTGTGTCAGAGTTAGAGAAAATCAGATAACGTCTGTGAACTTCGTGTATCCTGTTTCAGCAGGAGGCAACATGGTCAACACCCAAACACGGGCGAGTATCGGGGGATGTATTGGATTCTTCTCCGATAAGGATGGCAGATTTCTGGTCAATGTCCCGGATGGGGTCTATGACGTCTCATTCGGGTATGCAAACCGGGGCGTGATGGTTGCTAAAGACATGAAGGTCTTTCAAGACGTAGATCTCGTGAAAGTAATAATCCGTCCCTGATGCCCGGCTAAGGGATTCGAACCATCATAAAAACCTGAAGGTCTTGGAATAAGTTCTACCTTCTATATTGCACGGCTCACACCTACTTTTTCCTACCCAAAGCTACTTTTCGCGGGCCCGCACGTTCAATATTTATAATTTGTATTCTTTTCCCCGCCTCTTTTTTATGATTTGTTTATCCCTTTGAAACTATTACTGATTTTTAACAGGACTAAACTCCTGAACTGTTAGTACTGGAGTACAACATGCTAAAGGTACGCTCGAGAAGGTTGATCGCCAGCAGAGCACAGGCCCCTCCAAAGGCTCCTCCAAAGGCGACCGACTCTGAAATAAATAGAATCCAGGCTTTCAAGACAGACATCATTAAACTAAGGCTTGACCTCCTCGAGAAAATTTGCAATAACGCCGCCTCGCTTAAACAGCAGTTGCCCGTAATCTCCAATTTCAATGAAATGACGAGATATGCGCTCAACGCCTCGGCGTCCTCCGTGTTTCTCATCGATTTTGGTAAGAAAGAGTTGAACAAGTTCACCGATGGTCCGCTGGGAAAAGAGCTGGTGCAAATACCGGCAAACGAACGCCTGGATGTTGCGCGGTGGATTCTGCAAACCACTAAACCTTTGTTAATTAACGTCGATATGGACGAAAACGGTGCCCTGTTCAAAGACGAGATTAACGGGCTGGAAGCAAGAAATATTGTTAGCGCCCCGCTGTTTATCGGCGGGAAGGTCAGGGGAACGATAAAGGCGCTAAATAAACTGGACGGCAACGATTTCAACGAACGGGACATGGAGACCCTGGCCGGGCTGGCCGCGAACGTGGCCCTGACCTTTGAGAACATCCGCCTCAATGAAAGCCTGCTGTATTCCTGTAAAGATACTGTGAAAAAAATGGTTTCCCTGCTCGACCCCCGGGAGACTGCCGCCAGCCGTCATGCTATGAGGGTGGCTGAATACGCGCTTATAGGGGCTTCCGAGCTTTCACTTTCCGATGAGGTGAAACATAATATCGCTTATGCCGGCATCCTGCACGATATCGGCCTGCTTAGCATCCCGCAAAGCATTATCAATAAAAGCACCGCGTTGACCAGGGAAGAGTTGAACACGATCCGGAAACACCCGGTGATCGGTTACAATCTTCTCCGGGGGATTCCTTCGCTAAACGAGGTGAGCCGGCTGATTCTGTATCACCACGAAAGATACGATGGCAAAGGCTATCCCTGCGGACTAAAAGGTAACATCGTGCCAATCGGGGCCAGGTTGATATCCGTTGCTGACGCTTTTGCAAGCATGACCGAGAAGCACCTGTACCGCGCAGCCATTTTCGCCAAGGATGCACTGGAAGAACTGAACAAATTCGTCGGCAGTCAGTTTTGCCCGGTAGCTGCCAAAGCGTTCATCATCGGTTATATTAAGTCGCGTTCGCTAGGTAAAGTGGTCGAGAAAAAAGTCAATCCGCTTTAGGACTTAACGCTTCAAGAATCGCAAGCCGATATCGGCAAGCTGCCCGCTATTTAAGTCGCGTTGCCCCGCCTCAAGCTGATTCCCGCCAGGACCATCAGGCCGGTAGCGTAGGCCGCCAGCACGCCGATATCCTTGCCGATATCCAGCAGCCCCTTCCCTTGCAGCATCAGCGCGCGGATGCCCTCCACGCCGTAGGTCAGCGGCAGGAATTTGGCTATCCACTGAAGATAGTCCGGCATTTGTTCGACGGGAAAAAGCAGGCCGCAGACGAAAACCTGCGGGACGATGATGAGCGGGATGAACTGAACCATCTGGAACTCGTTCCTGGCGAACGCGGAAATGAAAATTCCCAGGCAGACCGCCAGGATGCCGATTAATATCTGGAAAACGATAATCTGCCACAGCTCCCCGTGGAAAGCTACCTTGAGCACGTAAACCGAGTAGAAAAAGAGAATAAGGGTCTGGACCATGGCGAAAAGCAGGAAACCCAGCAGGTAGCCTACCAGGATATCCAGCCGTGATACCGGCGAAGCCATTAAGCGCTCCCGCGTCCCCTGCGAGCGCTCCCTTAAAAAGGCGATACCGCTCAAAAGAAAACCGAAGAAAAGTATCAGCATGGCCAGGATGGCCGGTAAAGTTAAATTAAGGATGTCCTTACTCGGCAGAGAGACACCGATAAGGCTGGCGATTACCAGCGGCACGATGAGAATCAGCGCGATGGTGCGCTGGTCATGTATCAGCTGGTTTATCGTCCGCTGGGCGATGGTGAACATGTTATACATTAGCTTTCACCTCCCCGCGCCGGATAAAATAGAGGAACGCATCTTCCAGGGTGGCGTCGGGTTGGCCGGTGGCCGCGCGGAGTTCCGCCGGAGCGCCCCGGGCGATTATCTTTCCCTCCCGCATAAAAACCAATTGCTGGCAGTGCGCGGCATCATCCATGGTGTGGCTGGAGATAATCAGGGTGCTGCCTGCCCGGGTCAGGCTTTCAAAATGCTCCCAGAAATGGACCCGCAGCTCCGGGTCGAGCCCCACCGTTGGCTCGTCCAAGAAAAGCAGCGGCGGCTGGTGCACGATGGCACATCCCAGACTGACGCGCTGCTTCATGCCGCCGCTCAACTTCATGACCTGCTCTTTACGCCTGGGCCAGAGGTCTATCAGCTTGATGACATCACTCACTCTTCGGGAGCGTTTTTCCCTGTCCCTCATCCCGTAGATGCGGGCGAAGAAATCGATATTCTGTTCCACCGTCAGCTCGTTATAGAGCGAGGGCAGCTGGGGCATGTAGCCGATGTTCCTGGCATTAGCCGGAGAAGGGGGCTTTCCCAGGCATAAGACGCTACCGCTGGCCGGCTTAAGAAGCCCCACCATGAGCCGGATGAGGGTGGTCTTGCCCGCCCCGTTCGAGCCTAATAGCCCGAAACTGACGCCTCCGGGGGTTTCCAGGGAGATATCATTGATTACCCTTAGATGGCCATAATTAAAGCTTAGCTTCTCAATGGCGATAGCATTTTCCTTCATGGCTCCTCCTGTTTCAGGGTTCTGGTCGATACCATGATAACATATTTTCCCCGCCCCTCCTGTCAGTAATATAAAATGCTTTTCGCTATTGAAAATAGACCCTGATAAACGGGATAAGCCGCGCCTTGATGTATTTTCAGCCCTGCGCTATCATGATGCTGACATATAAACAACGGTCTCTTATTCCGCGAGGTGAAAAATGAAAAAGCTGTTGCCGGGCAAAGTAGCGCTCATCAACGGAGGCGCGACGGGTATGGGGAGGTCTACCGCGCTTCTCTTCGCCGGTGAAGGCTGCTCCTGTGTGATTGCCGATATTAACGAGATAGAGGGGGAAAAAACGGCAGCGGAGGCTACTAAAAAAGGAAGTGAGTGCATCTTCACCAAATGCGATATCACGGACCTCCGGCAAATCAAGAATTGCGTGGCCGGGACTATGAAAAAGTTCGGTAAGGTAGATATACTGGTCGGCAGCGCGGGGGGAAGTAAGGTAAAAGGCAGTGCTGAAAGTCCTAAAAGAGGAATCCAGTATATCGATGAAACCCACTACGACCTGATGATGGCCCTGAACCTTAAGGGTCATGTATTTTTCTGCAAGGAAGTGGCGCCGCACATGATAGCGCGGAAGTACGGGAAAATAGTATTGATATCTTCCATGGGGGTCTATAATCCGCCCGGCCCCGCCACCGAATATCATTCCGCTAAAGCGGGTATCCTGGGACTGACCTTCAATCTTGCTTATGAGCTGGCGCCTTACAATATCACCGTAAATGCTATTCTGCCCGGACCTGTCAGGACGCCTTTCTGGGACCCCGTGTTCAGCATGCTTCCGGAAAGCGAGAGAGGCCCCGCGCTGGAAAAGCTGGGCCAGTCCACCCCCCTGGGGAGAATCGGCCGGCCGGAGGACATCGCCAACGCGGTCCTGTTCCTGTCATCGGAGATGTCCTCGTATATCACCGGCCAGGCGCTAAGCGTCGCCGGAGGGCTGCCGTTGAGCCGGTACGTGGATGGCAGTTTTATGGGGATGCAAGAAAAGAAGAGGAAATCAAAACGGCCTAACGTGAAGCCAGCGGCCTGAAGGTTAGCGCTGATTTACAAACCGTCCTCCAAGGCGTAAAATGGATAATGCTATCTAGGGCGGTTAGCTCAGCTGGTTAGAGCGTCAGTATCACACACTGGAGGTCACAGGTTCGAATCCTGTACCGCCCACCATAACGTACAGTAGGCAGAACTCCCAGTCCTTCTTCCTCATGATTATCCGGAGTGATAGGGAAAGTGTATTTGATACGTCCTTCGTCTCCCAAGACCTTAATCTCCTTCACGAAGCTCTTGATAAAAGCCTTCCGTTCCGTCAGTTCACTGCTATCAATGAACTGACGTAAATCTTCAACGTATTTTCTTACTACATCCGGACTTGCTAGCTCAACCTTTCTCTGCGACGTCAGTGATTCAAGCTCTGATTTTCTCGCTAACAATCGGTCATGTTGCGAAGTCAGCTCCTGCAAGCGCGGTTTTAGCAAGGTAAACTCGATGCTGCCGTTCTCGATGGCGTTGTAAAGGTTACCCAACCGCTGCTCGACTCCGCCAATCTCACTCATGATAGTATCCATCTCATCCTTAAACGAGCTTGAGGCCGCGTCCATCTCTTCATTAACTAAACCGACCAATTCGTTCAAATTCTCGGGAGTAAGTATATGTTCTTTGATCTTTGATATCACCAAACGCTCGAGCTTATCGCTATTAAGGTAAGGAGTCGAGCATGCCCCCGCTCCCTTTTTAGTTAATGACCCGCAAACGTAATATGAAAACTTCCCGCTCTTGGCATCCTGCCCTATGAGCGCCTTTCCGCAATGACCGCACACGGTTAACCCGCTTAGCAGAAACCGGCTGGTTACGCGTCTAGGATGCTGCTTCGCCGGCGCTCGGCTTCCCATCAGTTTCTGAGCTTTAGTGAAGACCCCCTTATCGATAAACGCCGGGAACGCGTTCTCGGCCCTTATTGGAAGATTTCCTCTTTTACTATTACGACCCCAGATAAAGGTTCCGGTGTAGATTTCGTTGTTAACAATGGTATAGAGCCCCGTTTTGTTCCAACCTCTCCCTTTCGGACTGACGATTCCTTTCTGGTTTAACCCGCGCACGATTTCGATGAGGCCTTTGCCCGAGAGGATATCGTTAAAGATAGAAAGTACAACCAGTGATTGAGACGGATCGATTTCAAGTTTAGTGTGTTCTTTAGCGCCGTCTTTAACCCGAATCTTCCTGTAACCGTATGGAGCTTTGCTGGATAGGTAAAACCCGCGTGAAACACTCTCTCGCATTCCCCGGGTAACTTCTTCTCCCAGATTATCCGAATAAAATTGATCGAGATCCTCGATGATTGCCTCCATCAGCCTTCCGGTCGGGCTGTTATTGTCGGATGGCTCGGTGATAGAGATCACCTGCACGCCCTGCTTTCGAAGGATAGTCTTGTACACGATGGAATCAGCGCGATTACGCGCGAAGCGAGAATATTTCCAGATAAGGACGGCATCGATAACCTTCGGACTGCTTTTAGCTAAAGCCACCATTTCACGAAAAGCCGTGATACCCACGGGCAGAGCCCGTGGCACTTTGTAACTCAAGCTTTGCTGCACGCCCTTCGGGCGGTTACGCATTCACCCACGGGCAAAGCCCGTGGAACCCTGCCCTTCGGGTTTATTGGAGGTTATCTAGCTTGAATGTGTATCTATTTTAACGCTAATTTCTACTTATTTTCACGCAAATTTGACATATTTGCGCATAATTTACCTATTCGTGACCCGAAAAAAGGTATTTAGTATTTAATCTGGCAATAATTTAGTGCTAAAAAATTACTTTTTCAGGCTATTGTAGGAATAATTGCCAGTTCTATGAGATAAAAGATGGCAAACAGTAGTGTTGATTACCAGATTGTCATGCTTTTCGCCGCCATTGGTAGTATGTTTTAATGTTTATCGCTAAAGAAAAGCGAGGGATGTTCCTGTTCTAATCTTTTTTAGCCCATACGGCACGATAGGTCGATAAAGGTACAACCTCACAAACAACCGCAACACAACATTCCACCTATTGGTAACAATTCAAGCAAAGGTTACCCAACAATTGCCTTAATTGCTACGTACGTCCTTCAACCCATGCGTTAAAGCGTAGTCCGGAAGCCGGGTCATATTCTCTAGCGAAGGCTTCGGGATATTGTTTCTTCCATTCTTCCATTTGAGCCATGCTTACTTTCTCGACTTCAACCAGGTAGCCGCTGGTAGCCATGCCAGGACAATGCTCAGAGACAATACCGTTTGGCGATATCAGGTTAACAGCGCCGCCCCGGTCAAGTTCTCCCGGTACAATCCAGTCACATCTGGAACCGTGATCCATGTATACCACTCCGGGCTTAATTCTTTCCCAGACAATGGCCCCGCCGAGCACAGCTCCCCTCTCGTTATAAGCTTTAACGATGTCTCCATTAATGATACCCCTGGCGTTGGCGGTTGACGGGTGTATCCAGAGGGGCTCGTACATATAGCCGTCCCATGCTTTTACCTTGCATGTCCGTATTTCTCTCGTCCATGATATATCGTCACACTGGGCATGCATTCTCCATCTTCCGTGGTTGGACATCATGAGCAGGGGGTACTTCTCGGCCCTTTGGCCGGAAATCCTTTCATCGTGCGTCTTGCTTTTTTCCACCCATTTCGGTATCGGCTGTCTTTCCTTATCATCGGGGAAGTTCTTCGCTAGTCGCTCGGAATATATTTCCAGCTTTCCGGATGGCGTTTTCAAAGGGTACTTCTCCGGATCTTCGTAAAACCTTCTCAATCCTGGCGGGTCATTTTCCCAGTCCTCAGCTACCGGAAAAACATAGTATTGCTTATCCTTGAAATCTTCCCAGCTGATTAATTCTGGTAAACCCAGGCCTTCAAAGGCGAATTTAATCCAGTCCTCCACGCTATTACCCTCGGTTACCTCTTCATATTTCCCAAGCTTTTTAGCCACCTCCAAAACTGCTTCGTAGTCGCTCTTAGATTCGCCCACGGGTTTGATAGCCTGCCTTTGGAGTATGACGTTTTGGAACTGGATGCCCTGGGAGCTGTTGGTCATGATGTCATCCATCTCATAAAGGGTGCTTATCGGCAGGATGACATCGGCGAACATGGTATCGTTCTCGAGCCACGGGTGCTGAGTGACAATAAATTCTATCTTCGGACTGCGGTAGGCTTCCGCTAATTTGTGCCCTTCGTTCCAACAGGTAGTCAGGCAGGGATTATCCGTCCATATCATATGCACTTCTGTCCCGCCTTCCTCTTTGGGGGCCGGATATGAATATTTGTTAAACTGGTCCTCCACTGGCGCCATATTTTCGCTCTTGCCCCAGAAAGTGACCGGCGGATTAAGAATCGCCTCTTTAAAAAGAGTCTTGGGAAAGAACTGTTTCTGGCTGGCACGGCAACCGGCGGCCTGCGGTTTTAGTATCCTGTCCTTAAACATCAAGTCACTGGCGAAATTTTGCCAGGTGTAACGCACACTTTTAGATTGTATACTCCTGGGCATACCGAAGTTCGTGATGATACATTGGTGGACGCCGGGTTTACCCAGACCCCGCATGGCCAGCAACACGCCCTCCAGCCTGGCGGGCTCATGGGAAAACGGGCCCCGGATATAACCGCCGCCGAAATAATGGCCTATCGTTGTCACCCGGGCGGCGAACTCCCGGGCCAGGGCTTTAATGGTCCATTCCGGGACTCCGCACTTGGGAGAAGCCCACTCGGGTGTTTTACGAATGCCATCTTCTTTTCCAAGAACATATTCTGCAAATTTGTCGAAACCCACCGTATGGGTACCTATATAGTCCTTATCGTAGCGCCTCTCGGTTATCCAGATATAAGCTATCGCTAGTTGCATGGCCGCATCGGTATTGGGCAATATCGGTATCCATTTATCGGCATGAACCGCGGCGCCATAGTTCAACTCGGGGCAGATATACACCTGTTTGATGCCGATTTCCGACCAGAAATAGCTGAGGCGGCTGGCGAACTGTCCCCGGAAACCCCATGGGGTTGTCTCCGGGTCACCTCCCCACACCAGGAGCATTTCACAGTTCTCAGTAACATCCTTGACGACGTTGGCCGCCGGCATTAAATGACCACACAATCCTGTCCCCCAGACATGCATGGCACCGTAGTACCATCCTTCCCAGCTGTCGGCATTCCTGATTTGCTGCGTCCAGCCCCCCATCTTTTCCAGTAGCAATCCGGGTAAACCGTGAGGACCCTGCACCAGTTTACATTCGCCGTGTCCGTCTCCCTGTGTCAGAACAGCCAGCGGCCCGTATTTCGCGTGTATCCTCTTAATCTCGCTGGCGATGATATCGGTAGCCTCATCCCATGAGATTCTCCGGTACTTGCTCTTACCCCGGTTTTGCGGATTCCTCTCGCCGTCCGGGTCCCAACCTACTCTCTTTAAGGGATACTTGATACGGTTAGGGGAATATATACGTTTCTTGTAAGCCAGCGAATAGGGGCCGGGCAGCGATTTCCAATTGGGTTCCAGGGTTTTACCGTTCTTCTGGAATTTCCAGGGATTTAAAGCTTTCCGGTCATATTTCCAATCGTAATGTAGAGGCCTGATCCTGAGGATTTTCCCATTCTTAACGTCGACGGCGCCTTCCGCTCCGCCGGTGATCACACCACTGAGGCCGATTGTTCTTAAAACCGTCTTTTCTCCGATATCCACAATCAATACTCCTTGCTGCTCAACTTCGGTGAGCTTTAAATTGAATGATACCAGAGACACTTAAAATAGTCACATTTTACTTGAAAGTTACCATTGAATAAACATCGGGATCACTGTTCCGTTGTAGGTATACCTATATTAAAGGAAGAGGTTATGCTTTATCAAGGGTATAGCAAACATGATGATAATATTTTCAAAATATAATATAATTGGTTGTTTAAGCTTTCAGGTGCATATAAATAGCGATTAAGCTTCCTGACCATTTTAAAGCATGGGCCTTTATTATATATTTGTGTAGGCAGGTACTTTAATGCCATTAGCCAAGCTGGCTATAAAACAGCCCCTTTTCATCACTATGGTGCTCCTGGCTATAACCCTGGTCGGTGTTTTGTCCTATCTCCACATGGGAGTCGACCTCTTACCCGACATGTCAAACCCCACGATATCCGTTAGTGTTTCCTACCCGGGAGCCAGCCCGCAAAACGTGGAAACTCAAGTCACCAAAGTGGTTGAACAGGCTCTCAATGGTATTAGCGGCGTCAGTAATATTTCTTCAACCTCCCAACAAGGCATGTCCATGGTTACCGTCAGTTTCGTGGTGGGATTCAACCTCGAGCAGGCAGCCGAAGAAGTACGCGAAGCAATCGACCCGCTTTCCCGGAGTCTTCCTTCAGGTGCTCAAACGCCGGTGATGCGGCGTTTTGACCAGAACGCAGCTCCCTTTATGACAGTAGCGCTTACCGTTAAAGGAACGCCGCTTTCATCAGCGGATATGAACCAGCTGCTGACCAGCGTGATACAACCGCGTCTGCAGCAGCTTGCTGGCGTGGCATCTGTCGGTGCAAACGGCCTTTCCACTCCGGAGGTAGCCATCAAACTCGATGCAATAAGATTAACCGACCTGCAGGTATCGCCGCAGCAAATTACGACGGCGTTGCAGCAGAATAACAGCGTTTTACCGGCCGGACAACTCAAGACCGGTAACCAGAATTTATCACTGAACACGGCAGCCCAGTTCCAGAATGTGGACGAAATCAGCAATCTGATTGTCGCCCGGCACGGTACCAACGCCATTCAACTTAGCCAGGTTGCTTCTATCTCCATAACCACTCCCCCGGTGACGTCTTATACCCTTCTTAACGGGCAAAGCACGATACTTATTTCTTTGCAAAAACAATCGGGGAGCAACGTCGTACAAACTGCGGCCCTAGCCCGTAATGAATTAAAAAGCCTTTCCCATGATTTCCCCGACCTGAGTTTCAATATTGTACAAGACGACTCCACCTTTATCCAGCAGTCGGTCCGTGATGTCTTATTGACATTAATCATAGGGGCTATACTGGCCGGAGCTGTGCTGTTTCTGTTTTTCCGTAATATGCGGAACGTACTTATTACCATTGCCGGCTTGCCGATTATCGTCATAGCCACCTTCGCGGTAATGCGTTATCTGGGATACACCCTTAATATCATCAGCCTGATGGCTCTTTCGCTTTCGATTGGCTTATTGATTGATGATGCTATCGTCGTCCGGGAAAATATCTTCCGCCATATGGAATACGGTGAATCGCCGAAGGTCGCTTCGGAGAAAGCCACCGGGGAAATAGCTTTTGCCGTGCTGGCTATCACGTTAAGCATCGTCGCGGTTTTTATACCGGTCGGGTTTACCTCGGGCCAGATTGGAAACCTGTTTAAGCAATTCGGCATTACCATTGCGGCAGCCGTCCTGATTTCTTTGTTTGAGGCATTTACTTTTGCGCCTTTACTCACGGCGCACTTCGCTAAACCTTTTAATGTCAAACCGGCTGAATTTGCGAGAACGGAAAAAGCCGGAAAATCGAAACAATACTGGAGCGAGCGTTTCGGCGCCGCCTGGGAATCTACCATCGCCTGGTATAAGAAAATACTCGCCTGGTCTTTAAACCACCGCCGGATAGTTTTAGGTTCGGCGCTGGGCATCTTCGCAATAGCAGTCTGGTTAATCACCACCATGCCGCTCGGTTACTTCCCCACCTCCGACCCCCACCAGGTAAACATAGGTATTAGCCTGCCGACAGGAACCCCGCTCGAAAAAACAGACCAGATGGCCCGTGATGTTGAGAAGATTATCACGGCTCAGCCTGAAGTCCAGCGTATCTTTTCCAGGGTAGGCGGCGGCAGCTCTTCGCAGTCCGGTTCGATTTCCGTCCAGCTTAAGGACAACGTGAATACTGATAATATGATTTTACGCTTACGCGGGCTGTTAACCCAATACCGCAGTAACGTAACTTATTCCAAACCTAACCAGTTTCTGGGAATCGGCTTCGGACTTGGCGGAGGAAGTTCCGTCCGCGGGCGCCCGGTCGTAATAACGGTGCAGGGGCCTGGCGGCGTCGATGCTCTCAATGATGTAGCCAACCAGATAGTGCAGCGCTTAAACACGGTGCGGGGGCTTAAGGACACGGCTACCAGTACTCCTCCCCAAACACCCGTACTCAATATTGTGGTAGACCGCCAGCGGGCAGCCAATCTCGGTATTAACGCAGCGACCTTGGGTCAGACGGTCAGCACCTTGATCCAGGATACCACGGTTACCCAGGTGGACTGGCAGGGATACCAAAGAATGAATGTGACCGTGCAACTGCGTGAACAGGACCTTGCGGATACATCAGTTCTTCAGAATTTGCCTATAATCACTTCCAGCGGAGATATGTATCCTTTAAGCGCTTTAGCTCAAGTGCAACAGGGTACAGGACCGACGACGCTGACGAGGTATAACGGCCTATCGCAAATCTCGGTCGGAGCAAACCTTGAAGGACGTACCGCGGCAGATGTAATGCCGGATGTGCAGAAAGCCCTTTCCGGGCTGTCACTGCCCGTAGGAGTGATGTGGCAGACCGGCGGGCAGCAGCAACAAACCACTTCGGCTTTCAGTTCTCTTACTTTCGCGATGATTCTCGGGCTAGCCTTCGTTTACATGGTCCTGGCATCCCAGTTCGGTTCCTTGATTCACCCATTAACCGTAATGACCGCACTGCCTCTCGCAGCTATCGGGGCAGTGTTCGCCCTGTTAATCACTCACACACAGTTAACGGTTATATCCATGATAGGCATGTTGCTCTTGATGGGCATCGCCACGAAAAACTCCATCCTTCTGGTCGACTTTATTATTCGATACCGAAGAGAGGGCCAAGAACGCACTGAAGCTGTTTTGGCCGCGGGACCGGTGAGGATTAGACCCATTCTCATGACATCATTATCTATTATCCTGGGCATGATTCCCACAGCGCTGGGGATAGGTGCGGCCGGGGCGTTCCGCGCGCCCATGGCCATCGCCGTTATCGGTGGTGTATTCACTTCAACACTGTTAAGCCTGGTAGTTGTACCTGTGGCTTATACGGTTATGGATGATGTCGTCGTAGCTGTCGCCCGCTTGTTCCGTCGCGGGGTGAAGGTTACTGTTCCTCCAAAGATGGTTACGCCAGAAATCACGGAAGCTCCTCCCTTGGCCGGAGCTGAAGATGACCCGCCTCCTCAAGAACAGCAGGACCCGGACCCGAATAATTTAAATGAGTCAGGAGAATAATATGGCGAAGTGGACGCTTATTTTTATGGTGATTCTGTTACTAGTGGTGCCAACGGCCTGTTCATCGGCAGCCAAAACGACGGCATCGGCCCCTGCATCCACAAACGCTACTACGTCTTCAACAACGCCGCGGCCCAATCAAAATGCTCCATCCGTTTTGTCAACGACGCCAGCGCTGCACATCAGGGCAACCGGACGATTATCTTTCGTTCAAGACGTGAAATTGACTTTCGGCACAAGCGGTACAGTCGCCCAGGTCAAGGTCAACGTGCTGGACAGGGTAACCAAAGGGCAGGTTCTGGCTATGCTCGATACTTCCTCTCTTCAAGAATCTCTGAACGCGGCGCAGCTGGCGGAAAATGCGGCGGAGTTCGCCGCCAGACAGGCCGCTTACGCTCTCAAATCAGCCCAGACGGATAATGCCACGGTGCAGGAAAATGTGGTTTCCGCCGGCATCGACCTGCAACAGGCTCAGGACAACCTGAACAAAATCATTTATCCCTATAACTACCATACCGTTTACATCGATGTACCCACTGCGCTTGGATATATCAATGACGCCAAATTAGCCATAGCCAACGCAACCGCAGCGTTAAAATCGGAACAAATAGGTGATATCCCAAGCGATCTGCAACAAGCACTCGACAACCTGACAAGTAGCACAGACCTACTCAATCGCAGCGGAATAGGCACCGACCCGTTCGAAAACCAGAATCTATCGATGGATAAATTCTGGACTTTGAGAACGGCTGAATTCGGGCTGGAGAAAGCTAAAGTCGCCGTAGAGAACGCTAAAAACGCAGCGACGAAGTCTGCCTTGGCGGTCGATAGTGCCAAAACGGCGCTGGATAAAGCGAATAACGATGTGGCAACCGCTCAAAATAACGTGAATATCGCCAAGGATTCACTTCAGAAAGCGATAATAACCGCGCCAATTGACGGTGTCATCGGCACGGTAAATGTGAAAGTGTTCGACGTCCTGTCTTCAGCTACCTTCGCCAGCACAACTGCCTTCGAAATAATCGACCTGAGCCAAATGGAGCTCGATGTCAATGTGAATGAGCTGGATATAGCCAATGTGAAAGTCGGACAAAAGGTCAATCTCACAGTAGATGCTTTGCCCGGTTTGCGCATTGACGGGGCCGTCAGTTTCGTCGGCACCCTGCCATCCTCTGATACCAGCATGATTTTATTCCCCGTAAAGATTACTTTTACTCTGCCGCAAAACTCGGGGTTAAAATCCGGAATGAACGCCAGGGCCGACATAATTGCCGATAAAAGCTAGATAGATTTCTTAAACGAACCTTCCAACAACTCATCCATGTTTCTGGTGGAGATGGGTGAGGTCTGTCTCTCCCTGAAACACGGATGTTATGCTTTGCTTGAGCCTCCCATAACTTTTATTATGAGTCAATACGCTCGGTTGACTCTTGAGAAATTTTCCACTAACATACTTATCAATTCAACCACTACTATGATGGCGATTGAGGTGACCTAAGGCATCGGAGTGCTTACTGCCACCCAACTATAGGAAAGGACGAGCAAATTTGTCTCTTAAGTTTAGAGTCTTTCTTCACAGTTATCTGGGCTTTAACAGCAACTCCACTTTGATATACGGGGAAAGGGATGCGATCTTGATCGATGCTTCC
>JBEKDL010000076.1:0-8578 GCA_050014355.1 Dehalococcoidales bacterium | reverse complement strand
GTCCCCGGCGGACGTGGCGCGGTCTTTAAGGGGAGCGGCGGCGCTCAAAGGCGTGAGCGAGGCGGAGGTAGCGGCCGCGACCACGGAGAATGCGGAGAGGCTGTTTGGGATTGTGCAGACGGAAGAAAAATTTAGGGAGGTCTCGTGATGAAAGGATTTTTAGTTAGAGTTGGTATTGATTCAAGTGATGATAGCGGACATTGGAACGCGCCTATTGACGTTAGCACAAATAAATATGCGTATGTCCCAATTATTGAATCTGAAGAAAAAGACAAAGGAATTGGTGGTGAGACATCCCTGATTCGCCCGGGGTATGAAGAAAAATATATACAGTTTCAAAAATGCTGCAAGAGTCTTAATACGAATTTGCCAGCGAAATTTATTAAAAAACCAAAGTATATCAACGCTCATCTCGACCCAGATTTCAGGTATCTTACGTATGGAGACCAAGGGGAAAGGGGGAAACCTCTTTTTAAAGAATTGGGAGAGGGTGATATAATCGTTTTTTATACAAGTTTTGAGCCTATTTCACCCCATGAACAGAGGCCTCTCGTTTACGCAATCATTGGACTATATATTTTAAGGGAAAAAGGAAGACACGCAAAGGATATAAAGAAAGAAGAATGGCATTTCAACGCACACACTAGAAGAGAACCCCAGAAGGATGATTTTATCTTTTTTGGAAAAAAAGGAAAGTCCGGCAGGTTAGAAACATGTATACCGATAGGTGAGCGGGACAAAAACGGCAAATATTATCTTAGGCAGTATCTCTATGAAGAATGGGGTGGATTTGAGTATATGCCAAATAGAACTCCGCCAAAAGATAATAGATTGTATATACAACGTAGTGGGGCATTACCATGTTTTACAAATGCGGATAAATTCTATGAATGGTTTCAGAAAGAGATAATAAAGACGAATAACAAATTATTGCCATGTAATAACTTATGTTAAGTTACACAGCGAAAAACCTACTTATTCCTTCTTGTCTTTATCTCTGTCATCCCAGGGGGGACAGCAGCCGAACCAACGCGAATGACGGTGTCGGAACCGGCCGAACAGGAACGATAACCCGAGCAATATCAGGATGACCGGCCAGGCATAAGACCAGACCGACCCCGAGAGTACATTTGCCTTGACCAGCAGGGCGATAACACCGACAGCTATCAGAACCAGAGCGAAAAACATATCTCCTCCTCAATAGCGCACTTGCGCAAATGCGCAGATGCGAAACGCTATTTCCCCATTACCTTTACCGCGTCGCTGATATCTATCTCCAGCATTTTCACGTTAGCCAGAATGCGGTCGGCGTTTTTAATGACGGCCGGTATCCCGCCGGAAATTTCCTTTAGCGCCTCGGCGTTGCGGCGGAGCGCCTTGATTTTGGTCGCCATGGCTTTTATGTCATATTCTTGTGCCATATATTTACTCCTAATGATGAGGTCTCATGTCCTGGAAACGGCGGCTCTTGGCCTGTGAGCGCGGCAGGCTCCCGAACTCGTGGAACTCGATGTTATAGCCAAGGTTGGTCGTAATACGGAGATGATCGGTCAACTTCGCCTTGATAGCAGCCTCGTCCTTTTTGTACTCCGGCTTTATCTCCACCTTCAGCGTGATGTCATCGATATCGCCTTTCTTGGTGACTACAACGATGTACTCATCCCCGAGCTGCGGCACGTTCCGCACTACCTCCTCGATAGCCGCCGGTGAAAGTAGCACGCCTTTGACCTTGGTGATGTCGTCGGCGCGCCCCTGGACGCCGCCTTCAAGCAGCCGGTAAGTGCGGCCGCAATCGCACGTCCGCGCATTCCACTGGATGATGTCCTTCACGTCGAAGCGGATGCAGGGCTGGGCCATCCGGCTGAGGTTGGTAACCACCATCTTGCCCCGCTTGCCCGGCCCTTCGATAGGTTTGCCGGTTTCTATGTCCTCAATCTCCACCAGATAGAGGCCCTCGTTAACATGCAGGCCGGCCTGGCGGCGGCACTCGTAGCCCCAGTGGCCGATTTCCGTGCTCCCCACCTGGTCGTAGACTTTCGCGCCCCAGGCATCCTCCATGCGCTTACGCGTGGCCGGGATACTGCCCCCCGGCTCTCCCGCCACGGTGATTTTCCTGATGAACAGGTCCTTCGGAGGGTTAAGGCCCATCTTGCGGGCCGTATCTGCCATGCCCAGGATATAAGTGGGGGTGGCGCCCATCCCGACGCAGCGGAGTTCCTGCATCTTGAGGATGCGGGCCGAGGTGTCAAGGACGCCGCCGGGGACGACCTCGCAGCCGAGCTTTTCGGCGGCGTAGTGATACGACCAGAAGGCGATGAAGATATTGTAGCCGAAGGGAAGGAACAGGCGGTCGCCGGCGCGGTAGCCCTGCGCGTAGAGGGCGTAGGCGTAGGCCTCGGTGCTCAACTCCCAGTCCTGCCAGGTATCGGCCTGGTAGACCGGCTGCCCCGTTGTGCCGCTCGTCTGGTGGTAGGCGGTAACCTGGTCCAGCGGTACGCATAAGATGTCCCCGTAGGGGAAGGGGTCCTTGCCCTGCGCGCCGCGCAACATCGATTTCTCTATCTTTGGCACCTTGCGGATATCATCGAAGGACCTGATATCTCCCGGCTCGATGCCGGCGTCTTTATACAGCTTGCGGTAAAATTTGGAACGCTCGTAAGCCCAGGTAAATATCTCCTTGAACTTCTTGAACTGTAGCTTTTGCAGCTTTTCCTGCGGCATGGTCTCCAGGACGGGATTCCAGTATTCATTGTCTTTCATGGAATTTACCTCGTTATGGTTTAAAAATCAGTCAACCTAAATATACTGAAAACGGGAAAAGTACGCAAATAGCCAGCGAAATAATCGTTCCATATGGAATGAAATATTGGCGTTATATAAGCCCAGTTATAACGGAATGAGAGGAAATTGATACTGGGTGATAGTTGACAAACGGCGTTGACCGTTATAAAATAATTCTGGATGGAACATAATTTGCCCTGTTATTACCGCTTAGAAGGCACTGATGATTGTAAGAGAAGCCAGTAAAAAAGCAACTGATAAAACGCCTCTGGGCACGCTGTTATCCATTATGATGTCCTACGAGGTACTGGCCAGGTATCTGGAAGTCCAGCTTAAACGTCACGATGTCAGCCTCATCAGGTTCAACATCATGAGCACGCTGTTCAGGAACGGCGGTGAAATGACGCCTTCGGAGATAGCCGAGAATGTATTCCGGGAAAAGAATTCGGTGACGGCGGTGATTAACACCCTGGAAAGGCAGGGAGTCGTCCGCCGGGAGCCTTCTACCGACGACCGCAGGTCCGTCAAAGTAGTCATTACCGATAAAGGCTGGAAAGAGGCCAATCGGTTAAGCCCCATCGCCCAGGAGCTGTGCCGCGAGGCGCTATCCTGCATGGACAAGAGCCAGGTCGAGGAGCTTGTTGGCGTGATGCGGACGCTGCGGGAAAGCCTGGTGCCCAAAATTGGTAGAAATGCTGGTAAATAGGAGTCGCAAATATATGGTCTCACGGCGCGGCTTAAGCAGGCCGGCGCTGAATACTAATGAAGAGGGGATTATGTAACTGTGAAAGAGATTAGAATTCATGGCAGGGGCGGGCAGGGGGCCGTCATGGCGGCACGGATGCTGGCCAGCGCTTTCGTCGCGGAAGGCAAGTATGTCGCCAGCTTCCCCATGTACGGCTTTGAAAGGCGCGGCGCACCGGTGGTGGCTTTCACCCGTGTGGATGATAAGCCTATCATGGAAAAGACCCAGATTTATACCCCCGATTGCCTGGTGGTGATAGACCCGGGTCTGATGAAGCTTCCCATGCTATTCACCGGCCTCAAACCGGGTGGTGTACTCATCGTCAACACGAAAGTGCCCTTAAAATCTAAGCCCAATGAAAACCTCAAAGCTGGCGGTATTATTAACGCTACACAAGTTGCTATGGAGGAAATCGGTCGGGACATCCCTAACACCTGTCTCCTCGGCGCTCTCGCCGCCGTTACCGGCTGGCTCGAATTAAAGTCGGTGCTCGCCTGTTTGCCCGACTATCTTTCCGGCGATATACTGCAGCGCAATCTGAAAAGCGCCGAGAGGGGATATAAGGAAGTGGAGGTACTTAAATGGTAATCAAACACAAATTTCTTTTTGAAACAGAGGGCGCTTGGTCGGACGCCAATAAATCACTTCTGTGCATGGATACCGGTAGCTGGCGCACGGAAAGACCGGTGCTTGACCAGGCAAAATGCAACTATTGTGGTCTCTGCGCTTTATATTGCCCACCGCAATGCATGGTTGACAAAGGTGACCATTATGAGTCTAATCTGGCTTACTGCAAGGGCTGCGGAGTCTGCGCTCACGAGTGTCCCCGCGGCGCTCTGACGATGGTCTCGGAAGGAGAGTTCGCTCATGAAAGCTAAAAAAGGTCAGACCAGGGTCATGACCGGTAACGCAGCTGCGGCCTATGCGGCCATGTTATGCCGGCCTGATATAGCCACTTCTTATCCCATAACACCCATGAGCGAGGTAGCGGAGCAGCTTTCCACCTTCCACGCCGATGGCGTCCTGGATGCCGAGATGGTTGAGGTTGAAGGCGAAAACTCGGCGATGAACGTTGTCGCCGCAGCCAGTGCCGCCGGTGGCAGGGCCTTTACCGCCACCTCTTCCTGGGGGCTGGTATTCATGTATGATGCTTTGCTCCATGCCGCCGGATTCAGGGTACCGGTGGTGATGGCAATCGCCAACCGGGAGACGCCGGGCATACTAGCGGTCTCTTCGGGGCAGCAGGACATCATCGCCACCAGGGATTCCGGCTGGATTCAAATTATCGTGGAGAACGACCAGGAAATCCTTGACCAGATTATCATGGCTTTCCGGCTCGCTGAAGACCACGATATTCAACTGCCGGTCATGGTCAACTACGATGGTTATTACCTCTCCTATTTGGCCGAGGCGGTAGAAATACCTCGGATCGAGGACGTTGACCAGTTCTTGGCGCCGCTGAAATCGCAACCGCCGCGGCCTAAGTTACAGCCGGGACAGCCCATCGGCTGCGGTACCCACGGTATCGATATAGGTTTCATGGAGCTGCGCTATAAACATTGCCAGGCCCTGCAGCGGGCGCTGAAAAAAGTAGATGAAATAGACGCGGAATTCAAGGATTACTTTGGGCGTGGTTATGGCGGTCAGATAGAAGAATACCGTACTGAAGATGCCGATATAATTATAGTGACCTCGGGTGGCACTGCCGGCACTACCAGGGCAGTGGTTGATGCCAAGAGGGTACAGGGCGTAAAGGTGGGGCTGGTCAAGCTAAGAATGTTCAGGCCCTTCCCCCGGGAAAGGCTGATTAAAGCTCTCAAAGGTAGAAAGGCCATCGGGGTCATCGACCGCAGCGTTTCCTTCGGCTGGGCGGCCGGCCCTATCTATACAGAGTTGAGGGCGCTTTTACCAGAAATTGGACCGACGCCGCTGCTAAGTTACATCGATGGCCTGGCCAGCATGGATATAACCACACCTCACATTGAAAGAGTAGTCGACGAAGTGAAAGGCGCCGCACAGGGCAAGCCTTACCAGGAAGTAACCTGGATACCCCTGGAGTAGGAGGAAGAAAAATGGTAGAGAAAACGAAGAAAAAATCAAGACTTTTTGACTATTTCCAAGTGAAAGAAGAGCAGTACGCCGGCGGGCTATCCTGGTGCGCCGGTTGCCCCCTGGAGCTCGCCTTAAGAGACGTCCCGAAAGTGCTGGGTAAAAACATCGTTATGGTCGGCTGTCCGTGTTGTTCGGCGCCCATACTTTATGGCCAGAACGTAGGCACGTGGCATAAGATGACCTATTACAGCACGCTGATGACCGGCGTCGCCTCCAGCGCCACGGGCATTTCCCGCTATTATCAGAAGACCGGGAATGACGCCACGGTGGTTTGCTGGACAGGCGATGGCTGTGCCGCCGATGTAGGCTTCCAGCCTTTAAGCGGGGCGGCCGAAAGAAACGAGAAGATAATTTATATATGCTACGATAATGAAGGCTACATGAACACCGGTATTCAGAGAAGCAGCACCACCCCGCTTGGCGCCTCGACGACGACCACACCTGTCGGTAAAATCGGCCGGGGCAAACCGACCGTTTCCAAAAACTTGCCTATGGTCATGCTGATGCATCAACCTGTGTACATGGCCACGGCTACGCTATCCCACCTCGAGGACTTTTTCAAGAAGCTCCAGAAAGCCCAGCAGAAATCTAAAGAAGGGTTTGTGTATCTTCATCTTTTCTGCCCCTGCCCAACAGGCTGGCGTGTTGAGTCCAGTATGTCTATCGAGGTATGCCGCGCCGCCGTCAGGACCAACTATTTCCCGCTCTGGGAGGCGGAAGACGGCAAGCCCAGAATCACAGTCGAGGTGGCGCAACCGAAACCCATAACGGAATTCACAAAGCTAATGCGCAAGTTCTCGCACTTAAAAGAAGCGGACCTGGCTGCCCTCCAGGAAGAGGTCAACCGCCGGTTCGCTCTCCTCAAGACGCTATGCGATGCCGCTAAAGAGGGAGAAAAGAGCGCGGTACAAAGTTAAAATAATAAATATGAAAGATACCGGAATAACAAAGGAGGTGGACTGACGCTATGACAATGTCAGTTAAGGGCAAACCAGAAATATGGGAAGACGTATGGGTGCACTCCACCTGCGGGGGCTGTTACGGCACCTGTTCAATACGCGGCCACCGCGTCAATGGCGTCCTCGTGAAAATAGAGGGCGAACCGGATAACGACTTTGGCGCCCGGGGAGGCCTCTGCGCCAAGGGCGAAGCCATGATACAGGCTTTATATGACCCGAATAGATACAACTATCCTTTGAGAAGGACCAATCCTGAAAAAGGAATTTTTGCCGACCCCAAGTGGAAACGCATTTCCTGGGATGAGGCCCTGAACGAAATAGCTGCCAAGCTTAAGAAAATCCGGAAAGAAAATCCCAATAAGCTGTTCCACGGCGGCACGCCATCGGCCGGTAGCGGCCCGGACCTGCCGCTTGGCTTCGGAGTTTTTGGCGCGGTGTTCGGCACCAAAAACTGGCATGTTGGCGGCGGCGGCCTCCATTGCGGTAGCGGCTCCCACATGGGCGCCGGCCTCTATCATGCCTCCTGGTCAATCGTGCCGGACTGGAAATATGTGAAATACGTCATCCAGATGGGCTCGAACAAGGGCACCGGCTCCGGGCACTCGATGGGATTCAACATGCGCCTGGCCGCGGATGCCCGGGCAAAGGGTGCCAAAATTGTCGTCTTCGACCCTATCTGCAACTTCGGCGGCGGCAAAGCCACCGAATGGATACCGCTTTTACCAGGCACGGATGGAATTATCGCCCTGGCGATGATAAATATCCTCCTGAACGAGCTTAATGTCTATGACGCGGAGTTTCTCAAGAAAAAGACCAACGGGCCCTATCTCATCGGCCCGGACCAGCTTTATGTCCGGGACAAAGAGACAAATAAACCACTGATATGGGATTCCAAGGCCAATAAAGCCAAGGTCTTTAACGACCCGACTATCGGCGATTATGCCCTCCTGGGCGAATATACCGTCAACGGTGTGAAATGCCATCCATCCTTCCAACTCCTCAAAGACCATGTTAAGCAGTACACGGCGGAAGCCGCTGAAAAGGTGAGCACCGTCCCGGCCAAGACCATCCACCGCATCGCTGAAGAGTATGCCGAGGCCGCCTCGGTAGGCACCACCATCGAAATAGAAGGTGAGAAACTCCCGTTGAGACCGGTGGCGTGTATCATGTTCCGCGGCGGTCAGGGGCATACCAACTCCGCTCACTCCTACGTAGCCATGTGTCTGCTCAATGCCATTGTGGGTGCTATGGACGTACCGGGTGGGACGCTGGGCTGGCCAGCCTATGTGGCGGGGCACCCGGACACCGGCAGATTTAAGGTAATCCCGTTCCCCTGCAAAGACGGCTTGTTGACCGCAGGCACTTTTATGGAGCACGGGCCGTGGCCGGTGCATGAGCCTAAAGTGCCTGAAGATATGCTGCTTAAAGAGCTGGTGCCCACCGCCTCGTTTTCCCCGCACCCGATGACTTCCGATTTCCCGAAGTACTGGGAAAACATGGGGCATCCGTACGACATCGAAGCGGCTATCATCTTCGGCTCCAACATGATACGCAGTTCCCAGAACCGTGAAATCGTTGAAGTCTTCTGGAAGAAGGTGCCTTTCACCGTTTCTTTCAACATCCTTCCCAATGAGTTCGCGGAGGGTTTTGCTGATATCGTGCTGCCTGACTGCCATCCGCTGGAAGCCTACTGTCTTTTCTCTTCACACGGGCCTTTCTTTAACCACCCGATAGGGATGGAAGGCTGGTGTTTCCCCATCCGGCAGCCGGTGGTCAAGCCGGCCTACGAACGCAGGAACAAAGTTGAAGCGCTCTGGGACCTGGCTGACAGGATTGGCATGAGAGATGAGATGAATAACTACTATAACGTCTACTTCTCCAGCTTCGGCGGCGAAGCCCTTATCAGCGGCGATATTTCCAGCGCCCGGGGCGCCGCGGCCATCGACCCCAAGAAGGTTACCCAGCTTATAAAACCCGGCGA
>JBEKDL010000075.1:0-13409 GCA_050014355.1 Dehalococcoidales bacterium | reverse complement strand
CTGGGAGTAAGCTGTTGACAGCGTTAAATAATTAGAATAAAATAATCATACGTACATACGTCTATACGTCCGGAGGTATCTATGAGCAGGAAGATGACTGTCGTGTTTCATGACGAAGATTTATATACCTATCTCAAAGTGGAAGCGGCCAGGCGCCATATGCCTGCGAGCGAAATCATGGCTGATGCGGTACGGGAATGGCTGGAAAGCCGTGAGGATGCTGAATTAGTACCTGCTATCGAAATTGCCAGAGCCGAATGGAAGAAAAAAGGCGGGCGTCCTTGGTCTGAAGTCGAAAGAGAGCTGGAGAAATCAATTAATAGCCGCGAAAAGATTGCCAAGTAGCGATGTACAGGATTGAGGTTTCCCCGGCTGCCGACCGCGATTTAGAAAAACTCAAAGGTAGAATAAGAAGGCAGGATTTCGAGCGCTTAAGAGCGGCCGTTGGTAATCTGGCCAGGGAACCCCGGCCTCACAGGGAACCCCGGCCTCACGCGGTAAGAAAGATAAAAGGTGAGACGCAAGCTTACCGCATCAGGGTGGGCAGCTACCGCATAGTCTACGAGGTGTACGATAAAGATAATTTAGTTTTAATTTTACAGATAGCTCGCCGGAGCGAGACAACCTACCGGCAAATATAAAATACACTCCCCTTCCCTTGACAAACCGATTTCGCCATGTTATCCTTACTGGTATCTAAATTATGTAAAGGCTTGGAACAGGAGTAGTAAGCTCCACAGCGGGGCCGCAGAGAGCCGGGTAAGTGGGAGCCGGCGCCAGCGCCGGGGCTGAATGGACCTGGGAGCCGCAATCCGAAAGTCCCGATACAATCGGGACGAGTAGGCTTTGCCGCAGGGGAAGCGTTAGATAATCCCGGGGTATCGTCCCGATAAATCGGGACCGTACCCGCCGAGATGTCCCGATTTCATCGGGACAAGAAGGGTGGCACCGCGGAACTACTAGCCCCCGCCCCTTTTAGGGTGGGGGCTTTTTGTTTGCCTGCCCCGAAGTTTATCGAGGGAGGCTTGTCCTGAGCGAAGTCGAAGGAAAAAACATGTATAATCCGACGCTTGAAGAAGTGAAAAAACTGGCCAGACACGGCAACCTGGTGCCGGTCTATCAGGAAATTAAGGCTGACCTTGATACACCCGTGTCCGCCTACCTCAAGATTGCCCGCGGCGCTTACTCTTTCCTGCTGGAGAGCGTGGAGGGGGGCGAAAGACTGGCGCGCTACAGCTTCCTGGGCACGGAACCTTCGCTCGTCCTTACCACCGGCGATGGCCATGCCATCGACCCCCTGACCGCGGTGGAAAAAGAGTTTTTGAAATACGAGCCTGTTCATGTTGAAGGGCTGCCGCGCTTTCATGGTGGGATGGTGGGCTATTTAAGCTACGAGGTCGCCCGCTACTTTGAAAAACTCCCTTCACCTGTGCGCGATACCCTCGGCCTGCCGGAATCGGTGCTGATGCTGGCGGATACTATCCTCGTCTTCGACCACCTCGCGCATACTATCAAGGTCGTCTCTCACGTTTATCTTAACGGCGATATCGAAAAAGCCTACCGCGCAGCGACGGATAAAATCGACCGACTGGTGGCACGGCTCAGCCAGCCTGTGCCGGAGCAGGAAAAAGCATTAAACCGCCCTGCCCCGTCGAAAACGAAGTCCAACCTGACGCCGGCGCAATATGAAAAAATCGTTGCACGCGCCAAAAAATACATCTACGACGGCGATATCATCCAGGTTGTCCCTTCGCAGCGGATTTCCCGCCGCACGCAGGCCAGCCCCTTCGCCATCTACCGCGCCCTGCGCTCGATAAACCCCTCGCCGTACATGTATTTCCTGCGCCTCGGCGATTTCCATATCGTCGGTTCTTCGCCGGAGCTACTGGTGCGTGTCGAGGACGGCATCGTCTCCAACCACCCCATCGCCGGTACGCGTCCCCGCGACCGTGACGCCGCTAAAGACAAGGCGCTGGCCGAAGAGCTGAAAAACGATGAAAAAGAGTGCGCCGAGCATGTGATGCTGGTGGACCTCGCCCGTAATGACGTCGGCCGCATCAGCGAGCCGGGCACGGTCAATGTGACGCAGTTCATGGACATCGAGCGCTACTCGCACGTCATGCACTTGGTCTCTCACGTCCAGGGCAAACTCAAAAAAGGGTTCACCCAGTTCGACGCCATGCGCGCCTGTTTCCCGGCGGGCACGGTATCCGGCGCTCCCAAAATACGCGCCATGGAAATCATCGCCGGACTGGAGCCGGACAAACGCGGGCCGTATGCCGGCGCGGTGGGCTACTTCGATTTTTCCGGCAATATGGATACCGCCATCGCTATCCGCACCATTGTTATCAAGAATGGCGTCGCGTATGTCCAGGCGGGCGGCGGCGTCGTGGCCGATAGCGTCCCGGCGCTCGAATACCAGGAAACTTTGAATAAAGCCCAGGCATCGCTGACCGCCATCGAACACGCGGAGGCAGGCTGAAATGATATTACTGATTGATAATTATGATAGCTTCACCTATAACCTCTACCAGTATTTAAGCGAGCTGGGGGCCGAGGTAAAGGTGTTCCGGAACGATAAAATAACGCTCGAAGAGATAGGCCAACTTTCCCCGGAGCGTATCGTCATCTCGCCCGGGCCGGGCACGCCAGCGGACGCCGGCATCTCCAACGATGTCATCCGCGCTTTCGGCGTCAGTCTGCCTATCCTCGGCGTCTGCCTGGGGCACCAGTGCATCGGCCAGGTCTACGGCGGCACGGTTAGCAACGCCGGCGAAATCAGGCACGGTAAGACCTCGGCAATCTACCACGACGATAAAGGCGTTTTTAACGGTCTGCCGAACCCCTTTCCCGCCGTGCGCTACCATTCGCTGGCGGTAAAGGAAGAGGGGCTGCCGGACTGCCTGGAAATAAGCGCGCACACGGAAAACGGCATTATCATGGGCCTGCGCCACAAGGAATACCCGGTTGAAGGCGTCCAGTTCCACCCGGAATCGATTATGACCAAGGTGGGGAAGGAATTATTGAGGAATTTTTTAAATTTTTAGAGGTAATCCATCCCCCTTACCCCCTTCCTTTACAAAAAGAAGGGGGAGAAATAGTGAGAGGGGCTTCGCCCCTCTCCGCAGGCTACTCCTCTTGGGGGAAAAGGGGTAATTTATGCGCAAAGATATGGGTACAATGAATATCGAGAAAGAAATGTTGTCGTTAGCTGGAGAATATGCCGTTGCAAGTGAGCTTTGTAGAGAAGTAATCTATGCTCAATTGACATTAGCCCATCGAAAGCGAGTAGATTTGCTAGTGGCGACTGAAAAAGCAATGTTGAATATTCAGGTAAAGACAAAACAGAATAAAGAATGGCCTCTAATTAAGGGCATTTCTGGAGATGACATACTACTCATTTTTGTTGATTACGAAAATAAACCTCCCGGAGAACGACCTGACTTTTATATTCTTACAGCTCGTGATTGGGATTACTTTGTTAAACATGGATGGATCAGTAAATTCATTGGTAAAAATAATAAGAACAAAGAAAATAAATATGAATTAAATGAGGAAAATTGTCCAATTCATCTTGGCAGAGATGATAAACCTAATTGGAAAGGGTGCAACTTGGATGCAAGTGACATTACTAGATGTAAAGAAAAATGGGATAAAGTCCATGTCCTACTTGAAAAGAAATAAGAAGAGTTTAATAGATTTAAGGAATTTTCATCAATGATTAAAGACGCCATCGCTACTTTGGTGGAAGGAAAATCTCTCACCTTTGAGCAGGCCTCCGGCGCCATGGAGGAAATCATGAGTGGTGAGGCTACGCCGGCGCAAATCGGCGCTTTCCTGACCGCCCTGCGCGCCAAAGGTGAGACCGCCGACGAGATTGCCGGCCTGGCCACCGTCATGCGCGCTAAAGCCACCCCGGTAAAGATTAGCGGCCCGGCCATAGACATCGTCGGCACGGGCGGCGACGGCTCCGGCAGCTTCAACATCTCCACCGCCGCCTGTTTCGTCGCGGCGGGGGCGGGACTCAAAGTGGCCAAGCACGGCAACCGCGCTGCCACCAGCCAATGCGGCGCCGCCGATATCCTCGAGGCGCTGGGGGTAAAAATCGCTCTTAATCCGGACAGCGTGGCCCGGTGTGTGGAAGAGATAGGCATCGGCTTCATGTTCGCCCAGGTATACCATCCGGCTATGAAATACGCCGCGCCGGTGCGTAAAGAAATCGGCATCCGCACCGTATTTAATATCCTGGGCCCCCTGACCAACCCTGCACAGGTAGAATATATGTTGCTCGGAGTTCCCGGCGAGGAGCTTGGCAACAAGATTGCCGCCGTACTCCACCGCCTGGGTGTCAGGCACGCGCTGGTGGTGTACGGCCTTGACGGCCTCGATGAAATTTCCATAAGCGATAAATCGCTGGTCTGGGATGTCACTCGCGAAAAGCTCTTGCCGCACTATGAAATTTCTCCGGAGAGTTTCGGATTTAAGAAGGCAAAAAAATCGGAGATTAAGGGCGGCACGCCGGCGGAAAACGCCGGGGCCCTGCGCCGTATACTTGATGGCGCTCGAGGCGCGCTGCGCAACGCCATTGTCATGAACGCCGCTGCCGCACTGATTGCCGCCGATTTCACCTCTTATATTAAGGAAGCGACACGCATGGCCGAAGAATCTATCGATAGCGGCCTGGCCAGGGATAAACTGAATAAACTGGTGGAGCTTAGCCAGCGTCTGGAGTAAAAATGCCGGCATCGGTTCTGGAAAAAATCGTCGAAAAAATCGTCAGCGACAAGAAGCGGGAGCTGGAGAATAAAAAACGCAGTCTGTCTCTCCCCGCGCTCAAGGAGTGTATCGTCCAGCTGAAACCACTCGATTTTGCGGCAGCCCTCCGCGGGGATAAAATCAAGCTCATCGCCGAGGTTAAGAAAGCGTCTCCCTCGCGCGGAGTAATGGTCAAAGATTTCGACCCGCTGTCGCTGGCTTTAAGTTACGAACGCGGTGGTGCGGCGGCCATCTCGGTGCTGACCGAGGTCGCCCATTTTCAGGGCAGTCCTCAACATCTCGAAGAAATCCGGGGAAAAGTGAACGTGCCCCTGCTGCGTAAGGACTTTATCTTCGACGAATATCAGGTCTACGAGTCCGCTGCCCTGGGCGCCGATGCCATACTCCTGATAGCCGCTATATTGAGCTTAAAACAGCTCGATAAGCTACTCGCCATAGGTCACCGGCTGGGTCTGTACTGCCTGCTGGAAGTGCATGATAAAAATGATACGGAAAAAGCGTTAAAAAGCGGCGCAGAAATTATAGGTATTAATAACCGCGACCTGAATACTTTTAAAGTAGACATAGAGACCACCCGCCGACTCCGTCCGCTTGTCCCCGGTGGTAAAGTAGTGGTCAGCGAAAGCGGCATCGGCTGCAGAGAGGACGTAAAAAAGCTCAAAGCGTGGGGTGTTGATGCGATGCTGGTGGGCGAAGCGCTGGTGACCGCGCCCGATATCCCCGCGATGATTAAGGAATTGCTGCATGACTAAAGTAAAAATCTGCGGCATCAAGACCGAGGAGCAGGCCCTGGCCGCCGCCGAAGCCGGGGCGGACTTTGTCGGGCTGGTTTTCACCCGCAGCCCGCGCCAGATAACGCCCGCCCAGGCCAATAAAATCGTAGCGGCGTTAAGAAAACGTACTCATGCCGCCGTAGAAATCGTAGGCGTCTTTGTCAATACCCCGGTCCAGGTGGTCAACCGGATTGCCGAGTTCTGTACGCTGGACCGTGTGCAGCTTAGCGGAGACGAAAATTTTGATTACTTCCGCAACCTCGCCCCCGCTTGCATTAAAGTAATGCGGATAAACCGCCTCCATCAGGCAGAGCAGATTTGCCTTGACATGGCCTCATGGAGCAAAGCGCTCATCGGGCGGAAATATATTTTTCTGCTGGACGCTTATAACGCGGAGAAATTCGGCGGCACCGGCCAGCTGGTTGACTGGGATGTGGTCAAGCCTGTAGCCGAAAAATTCAAGGTCATTGTAGCCGGCGGACTGACTCCGGAGAACGTGACCGAGGCGATTAAAAAAATACGGCCCTGGGGAGTAGATGTCTCCTCGGGCGTGGAAACCGAAGGTGAAAAAGACGTGAAAAAAATAGAGGCTTTTATCAAGGCTGTGAGGGACTCTGATGCCGTCCATGCCTGATGCCCGCGGTTACTTCGGGCAATACGGCGGTAAGTTCGTGCCGGAGACGCTCATGCCGGCTCTGGACGAGCTGGAGAAGGCCTATGCCGAGGCTCTGGCCGACGAAGCTTTTCATCAGGAGTTTACAATCCTTTGCCGCGATTACATCGGGCGGCCCACGCCGCTCTATTACGCCCGGCAGCTTTCGGCGAAAATGGGTGGGGCGATGATTTTGCTCAAGCGCGAAGACCTGGCACATACCGGCGCTCATAAGATTAATAACGCCCTGGGGCAGGGCTTGCTCGCCCGGCGTATGGGCAAGAAACGCATTATCGCCGAGACCGGTGCTGGCCAGCACGGCGTGGCCGTAGCTAGCGTCTGCGCTATGCTGGGGATGGATTGCATCGTTTACATGGGTTCCGAAGATATCAAAAGACAGGCGCCTAATGTTAACCGCATGAAACTGACCGGCGCCGAGGTTCGCCCGGTTACCTCGGGCAGCCGCACGTTAAAAGACGCTATTAACGAGGCCATCCGCGACTGGGTCAGCAACGTATCGACCACCCATTACCTCTTGGGTTCGGTCGTCGGGCCGCACCCTTATCCCATGATAGTGCGCGATTTCCAGGCGATTATCGGCCGGGAAGCCATCGAGCAGATGGTGCGGCAGTATCTGCGCCTGCCCGATTACCTGGTGGCGTGCGTCGGCGGCGGCAGCAACAGCATCGGCCTCTTCCATGCCTTTTACGATGAGCCCGAGGTCAAATTCATCGGCGTCGAGGCCGCGGGCAAAGGCCTGGACAGCGGTAGTCACTCCGCCACCCTGGCCCGGGGCAAAATGGGTGTCCTGCACGGCACCAAGTCCTATCTCCTCGAAGATGAGAACGGCCAGATCAAAGAGACGCATAGCATCGCCCCGGGGTTGGACTATCCGGGGGTAGGCCCGGAACACAGCTTTTACAAGGACAGCGGGCGCGCTACCTATGTATCCGTGACCGATGAGCAGGCGCTGGAAGGTTTCAAGCTCCTCTGCGAAACGGAGGGCATCATCCCCGCCCTCGAACCTTCGCATGCTATCTACTATGCCGCCCAGCTTGCCGCCGGACTGCCGCAGGATAAAATCATCATCGTCAATCTCTCCGGGCGGGGCGATAAAGACCTGGATATCGTGAAGAAGGCTACAGGCAACAAAAAATGAGCCGCATCGAAACAATTTTTAAAAGGGGCCATAAAGCTCTGGTGGGGTACGTCACCGCGGGCTACCCGGATATTAAAGCTACGCCCTGCATCGTAACCGCACTCGCGGAAAGTGGCTGCGATATCATCGAACTGGGCATCCCCTTTTCCGATCCCCTGGCCGACGGCGCCACTATCCAGAAAGCCAGCTACACAGCTTTACAAAACGGCACCACGCCTCAAGTCTGCCTGGAAATAGCCCGAAAACTAAGCCGTCAGATTTCTGTGCCCCTTGCCTTCATGACCTACTATAACCCGGTGCTCAATTTCGGGCTGGAGGCGTTCTGTCGGAGCTGCCGCAGCGCCGGTATCAGCGGCCTTATCGTGCCTGATTTGCCCCCGGACGAAGGCCGGGAACTGGAAACGATAGCGCGCCGGTACGACCTCGACCTCATCTATTTCCTGGCGCCTACCAGCACTCCCGCGCGTATCAGCCAGGTCGCCGCGAGGGCCAACGGCTTTATTTACCTGGTTTCAATCACAGGCGTCACCGGTGCGAGGAAAATCTTGCCGCCGGAGCTCGAAAGTTTCGTTAAGAGGGTCAGGGAGAAATCCGGGGGAACACCCTTGTGCGTTGGCTTCGGCATTTCCACGCCGGAACAGGCCCGGCGCGTGGCCGCTTTCGCCGATGGGGTTATCGTGGGCAGCCGCTTTATCCAGCTTATCGATAAAGACCCCACGCTCACTACTTTGAAGACTTTCGTGGCCAGCTTGCGCGAAGCTCTCGATTCGTGCGAAAATTACCGGGAGGCTAAGTCCGCCTGAAGCGGACGCCTGCCGTTATATAGCTTTAAATACTATATAAAATAAAAAGGAGGAATATGGATAAAACAAAGTATATTCTGGATGAAAAATCGATACCGACCCGCTGGTACAATATCCAGCCTGACCTGCCGAAGCCTCTTCCGCCGTACCTGCACCCGGCCACCAAGCAGCCCTTAGGCCCGGCTGACCTGGCGCCCCTTTTCCCCATGGAGCTGATTAAACAGGAAGTCAGCCAGGAGCGCTACATCGATATTCCTGAAGAAGTGCAGGCGATTTATCGCCTCTGGCGGCCGACCACGCTTTACCGGGCTCACCGCCTGGAAAAATTCCTGGGTACACCAGCCAAGATTTTCTATAAATACGAAGGGTCAAGCCCGCCCGGGAGCCATAAACCTAATACGGCGGTCGCCCAGGCCTACTATAATAAAAAAGAAGGCACCAAGCGTATCACCACCGAGACCGGCGCGGGCCAGTGGGGAAGCTCGCTCGCTTTTGCCTGCAAGCTCTTCGACCTGGAGTGCAAAGTCTATATGGTCAGGGTGAGCTACAACCAGAAGCCCTACCGTCGTATCATGATGGAGACCTGGGGCGCCAAGTGCGTGCCCAGCCCCAGCCCGGATACCAAGGCCGGCCGTGATATGCTCGCTAAAGACCCTAACTGCGCCGGCAGCCTCGGCCTGGCAATCAGTGAAGCCGTTGAAGATTGCGTCACCAGCAAAAATACGCATTATTCGCTGGGAAGCGTGCTCAACCATGTGCTGATGCACCAGACCGTCATCGGCCAGGAAGCCATGAAACAGATGGAGATGGCCGGTTTTTACCCGGATATCCTCGTCGGGTGCGTCGGCGGCGGCTCCAACTTCGCCGGGCTGTCCTTGCCCTTCGTTAAGGACAAGATTGCCGGTAAGAAGAAGAACCTGCAGGTTATCTGTGTCGAGCCGGAAAGCTGCCCGAGCCTGACCAAAGGCCTTTACGCTTACGACTTCGGCGACGTGGCCGGCATGGCGCCCATCGCCAAGATGTTCACGCTGGGCCATACTTTTATGCCTCCTCCCGTCCACGCCGGCGGCCTGCGCTACCACGGTATGGCGCCGCTTATCAGCCACCTGCACAAGCTGGGCATCATCGAGGCCAGGGCCGTGCCGCAGGTGGCCACCTTCGAGGCCGGCGTCACCTTCGCCCGCACTGAGGGCATCATCAGCGCCCCGGAGACCAACCATGCCATCCGGGTGACGATTGATGAAGCCCTGAAGTGCAAGCAGAGCGGCGAGTCCAAGGTCATCCTTTTCAACCACAGCGGCCACGGCCATTTCGATATGGCAGCCTACGAGGCCTACTTGGCAGGGAAACTCTCCGATTACGCCTACCCCGAAGATATGGTCAGGGAAGCGCTCAAATCTCTACCCGAAGTACCCGCCGAACTAAAGTAAAAACAGCGTGTCATGAAACCCGAACCCCCTCTCTTTTAGAGAGGGGGTTTTTCATATATAATTAATATTGAATTAACATTTTTATTGTATGTTATAGACATGAAGAAGATGAAAACTAAAGTTTTGCTCTTAATTGCGTCTATTTTACTGGTTACCCTGACTTTCTTACCGGGCTGCATCACCATAACTTCACCGAAGACGACATCGAATTCGACGCCAACCGCCGCCGCGGCTTCCGCGCCGCTAGCCACCAGCTGGACACCGCCTTCAGCCACCTCCCCCACGCCGGCAACGGTTTTACCCGATATCGCTGATGTGGTGGCCAAGGTGAAACCATCAGTCGTCGCTATTACTACTGAAACGACGGTCTTGGACTTCTTTAACCGCCAGTATACGCAGGAAGGTGCCGGCTCGGGGTGGATTATCGACCCCAGCGGCATTATCGTGACTAACAACCATGTTATCGATGGGGCCAAATCTATTACCGTGACCCTGGATAACGGCGACACTTACACCGCCGACGTCAAGTCTGTCGTCACCGATACCCTTAACGACCTGGCTATCGTTAAAATCAATGCTAAAAACCTGCCGGCGCTCCACATCGGGGATTCTTCCAAGTTGCGGGTGGGCGACTGGGTCGTCGCCATCGGTAACTCGCTGGGAATGGGCACTCGGGCTACCGTGGGTATCGTGAGCCAGCTTAATGTGTCACTACAGGTGGACCAGGACCAGACCCTTTACAACCTGATTGACACCAGCGCTGCCATTAACCCTGGTAATAGCGGCGGCCCGCTGGTAAACCTGGCCGGCGAGGTTATCGGTATCACCAGTGCCAAGATTGTCTCGACCGGCACGGAGGCGACCGGTTTCGCCATCACCACGCAGACGGCCATGCCGATTATCCAGGAGCTGGTCAATAAAGGTTTCGTGTCCCGCCCCTGGCTGGGCGTGGGGGTTTACACGGTCGACCAGACAGTGGTCAAACAACTTAAACTTGCGGTGGATAGCGGCGCGTTACTGACCCAGGTAACCAGCGGCTCCCCGGCAGACAAGGCCGGACTCCAGAAGTATGATGTCATTGTCAGTATCGCTGGACAGAAAGTAACCGATGTCTCATCGTTTACCTATGCTCTGAACTCATGTAAAATCGGCCAGCCGTGTGAAGTGAAATACTGGCGCGGCAGCACCCAGGGGACTGTCAACGTTACGCCCATTGAGACACCGCGGTCTTAAACTACTTCGCCTTTTTAACTCCCAGTTTCAGGCTGGCGCCGCCTATCTTAAAGGTCTCCTGGGCATCGGCGTCATCCGGGATACCTTCATCGATATCCACGGCCAGCGTTTCCTGCCGGATATAGTCCGCAAAAGCGGAGATGGACTGGACAAAGTGCGCCGCTCCCTCATAATACAAAACGATATGGTCGGCGATTTCATAACCGGCGGTGCGGCGCATCGTCTGGACGCGGTGTACGATTTCGCGGGCGAAACCCTCCGCCTCCAGCTCCATCGTGATTTCCGTTGAGATGGCGACGCTGCTGTTCCCTTCTTTTACCGAGGCAAAACCGGACATATCCAGGCCGACCACTCTCTCTACCGTCTCATAGTCAATCGTTTTGACGTTAAGCTCTTCAATTATCAGCGGCTGTAGTCTCTCCATAGCGCGCTTTTCCCAGTCCGAAGAAACACCGATAAACAGGGTCTCCAGCGGCTGGCGCACTTTGATACCGGCCTTGCTCCGCGCCGCCCGCCCCATGCTGCAAACCTTCATGGCCAGGCGATTATCATCGGCCAGTTGCTTATCGATTTTACTTTCGTCCGGCACCGGAAAATCGGCCAGGTGGATGCTCTCCGGCGCATTAGGGAAGGCCGGCCTCACCAGGTTCTGGTAAAGCTCCTCGGCCAGAAACGGGGTAAACGGGGCCATCAGTTTGGCCAGTGTTACCAGACACGTATAAAGGGTATTGTAAGCGGAGAGCTTATCAGCATCGTTCTCGCTTTTCCAGAAGCGCCGTCGGCTCCGCCGGACATACCAGTTGGATAGACCATCGACAAAATCGTCTATCTTCCGTCCGGCCTCGGTGGGGTTATAGCCGTCCAGCGCGGTAGTCACATCGATTATAAGCTGGTTCAACTCGGAAAGAATCCACCGGTCAAGCTCGGCTTCCGCCGGCGGAAACTCGCCCTCCGCTGGGGTATATTTGTCAATATTGGCATACATCACGAAAAACGAGTACACGTTCCACAGGATGAGCAGCAACTGGCGGGTGATATCCGCCACCATCTTGGTATCGAAACGGCGTACCATGCCGGGAGGTGCCGAAGTGAAACAGTACCATCTTAAGGCATCGGCTCCGTGCTGCTCCACTACCTTGACCGGGTCAACCACATTGCCGCGGCTCTTGCTCATTTTCTTGCCTTCGGCGTCGAGTACCAGTTCCAGGCAGATGCAGTTTTTAAAAACCGGCCTTTTAAAGAGCAGCGTCGAGATGGCATGCAGACTGTAAAACCAGCCGCGTGTCTGGTCGACACCCTCGCAGATGAAGTCGGCCTGCTTCATTGATTCATCGAAAAGTTGCCTGTTTTCTACCGGGTAATGAAGCTGGGCGAACGGCATCGAACCGGAATCGAACCAGCAGTCCATTACTTCCGGGGTGCGTTTCATCCTGCCGCCGCATTTACCGCAATTGAAGCTGACATCATCCATATAGGGACGGTGCAGGTCCAGCGGTTGTTTAAAGCCGTTGAAGCCGGGCTTATTTTTTAGCTCTGTAACACTGCCGACGCATTCGAAAGCGCCGCACTTTTCACAGCGCCATATCGGCAGTGGCGAACCCCAGTAGCGTTCCCGGGCAAACGCCCAATCGATGTTGTTTTTCAGCCAGTCGCCAAAGCGCCCGTTCTTGATGTGCTCCGGGTACCAGTTTATTTCGTTATTACCGGAGAGCATGGCATCCTTGACCGCGGTGGTGCGGATATACCAGGTTTGCTTGGCATAATACAGCAGCGGTGCATCACAGCGCCAGCAGAAAGGATAGGTGTGGCGGACTTTTCCGCTCTTAAGGAGTAAGCCTCTGGCTTTCAGGTCTTCGATGATTAGCGGGTCAGCGTCTTTAACGAATTTCCCGGCGCCAGGTAATAGTAGATTATTCATACCTTGAACGTTGATAAGACTGTTTTCTCCACTAAGAATCTTTGATATTGAAGTAGGCGTTATTCCTTCTGGAAATCCACTAGTTGAGAGCTCCGTACGAATTCTTTTCCGAACTTCAGGAGTAAATGCAACAGGTATAGTGGTCTTTACCTTACCATCAAGGTCAACGGTATGAACCAGAGGTAAACCTTCTTTTTCACCAACAATAAAGTCCATCTCTCCATAAGCTGGTGCAATATGTACGATGCCCGTACCGTCTTCCATCGTTACAAAATCGCCTTCTATAACACGATAAGCAGGTTTTTCTAAATCTTTATAATAAGCAATCGTTACACGATATAACGGCTCATACCTGGTGCCGACCAGCTCCTTGCCCTCCACTTTTTTTACAGTTTGATACCCTTCCGGTTCGACCGTCTCCACGAGCTTTGCCGCCATGACCAGATAGTCTTCATTTCCCTTGAGCACGGCGTATTCAGCATCCGGAGCCACTGCCAGCGCGGTATTCCCCGGCAGCGTCCAGGGCGTGGTCGTCCAGGCCAGAAGATAGACCGGTTTATCATCCGGTAAGTCGGCGGATGCCTTACCCGTCACCTTGAACTTTATGTAAACCGATGGGTCTTCCGTGTCTTCCTGGTATCCCAGGGCAACTTCGTGTGAGCTTA
>JBEKDL010000074.1:0-8701 GCA_050014355.1 Dehalococcoidales bacterium | reverse complement strand
CCTGAGTCTGGTGGGCATCGGGCATATCCTGGCCGCGCCTTTCCATCCTCAAACTAACGGCAAGGTGGAGCGCTATCAGCAGTCTCTAAAGCGGGAGGTGAACCAGTTACCCTATGAGCTCCCCAGCCAGCTGGATAAGGCTATCGCTGACTTCGTCAACTACTATAACTATCGTCGCTACCATAAGGCTCTCGGTGATGTGACACCAGCTGATGTACTTTATGGTAGGAGAGAGCAGATTCTGCAACGCAGGAAGGAGGTGCGAATACAAACAATTAATCGTCGCAGAGACTACAACCATGGCCTCAGAGAGCTTGTTAATGCCGCCTGATCATGCCAAAGTGTTCGGTTTAAAAAGTGTCCCATTTCGCTGATTGACAACACCTTTGTCTTCAAAGTTTTTTAACTTACCTGCGGTCTCTCCCAATCTGGCGAGCTGGTCAAGCAGTTGCATTAACAGGCCGGGGAGGTTACAATATCTCAAACAGGAGGAGTTCGACCCTCCCCCGTCTCCACCAGAAACAAAGATGAGCCTTCAAGAGGCTTGTTTAAAATACGGATATCAGACCTTTCACGAGAAACCTCTAGAGATGATCAGGTACGATAAAACCTGGTTTACCATTTTGGCAGAAAATCTGGATAACAATGGCTCCATCTATCTGCCAGAGTTTATGTTTCGTTGTTATTTCAATACTCGGGCAGGCCTTATACTACGGAATGGCCCGGTGTTAAGAAGTGTCTAATAAAAATCGGCGGATTCAGGTAGTATGCTGGTGCAATCTTTAACAGATAAGAACTGGCCTGAAATAGATATAAAGGTTGAATTGTACGTTTTACCAGCGGTACTGACTGTTTTGTTCCTCTTACCCCACCTTCCTTTCCTGAACAACGGTTACGTCGACCTGGAGAAGTATTGTGTTCAGGCCGGTTTGGAAATTGCCAGGAATGGTTTTAATGCCAATCTTACCGATTATTTTTCTACGGTGTTCAATCCTGTCTTCAGTGTATTGCTTCTTGCCGGTAGCTATAAAATATTCGGGGAAAGCCCGGTTATTAGCCGGCTAACGGTATCTATTTTAGCCCTTGCCTTTTCCTTGTTTCTCTATTATTACTTGAGAAAAAAGAAGGGGGCCACCTTCGCCTTCATCACCACTCTCTTAGTGGTAGTGAACCCCATGTTTATCGTTTACTCTCAATACGTTTACAGCGATGTACCTTTCATGGTATTCGTCTCTGTAGCGCTATTATTGCTGCTTTTCAGTGCTTCACGGAAGGAAAATGTCACCTCCTCCGTCATGCTGGGCGTTTCACTGGCCACCAAATATGTCGCCGCCCCCCTTTTCATAGTCGGTTTTATTTTCTCCTTGGTAAAGTCCAAGATTATGGAGATATTTTCTAAGTCAAAGCTGCTTTCATTTGTATGGTTTAACACGTGGTACTTTGGTCTGGCGCTACTTTTAAGTATACCGATTATTCTGCTGGTATTTCATTATCAGACCTCGATTTTCCCGTCGGATTCTGAATCGATGCTCTCTCTTGGCGTCACCATGTACATACCCCGCCTTTTTGCCTGTTTGCTCTGGCTGGGACTATTTATAGGTCCTTTCTGTTTAATTTTCCTGTTTGATTTGTGGCTTAAAGCCGGGGTAAAAAAGTTCCTGTTGCTGTTAACCGGCGCGGCTCTGCTCACACTGGCGGTTTCTTATTTCTACCCTGTTTCCTCCCTGCACGTGCAGGCCGAGGTATTCGGTGAAATGAATCTGGGTTGGGTAGAGTCCAAGGTTCCCTCTTGGGCACTTTCCGTGGCTTTCTTCCTGATTATTCTCATGGCGGAGCTTTTCATTGCCGGTTTGGCATTTGACCTGAAGCGCTACGGAATTGAAAAAACCAGAGAGCTGTTCATCTGGATTTTACTTCCCATCCTGCTATTTTCATTTACCCGGGTGGCTAACCGGTACCTGCTAAGTTTGCTGGTGCCGCTGTCTCTATATATGACGCAGGTGAGCGGCAGGATATATTCTGAAAGGAAGACTAGGCTTGCTCCAGTAGTCCTGACACTCCATGCCCTGATATTCCTGGCGGTGGGCTTTTATTCTAATTATTATTTGCACCAGAGAGGGTTGGCATGAAAGCCAATTTAGAAATGGTTGTAAGATGACTATTTCTTCTCGTAAAAAATATAATATTTGCCTTCAAAGACCTTGTTATATTCCTCGGAAAGCGTACGGTCAATATAAGCATATTTATCAGGGCTATCCTTTTTGAGCGTGTCAAACCAGGATTCATCGCACTAGGGCATCTTGGTGGCGGCTCTTAAAGTTACCAGGACCGGGTAAAGTGCGAAAGGTACTAGCAATATCCAGTTGCTGTTAAAGACTTTTAAGGCAAGTTTGTTTATTTTATTCATGTTGGTTTGCTTTTACAGAACCGCCCTTTGATGGCATATATATACCATCTCAAATACCCCGGCAGCCACTTCATCAGCCTGAACCGCGACTTGCCGGCCGCGCGCCCTGTCCAGGTTGAGGGAACCTCGGTAATGTTACGGCCGTTGAGGAATGATTTGACGACTATTTCCATACCAATCTCGAACCCGCCATGACTTTCAATTTTGATATCATTCAGGACGCTTTTCCGGTACATCTTGAAACTGTTGGTAATGTCATGCGTGGGTATCCCCGTCATCAGGTGGAGGGACAGGCCGGCCGTTCTGGAAAGGAGCCCTTTAAATTTTGGCCCGCCTGTTTGTTTGCCGCCTTTCATATAGCGGGAGCCGCAGACGATGTCGTATCCCTGGATAATCCTGTCCAGCATATTGTTGACGACTGACAGGTCGTCGGAATAGTCCGCCATCACCACCAGCATGGCGCCTTCTTCAGCGGCATCGAAGCCGGTTTTTATGGCGGACAGCGCCCCCTTACCGTACCGGTTTTTTATCAGGATGATATTTTTCAATTTTTTCCGTTCGATATATCCTTTGACCACGGGTACGGTGCTGTCTTCATCGAAGTCATAGACGATAAAAATGATGCAGGGAGCCGCGATTTTATCTTCTATTTCCTGCAAGGTTTTGATGATATTCTCGCCTTCGTTGTAGACCGGAATTATGATTTGCAGGGAATCAAACTTCATATGCCGCCCGATTCAATCTGTGTTTTCACCCAGGGGATAATTTCATCCAGGGCGTCCTCTAGCATGGTTTTAGCTTCGAAGCCAAGAATTTTCCTGGCTTTTTCAACATCGGGGATTCTCTTTTGCACGTCATATTCGAAGGGTCTGTCCGATACGTAGCGGAAAGGTTTGTCTTTATTTATTTTTTTCCAGATAATCTCGGCCAGCTGGATGACCGTCGTTGGCGTGGGACTGGAGAGGTTAAAGTCTTCGTTTAGGGCTTTTTCGCTTTCCACGCAGAGCCTGATTCCCCGGGCAATATCTCCGCCGTAGGTATAGCATCTTACCTGGTTGCCCTTCCCCAATATATGAAGGGGGTCCTGGCCTTTTAATACCTTTTGCACCAGATCGGGTACCACGTGGCTCATGGCGAGCTTGATATTCCCGGAAGCAACCTCCTTGTCGGATATAGCTCTCTTTTCTCCGATGCCGATAAGATTAAAAGGCCTGATGATGGTATAAGGGAGCTGATATTGCTCCCAGGCTCCTTTGGCGAAATACTCACAGGCAAGCTTCTGATAGCCATAGGTCGAACTTGGCGGCGGGCTGCGGAATTGTTCGCCTTCCGGTGTTGGGTAAACAGAAGTGTTTTCAAAGACCATGGAGGAAGAAATAACATTGATTTTCTTAAGCTTCTTTTCCCGGTGGGCCCATATAGCGGTATCGAAGCTCGCGGCGATGATACGCTCATTTTCGGCGATGATATCATAAGCATAAGCATGGAAAAACGGGATACCACCGATAAGCGCCGCCAGGGCGACGAACTGGTCACAATCAGCTATCAAGTCTTTCAATAGTTGTAAATCCCGGGCGTCACCCTCGGTAAAATGGTATTTCGGGTGGTGGTCGTAGCTTTTTTTAACTTTTCCGTATTTACTGTAGTTGTCCAGGCCGACCACTTCATACCCGTGATTGAGGAGTTCTTCGATGAGGTAGCCTCCCAGAAAACCGGATGCTCCGGTAATCAAGACCTTCACTAGATGACTCCTCCTTTGTTAAAGAAGTTCCAGATATCCACAACCACTTTATCTTTTTTGATGTTTAAATTCCTGTATTGGTCATGCGGCGCGGCCAGGATGATGATGTCACAGATGTCAATCAGTTTCTCCACGCTGATGAAGTAATCCCTTTTAATATAAGGGTCGGTGCAGTAGAGGGCTTTAGCTTCAATTTGTAATATGGCTTTCAGCTTAAACGCTAAAGAATCGCGTTCATCGTCAGAGTTAGCCTTAAACGCCATGCCCAGTATGCCGACGGTCTTCTGGCGCAGGTTGGTTTTTTCTTTCAGCCTTTGTACGATATAGTTGGGCAGTCCTTCGTTCACCAGCATGGCACAGTATCCCAGAAAAAAGCTGTTATTGCTGAAAGCTGCCAGCTGCATGGTGTCTTTAAACAGGCATGGTCCGGCGGCAAATCCCGCTTTGGGCAGGCCCTGGGTGCGCGAGTACTTATACGTCATGCCGTGGTATATTTTATAAAAGTCCAAATTGTACTGGTTGGCCAGCATGAAGAACTGGTTCGCGGTGGAAAATTGTATATATCTCCAGGTATTGGTAAATAGCTTGGCTAACTCCGCTTCCAGCGGTTCCATGACGATGATGTCCGGGGTCAATTTTTTAAACAGGTCGGAGACCTCCTGTACTCCCTGACCATCGAAAGCGCTGACGATTTGAGGCAGGTTTGCCAGTTCCTGTAACGCTTTGCCTTCCACGATGCGCTCCGGGCAGAATGCCAGGTTTACCCTGGTATTTTTTTCTTTCAGTAGCCTGTTTATCCTCTCGGCGGTGCCCGGGTACACGGTGCTCCGGAGGATGATACACTGGCCCTCTTTAAGATAGGGCAATAGATCGTTAAAGAAATTCATCATCGCGGTATATTGAGGATTCAGATGCGCTTCGACCGGAGTGCCGATGGTAGTAATGATAAACTTCGATTGAGTTATGGAATTACGGTCGTCCGAAATAGTCAGTGTTTTGTTGATTACCTGCTTTAGTTTTTCCGCGCAACCCTCTTCCATAAAAGGCATGATACCCTTGCGGATTTCTTCCATCCTGGCCTTGTCCAGATCATAGATGACAACTTTCAATCCCTTGTCGGCAAAGGCGACTGATAGTGGCAGCCCGACCCTACCGCACCCGCCGATAACGCAAATATCATATTTAAACATTTTTAAGCCCCCCTTTCCCTGAATATTAAGGCGTCATAGATGAAGAAGTTAAATATCGCCGCGATAATTATTCCTATCGCGGCATTGATGATGTAGTACACTCCGAAGTGCTGCAATATCGGGAACAGGGCAGCCCGGAACAGCAGGGTAATGCCGATAGCGACATGGAATTTGAGGATTTGGATGACAAGCCGGCCGCCCTTTTCTTTGTGCCGGTCGCTCCAGGTAAAGGCCCGGCTCAAGAAAAAATTATAGATTATGCTTATTTCCATGCTGATGATGTTGGCGGCGTTTTCCCGCAATACGGTATCAAAGCCCCAGTACCTCACCATCAGGAACAGCAGAACAAGATTAATCGCCACGGCCGACCCGCTCACCACGAGGAACTTGACCATAATAAGTTTCCGGCGGGTTATATAGATGATAATATTTCTAGCTACATTTTCCCTTAAAATCTTCATGCTCTCTGGGGATTTAGCTAGTATTACTGCCCAGCGATTGCTCTATTATAGTATTTTACTACCGACAATGTCATGTTTTGACATCGTTAATTTCTTCCTTCACAGAGGGCCGGGTTATGACAGCCGGAATGATGTGGCGGATAGTGTTTGGTCGTGGATATTCTTTTACCAGAGAAAGGCGAATTCTTGCGGCTTGCCAGTGTGTAAGGCGTCGATGGCTTTCAACGAGCAGATGGTGGCTTTTACCCCATCTCTCACCGTGGGGAGGTCCTTGTTCTCTCCTTCGCCTTTCAATAATTTCCCGAACTCCCGGAGGAGCGCCAGTTGTCCCTTGTCAATCTTCGTCAGCCGCTCTCCCTCTGCTCCCAGTCCGGCGATAGTCAGCTCTTTGAAATCATCTATCGCCGCGGCGCCGCCGTCCATAAAGACCTCGATTCTCTCCTTGGGAAAGTCCTCGTGACCGATGGTCGTGTAAGTCAGGGAAAAAATCGAGCCGTCCTGGTAGCAAATCACGCAGGCGATGTTATTATCGTCGACCAGAGATGGATTATGCGAGGCCAGCTTCGCGGCGAAGATTTGCCGTGGTTCGGCGCCGGTCAGCCAGCCCGCCAGGTCGAAGAAGTGGCAACCCTCTCCCAAGATGGCGCCGCCCCCCTCGATGGGGTCATTTATCCAGTGGTCTTTTTTCATGCCGGCGGAATTCACGGTGATGTGTATCACCAGCGGGTTCTGCCGCTTTTCCGCCAGTCTTTTAAGTTTCTGCGCCAGAGGGGAAAAACGGCGGTTGAAACCGACGGTTAAATTTACCTTCGCAGCGGTGACCGCTTCATAGACTTCCCGGCACTGTTCGTAGCTCATGGCGAGGGGCTTTTCAACGAAGATGTGTTTACCGGCCTTGGCGGCCTCGATGGCGATGGGGGCATGCAGGTTGTGCCGCGTGGCGATGAGCACCATGTCGATATCTTTATCCCTGATGACTTCCGTATAGTCTGTGGTGAAGTAACGGGCGCCGTATTTCTCGGCGGCTTTTTTAGCGGACGCGCCTGTCCTGGTGGCGATTGCCTTAAGGTCGAAATACGGCAACTGCCGGACATTGGGTAAATGGAAGGTCTGGGCGAACCCCCCCGCCCCGATGACACCTACCCCTATCCTGTCTTTAGCTACGGTGGGCGGCTTCAGCTCGATAGAGCGTGTTATCGCGGCGCCTGGTTTAATATCCGCGGAGTATTTGAAAACCACGGCCACGGGTCTGGCCTCTGGTGCGGATAGTTTTTGATAGGCGGTACTGGCCTCCTCTACCGTAAAAACATGGTCAATCAGCCTGCTGACATTCACCTTTTTGCTGGCGAGCAGTTCCAGGAAGGCCTGCATATTGCGGTTCTCCGTCCACCTTACATAAGCGATGGGATAATCGATTCCCTTTTGTTCATAGCTAGCATCGTATCTCCCCGGACCATAGGAGCAGGAGATAAGAAAATCGAGCTCTTTCTCATAGAAGGGCGCTCTTTCCAGCGACAGACCCACCGCGCCTACCACTACCACCCTCCCTTTCCGCCGCGCCATCTGCATGGCCTGGAGGGTCGGCTCGTTGCTTGGAGTGCCCGCGCAGATGATAACGGCGTCGGCCCCATAGCTGCCTGTGTGCCCTATCACTTCAGAGACTATTTTTTCTCCGCTTAACAGGCTCACGTCCGCTCCCAGCTCGCGGGCGAGCTCGACCCTGGCCGGCACCGGGTCGATGCCGATAACGTAAGCCCCGGAAGCTTTTAATATCTGACAGGTAATCTGACCCAGCAGCCCCAGCCCGATAACGGCCACCTTTTCCCCGAGCTGGGCCTGGGAGCGGCGCACACCCTGCATGGCGATAGCCCCGAGAGTAGTAAATGCGGCTTCTTTGAAATCGATGCCCGGCGGGACCGGGCATACCAGGTTCTTCGGCACGCTGACGAATTCGGCGTGACAGGCGTAACCGGCCCCGGCGCAGGCGACGCTGTCACCGGGAGAGATATTACTGACATCCTTGCCTGATTGGATGACGATTCCGGCGCTCGAATATCCGAGGGGCATAAGCGTGCCTTCCGTCTCACCGCGGGCTGCCAGTAGAGTCTTTTGCAGGCCTTGTTTCCGCACCATGTCGAGGGCTTTTTGCAGCAAGTCGGGATTTTTAATGAGCCTCCTGGCCAGGCTTATGGCGCCTCCGGTGCTTGCCTTCACGGCTGCGCTTTCTGTGCCGCTGCTAATGACGGTAAACAAATTTTGCACCAGCACCTCGTTATCGCCGCAGACCGGCACGGGCATCTCTTCGACGACTATTTCTCCGCCGTAGCTAAATACTTGTTTCACTTTTTATCCCCCGAAATACCTGTTAAAGTCTATAGTTTTTACTTTTAGCATTACCGCGTTTATGTCTAGCTCGTTTTTATACGGATATAGAATATTACAAAAAATGGAGGGTATTTGTCCATTTATAGAGTATTTAACCACCGGGGCCTCCGTCTTCACCCCGTAACGGCAAGAAACCCAACCTTTTTCCACCGCCATCGTAACCGCATTTATCTCGACGGGTATTATCGCTAGGTTGGCCCCCGGCGTCCGCGTCCTTACCACCAGCGGAAAATCCTCATCGATTGCGACTTCCAGGGGGGCGAAATGTAAGTAAAGGTCAAAACGGTGGCTTCCCGCGCCGCTAAGGACGTCCCGTACTATCCAATAGCCTTCCGCTTTGTTAAATATTATTTGCCGTCGGTGCAGGACCGGTTTATCCAACCTCTGATATCCATTATGCTCGGCATCGAGGATATCGTACGCGTCGGTTACCTGCCACCGGTTTATTTTGACGCGGGCGTCCTGCCCGATGAGAAAAAGATTGTCCGGGCTGATTCTATTTTGCTCTTCCCCGTCC
>JBEKDL010000073.1:0-9123 GCA_050014355.1 Dehalococcoidales bacterium | reverse complement strand
AAACGCGCCTACGTGGTCGCCGGCGACAGGGTAGTCTTAAAAGCCGCTGGTTCGGTCCTCACGGTGTAGAGCAGCCGCGGTGGATACATCGGACGGGTGGAAGCGAAGCATGCACAACGGATTGCCCGCCTGATGCAGGGTGGCAACCAGTATTCGGCCACGGTCGTGAGGTCCACCGCCGACGGGATGACGGTCATGATACGAGAGACGTCCCAGCACCCGAGCCAGGCCGGCAAGCTGTCCTTCCCCCCGAAAGGGATGGAGGAGTTCCGCGCTTACGCCACCGATAAGATGTTGAAGGAGAGGGAGAGGAGGAGGAGTCCGGCTATACGATAATCGGCGGCGATGAAATCGAGGTATTGCCCGAGGAAGCCGAGGGCGTCGATGACAACGGAAATGAAGAAGACTAGGAGGATACTCTAGACATGGTATCGGGCACAGTGAAGCCAGTCAACATTGAAGATGAAATGCGAGGTTCTTACCTCGATTATGCGATGAGCGTCATCGTAGCCAGGGCATTGCCGGACGTGAGGGACGGTTTGAAGCCGGTGCACCGCCGCATCCTTTACGCCATGAACGACATGGGCTTACGGCCCAGCGGCCCGCACCGCAAAAGCGCCCGTATCGTCGGAGAGGTGCTGGGCAAGTACCATCCCCACGGCGATAGCTCGGTCTACGATGCCATGGTGCGCATGGCGCAGGACTTTTCCATGCGCTACCCGCTGGTGGACGGCCAGGGCAACTTCGGCAGTGTTGATAACGACCCTCCGGCCGCCATGCGCTACACTGAAGCCCGCCTGGCGAAAATCGCCGAGGAAATGCTCGTCGATATTGAAAAAGAGACTGTCGACTTTATCCCCAACTTCGATGACAGCCTCCAGGAACCCACCGTTCTCCCCGCCCGTCTGCCCAACCTGCTGGTAAACGGCAGCTCCGGTATTGCCGTAGGTATGGCCACCAATATCCCGCCGCACAACCTGGGTGAGATCTGCGATGCTATCGGCCATCTTGTCGATAACCCCCAGGCCACGGTCGAGGAGCTTGGCCGGTTCGTTAAAGGGCCGGACTTTCCAACGGCCGGCATCATCCAGGGAATGGAAGGCATCCGGAACGCCTACGCCACCGGCCACGGTAAAATCGTAGTGCGGGCCAAGGCGCATATCAGCAGCCCCACCGCCACCACCGGCCGCCGCCAGATTATCATCAATGAACTCCCTTACCAGACGAACAAGGCCGCCCTTATCGAGGATATCGCCGAGCTGGTCAAAGATAAGAGAATAGAAGGCATCAGCGACCTGCGTGACGAGTCCGACCGCCAGGGCATGCGCGTTGTCATCGAGCTGAAAAGGGAGTCCGAACCGCAGAAGGTGCTCAACAGCCTGTTTAAATTCACCGCGATGCAGTCCTCCTTCTTCGTCAACATGTTGGCCTTGGTGGACGGCCAGCCCCGGGTCTTGAGCTTGAAGGAAATCCTCCAGCATCATATCGATTTCCGCCACCAGGTAATCACCCGGCGTTCCAAGTACGATTTAAAAAACGCCAAGGCCAGGGCCCATATCCTGGAAGGCCTCAAAATAGCGCTGGATAACATCGACGCGATAATCAAGGCGATACGCAGTTCCGAGACGGCTGAAGCCGCCCGTAAAAACCTTATGACTGGCTTCGGTTTAAGTCAGCTTCAGGCCCAGGCCATCCTCGATATGCAGCTGCGCCGCCTGGCCAGCCTGGAACGACAGAAAATACTGGACGAATACGCCGAGGTCGTGAAGACCATTGCTTACCTTGAAGACCTGCTCGCCAATCCCCGGCGGATTCTCGCCCTTATTAAGCAGGATATCGCGGAACTCAAGACCAAATACGGGGACGAGCGCCGTACCTCAATCCTGGAGCAGGGGGCGCTCGAGTTTACCGAGGAAGACCTCATCCCGCACGAGAGAGTGGTAGTGACTCTCTCCAGTCGGGGCTTCATCAAGCGGGTAGCCTCCCGCAACTACTCCTTACAGCACCGCGGCGGCAAGGGCATTATCGCCCAGGTGACCCGCGAGCTGGATGCTGTGATGCAGCTTACCGTGGCCGATACGCACGACGACCTGTTTTTCTTCACCGACCGCGGCAAGGTGTTTTACCTGAAATGCCATGAAATACCCGCCGGCAGCTCACGGATTTCCAAGGGCCTGGCGATTATCAACCTGCTTTCGATTATCGAGGGCGAAAAAGTTACCGCGCTGGTGGCCACTACCGGTTTTCAACCGGGGAGTTATATGGTCATGACCACCAAGTTGGGCGAGATAAAGAAGACTGCGGTGGATAACTTCAGCGTGGTGCGGAGCAGCGGGCTTATCGCTATGGACCTGGCTCCGAAAGACGAGCTGGTTTCCGTCTGCCTGGTTACCGACAAAGACGATGTCATCCTGGTCACGCGTCAGGGGCAGTCCATTTGCTTTAGTGTTTCCGCCCTCCGGGCGGCCTCGCGGACGAGCGGGGGCGTGCGCGCCATGCGCCTTTCTGAAGGCGATGCCGTCATCAGCATGGACCGGGTAGACCCGGAGAGTAACCTGCTGGTGGTCTCTGAAAAAGGCTACGGAAAAATCACGCCGCTATCTGAATATCCGCGGCAGCACCGAGCCGGTGGCGGCGTCAGAACTTTCAGGATTGTCGAAAAAACGGGCGAGATTACCGCCGCGAGGGTTGTTAACGAGAAAATGCAGGTGATGCTGATATCTGCGGAAGGCATGGTGACCCTGACGCCGGTGAAGGAAAAAGACCCGAGGAAGGGCATCACGACTCAAGGCCGCAGCACCCAGGGCGTCCGCGTCATGACGCTGGAAGAAGGCGATAAGCTGGTAGCCATCACCGCCTTTGAAGAGTAGATAACAAAAAAAGTATTTATAAGAGGGGGTGAAAACCCCCTCTTTTTTTCGGAAATATTGCCTCTGCTTGAGGCAAAAGAGGCCTACGTTTTAGCCGGCTGCTTTCTTTGGCCCCGGTTTTATTTGCGGGCAGCCGCCGGGCCTATAAATAGCGCAATCCTTGCAGTCCAGGCAGGCGATGACATTTTGCTTATTTTGTGCTTTGTTCGCCCATTCCGGGTCAATCAGTAAACCTTTGCCAAGGGCAACAAAATCGGCCAGGTTATGCGCGATGAGATAATCAGCCTGTTCCGGCGTTCGAATGCCGTTCACCACGATCACGGGGATCTTAACGTTTCTTTTTATCTGAGTTCCGCCGTAGACGATCCAATTATATTTAAAATCCGGCGGGACCGGCTGAGATTCAGCCACATCGGTCTTGATAACAGTGGTCATGCCATAGGAGATATGCAGCACGTCAACCCCGCTCTTTTCCAGCCTTTGGGCGATCTTAATCCCGGTTGGCAGGTCCGGTTCGTCGCTGCCCATGCGGCATCCGATGATGAAATCTTTCCCGGTGACTTTCCTTATCCCGGCGATAAGCTCGGTGGCAAACCGTGTTCTGCCTTCCAGGTCACCTCCGTGAGAGTCCTTTCTCCGGTTAACAAATGGCGAGAGAAACTGGTTAATCAAATAGCCGTGGGCGCCATGGAGTTCGATACCATCCGCGCCGGCTTTTTCGGTCCGAACGGCTGCGGCGATAAAATCAGCCTGAATGGACTTAATCTCTTCAAGGGTCAAGGCCCGCGCGGACAGATTTAGCCCGTTTACATTCGATTGACCTTGAAAATCCGAGGGGGCAACTCTATCGCTGGAAACACTCGGGGGAGCTAACAAACCGGCATGGTGAATCTGGACCAGGACCCGGCTGCCGTATTGATGGCAGGCCCCGGCAATCCGGCTGAACCCCTCGATATGTGCATCAGACCACAGTCCCAGTTGTCTGTCTGCCAGGCGCCCGTTTTTACGTACGCAGGTGGCTTCCACGATGATCAGCCCCACACCACCCTTGGCCCTGGCCTCATAATGCTTCACATTTTTTTCAGTGACCAGCCCGTCTTCCCGGTTCAAATCGAAAGAGACCATGGGCGGCATCACAATCCTGTTCTTAATCCTCAAATTTCTGATATTCGTCTCGGAAAACAAGTCGCTCACATTAACCTCCGATAAAATCTATGACGATGACCTGGCAGTCATTAACCCCGTTGACGGTCCCGGCAAATCTCCGTTTGCTCTAACCCGCAGGCGTTACAGGCGTTAATCCGGCAATCGGGCGTATCGCGTTCTTCTAGAGTGCGCCGGTACTCCTCTTTCAGGAAGGCCTCGCTTACCCCGGTATCGATATGAGACCAGGGAAGAGTTTCGTCAAGAGAACGTTCGCGAAGAGCGTAAAAAGCCGGGTCGAGGCTAGCATCGGCAAACGCTTTAAGCCATTTTTCGTGATTATACTGCTCCGTCCAGGCATCGAAGCGGCACCCCAGTTCCCAGGCGCGGTAAATCGCTTTGCTTGTCCGCCGGTCACCTCTCGAAATGGCCGCCTCGATGAGGGCAACCCGCGGGTCGTGCCAGGAAAACTTGACTCCCTTAATATTGAGTCCCCGGCGTAGAATATCGAGCCCGGCCTGCAATGTTGCCCCGTCGGGCTGGGCGACCCACTGGAAGGGTGTGTGCGGCTTGGGGACAAAGGTAGACACGCTTACCCGAATCATCGGCTTTTTGCCGCTGGCCTTTTTGCCTTCGGCACGCACCTTTTCCACCAGAGTGACGATGCCCTGAACGTCCTCCGTGGTCTCGGTGGGCAGGCCCACCATGAAATAGAGCTTCAGGCCGGTCCACCCGCGCGTGAAAGCGGCGGCGGCTGTCTGCAGCAGGCTTTCGTCCGTAATATTTTTATTGATAACGCGCCGGAGCCTCTCGCTGCCGGCTTCGGGGGCAAAGGTAAGCCCGGTGCGGCTGCGCGTTGGTAAAGACTCGACGAGCTTGATGGAAAAATCATCTAATCGCAGGCTGGGCAGCGATAGCGTTAAATTCGGATAGCGCTGGTTCATTTTGACTACGAGCTGGTCGATGCCTGTATAGTCGGAGGTGTTCAGCGAGACCAGCGAGACCTCGTCATAGCCGCAGCCGGAGATAAGCTCGCCCGCTGCGTCGATTACCGCTTCGTGGGGGCGCTGGCGCACGGGACGGTAAATCATCCCCGCCTGGCAGAAGCGGCACCCGCGACTGCACCCGCGCTGCACTTCGATGGCGCCGCGGTCGTGAACGACCTCGATATACGGAACAACGGGACGCGTTGGCGGAGGCGGTAAACTGGAAACGAGGCGTCTTTGTATCCGGTTTTTGGCGTCCGGAACAGTGGGCTTGATGCTTTTTATGAGTCCGTCAGCGTGGTATTCGACTCTGTAAAAGGAGGGGACATAAATACCGGGAATTCGCGCTATGGCGCGTAAAAGGTCTTTTTTCACCGCCCTCTTTCCCTGCCACTCGCGGAAGGCATCGAGAAATTCCAGAATGACCTCCTCGCCGTCGCCGATAACGAAGGCATCGATGAAATCGGACATGGGTTCCGGATTTAAAGCGCAGCTGCCACCGGCGATTATAAGCGGGTACTCGTCAGTCCTGTCAGACGCGCGTACGGGTATCTGCGCCAGGTCGAGCATATTCAACACATTGGTGTAGGTAAGCTCGTATCCGAGCGAAAACCCGATGATATCGAAGTCTTTGAGCGGGCGCTTACTTTCCAGGCTGAAAAGTGGAATTCCGTGGTTGCGCATTTGCGCTTCCATGTCCACCCAGGGCGCATAAACGCGCTCGGCTAAAGCGTCCGGCCGCCGGTTGATGATATCGTAGAGGATGGGCAGGGCCATGTTGGACATGCCGATTTCATAAGCGTCCGGGTAGGCCAGCGCTATCTTTACAGGGGTCTTATCCCAGTCTTTGACGGTGCTGTTCCACTCGCCGCCGGTATAGCGCGCGGGACGGTTGACCTGGTGCAGAATTTCGTTATTGAGCAAAATGCGCCTCCACACCATTTAAGTATAGGGGTTAGTAAGGCGCAGGCGCAAATTACGGATTGTCATTGCGAGGAGCCGCTGGCGACGTGGCAATCTATATTTCATCTTTTAAAATTTGTCATTCTGCGTGCAGCGAAGAATCTCGGGGTGGGGAAAGAGGTACATACGGAGTTACGCAATTGCGCATCCATTCGGCGCTAGAGAAACAGCCAAAATCTCTATCTATAAATGATTTTCGTGATTTTTAACGGCCTTTTCAAGGAGGAGCCGGGTACCCTGAACTTATTATTGTCCAAACGCGGTACGGTCGTTTCCTGCGGCCTGGTGACCTGCGGCACCCATGCGTAAGGCACCCGGTAAGCGCGGTAGGCGAGATTCATCGGTCGCTTTTTTTGTGTGTAAGGGCTCAAGTACTCCCAAACTATCTCGTGTGATGGCGTGACCTCCATGAGGCGCCCGCCCAGTCCTTCGGTAATTAAAGTGTTGCCGTTTGGGAGGCGCTGGGCGGAGCTGACAAAGCTGCTGTAAAAAGTGCTCGCCATGGGACCTGTCCCACCTGCGGCTTTGGGCGGGTACTGCCAGGTAATCTCTAAGGTGTCTGGATTGAACTCGAGCACCCGGGAATGGTCCCTGATGGCATAGTCGAGCCCGGTGGGAGCTCCGGGGTTGGGGGCGCCGTAGCCGGCATGTCCGCCGTTATCGAAGACAAGTATATTGCCTTCGCCCGGGAGGCCGCGGGGAATCAGGTGGGCGTGGTGCTGGCCGATGATTTGCCCCATGTTGCGGAGGGCTTCGGACGCGTTAAAATAGGGGCCGAGCTGCCAGACGATTTTACCAGTTTGACGGTCAATGATGGCGATAATGTTCGCCTGGCGGCTGCTCCAGATAATATTGTCCGGGTGGAAACGTGCGTCGCCGGTATCGAACCAGCGGTTGGGACCCAGGGTGGACATCGAATTGATGTGCATCCAGTCGCCCGCGCGGCCGTTTAATACCAGGTCGGGGTGGCGCGCCAGGGTGTTTTTCGCTTCCTCGCTGAAGCCCAGCTCCTCGAAGTGCTCGCTGCAGACCCACTCCCAGGTTATCCTGCCTTTTTCGTCCACCTCGATAATCGTATCGTCCACCAGCAGCTTTTCGCTGACGCGGGCGTCCTTGAGGTTCTTATGGCAGAGCAGCAGCGTCCGTCCGTCCCGATAAGATCGGGATTCCATGCCGGGCACATAATACCCCACGGGGTTGCCCTCGCGCTGGTAATCGTGGTGCTGGCGGGCCATCCAGCGAGGTTTTTGCCGCGGGTCTTTGACGCGCTCGTACCTCTCGAACTTCCAGACGATACGCCCTTCCCAGTCCACCTCCACGAGGTCGAGCATGTCCTGGTAGCCGTATTTAGGGTTTCTCGTGCCGGTGCTGCCCATGACCGAGCCGCCGGGGAGCATTTTGTTCGGCATGCCGTCAAGGTTTTTCCACTGGTTGACCACGTTGCCGTTCATATCGATAAGGACGGCGCCGGTATCGTTTTTCTGGAAAAGCGTGGCCTGGAACAGCGTATAGCCGTTCCAGCATTTATCCGGATAGTAGATGGTCGTGCCCCTGGGGTAAACACTCGGTGTCATGGTTATGCCTCCGGCATTTAATTAAGACGGGAACAGTATAAAGGTTTGCAATCGGCATGGCAAGGGAGGCGTAAATTCCTGCCTCACCCCCCTGGCCCCCTCTCCAAACGGTTCAATAAAGCAGGTTCAAGTTAAGCTGTTTGGAGAGGGGGAAGAACTAAGCAAAATCCACCCCCTCGGTCCCCCTCCTTTCGTAAAGGAGGGGGAGGGAGAAGAGAGAGTCCCGATTTATCGGGATTTTTAACGCCACGGTAGAGAATCGGAAAAGCGCAGGCGCAAATACGTAAGATAATAGAGAAGTAGGCTATTATCCCCGTAGCATGGACTTAATGCGGGGTGCTATTTGGTCACTAGCTAATACACCATTTCTTAGTGTATCTACTAACTTAGGATCCATCTCAGGCCTAATTAATAACTCATTACTTTCATATTTTTTCATGATTAACTCAATACTTTTCCTGAATATGTTATTGCAGTTGAAAATTGAGGGGACACGAAAACCGCTGTATTCTTCTGGTTTGATGATAACTAAGGTTTTAGGGGAGCAATTTTTGTAGATTAGTTTAACGTGAGCAATTTGAGACGAAGCACAAACTAGAAGAATAATTTCGTCTGTTTGTGGGTTTCTATTAATTACCACAAAATAGTGTTTGTCGGATGATTGGATGTTCTCTTCGCGGAAGTAATATACAGAGCCGGGTTTTATACTTGCCTTGATAATCTCCGGAGGTATACGGGTCAAATCTACCTCCAGAGTGCTTCGAGGTAAGTAAGTTCAGCTAATTGCTTACGACGAATCTCACGTTCTTCGTCGTTTAATTCGTAGCATTTGTCGATGGTTTCATTTTCGGGGTCTTCAAAGAAATCTGATAAAATAATATTCTCGACTTTAGAACCTGAACGTAACGATTCTTCATGCTTTTTCCATTCAGGATAGTTGTGAGTAAAGTCTGAGAGAGACCAGTTACGGTAATGTCCAAAATTGACCCATGCAAAGTTTAGTGCCTCTACATCGGAAATTGAGAAGTAACTATCGTCGACAGATTTTAAGGATTCGATTCTTAGTCCACCATCTAGAGCTTTAATATAAGTAGTAACATAATCTTTAATTTTGCTATCTAGGTATTCATCAGCCTCGGCAATATCCATGATATTAGAAGGAACCGGGCCATATTTCATGGCGACATAACGATCATCAGTAATTAGCCTTCCATATTTACGCAAATGATAGCGATCAGCAAGAAAAATCAGTTTAAGAGCTTTCATCTTATTGATTTTACCGCCGGATTTTAATGCGAAATAATTGAGTGTTTGTGTGGCTTTCTTGTGGTCAAAATTGAAGGGATTACGCGGCACTTTTCAACTCCCCTGAACCTTATTTTCTATAAGGAAGTTAATATTATTATATAATGTGTGTCAATAATAAGCAATCGAAACTTGACGTAAACCGGTCATAGAGGTTTACCGCTAGGAGTCTGTGTGAGTAAGGTTCACGATTAGTATTAGAGACCACCTACGTTAATGGCATCACGGTTCAGATGGTCGATTGTCCCGGTGAGTGCCATTGGTGCTTTGCCTCTGACTATG
>JBEKDL010000072.1:0-17178 GCA_050014355.1 Dehalococcoidales bacterium | reverse complement strand
TTGGTGCCCAATCCGCCGATGATTATCATGCCGACGTACAGAATCGATTGGGTAAAGCTGAACTGCTCGGCGCTTAGCGAGCCGGTGTAATGTGCGAAAAGGCCTCCGGCTATCCCCGCGAAGAAGCAGCCGATGAAGAAAGCCAGCAGCTTGTAGTAAAGCAGGTTGACGCCCATCACCTGCGCCGCCAGGTCGTTATCGCGCACGGCGATGAAAGCGCGGCCCACCTTGGTGCGCGTCAAATTAACGCCGACCAGCACACATATAATAGTGATGGTAATGATAAGGTAAAACAGGCTCGACTCGCTGCTGAAGACCAGCCCGCCTATCGAAGCGTACGGTACGGTAATTCCTTGGAAACCGCCGGTCAGGTTCCAGTGATTGATGACCCAGATGATAATAAACTGCGCCGCGATAGTCGTGATGGCGAGGTAAAACCCCTTGACACGCACCGATGGCAGCCCGAAGATTATTCCCACGATTCCGGCGACGACGCCGGCGCTCACAAGCCCCACCAGGAACGGCATCCCGAAGCGGTGGGTCAATATCGCGGAGGTATAAGCCCCAACTGCGATAAAACCCGCATGGCCGATGGAAAGCTGCCCGCAGAAGCCCACCAAAATGTTCAGCCCCACCGCGGCAATGATAGTGATGCCGATGATGTTGCCGACAGAAAGCCAGTAGTGATTGAGGTAAAGCGGTGCCATGAAAAGCAGCGCCAGCAAGCCGATTAATAACACCCACTGCGTCCCGGTGCGCACGATGGCCATATCCTCGGCATAGTTATAATTGCGGATTCCGCATGGTAAACTCATTGGGCTATATCCTCTCGATGCGTTCCTCTCCGAATAGTCCGTATGGTTTAATAATCATAACGATGATAATAATAACGAAGGGTATGATATCTTTAACCCCTCCCCAGAGATACGGTGTCAGGTACCCGCCGCCGACGTTTTCCAGCAGGCCGATAATCGGCCCGGCGACCATCGCTCCGCCGAATGAGTCGAGCCCGCCCAGTATGACCACGGAGAAAGATTTTAGTCCGGTCTCCACCAGGCCATAGGTGATGCCCCCGATGCTGGATATCAGCACGCCGCCTATGGCCGCCACCACGCAGGCGAACATCCAGGAAGTGGAAAACACCCTGGTCACCGGTATGCCGCAGGCCTGTACCGCCATCTGGTCATCGGCGGTGGCGCGCATGGCGATGCCCATCCGGTGATAGCGGAAAAATAGTGTCAGCAGGATAAACACCACCAGGCAGATGCCGATGACCCAGGCATACTCCTGGGAAACGACCGCCGGCCCAATGTGAATAACGTTCTGGGGGAAAAGACGGGGTAAAGCGTCGACGCTCCAGGGCCAGATGAAAGTGACGACACCTTCGATGAAATAGCCGATGCCCAGCGTCACGGCAATAAGTGAAAGAATAGGCTGCGCGATGAGCGGGCGCAGCGCGACGCGTTCGATGACCCAGCCCAGGAACAGCGCGAAGAGAATCACGATAGGAAAAGCGATATAGGCGGGTAACCGTGCCTGCACCAGCATCGAATAGGTAAACCATGAGGACAGGAGCACTATCTGTCCCAGCGCCAGGTTGGCCACGCTGCTCGATTTCCAGACAAGGACGAAACCCAGCGCAATCAGGGCGTAGACCATGCCCACCGATAGGCCGGTAATGACAAACTGCAAAAGCTCCGCCATTAGTTGACTGCCCCCTTCGCTATCCCTCTGACCTTAATGCCGGTGGTGACCATGCCTTTACGCCCGTCCCGGTAGGTCACCGGCGCTTCAACATTAACGGCCTCTTTGCCGCCATACATTGCATCAATAAGGTCTTTGTAACGCTGTTCCATGAACTCCCTTCTCAACTTACGGGTGCGTGTCAGCTCGGCTTCGTCCGGGTCGAACTCTTTGTGGAGCAGCACGAACTTCCGCACGCGGGAAGGCTCCGGCAGATAGCCGTTAACGCGCTCGAGGTCCTGCCGCACCAGGTCAGCCACCTCGTTTTTCTGGGAAAGGTCGACGAAGGTGGTGTATGGTAGGCGGTGCCGTTCTGCCCATTTCCCCACCATCGTAAAATCGATATTGATGATGGCGGAGACATATTCCTTGTCTTTACCGCCGATGACCATGGCGTCCTTGATATAAGGGCTGAACCGCAGCCGGCCCTCGATGTACTGCGGGGCGTATTTCGCGCCCGATTTCAGCAGGCCCATGTGTTCCAGCCGGTCCATGAATATCAGGTGGCCCTGCTCGTTGATATTAACGGCATCGCCCGTGTAGCACCAGCCATCGACGAGCGTGACGGCGGTCTTTTCCGGGTTTTTATGGTAGCCCGTGAACATGCAGTCGCTGTTGACCAGGAGCTCGCCCGTGCTGGTGATGCGGAGCGATGTCCCCAGCGCCGGCCGCCCTACGCTCTCGAAGCGTATGTCTCCTTTGCCGTGGGAAGAGATGAAACCGGCCTCGGTGCTGGCGTAACACTGCCGCAATTCCACGCCGATAGCGTGTATCAGGCGGAAAGTGTCCAGGCTCAACACCGAGCTGCCCGTCACGGCGAACCTGACCTTGCTCAACCCCAGCCTGTCCTTGAGCGGCCGGAACAGGGCCAGGTAGGCCAGGCCATGGAGCAACCGCCAGAGGATATTGGGCGTTTTGCCCTCGAATTTCACATCGGCGATTTTATGCCCCACGGGCAGGAAAAGGCGGTAAGCCAGGCGCTTCAGCGGATGGGCGTCCAGTATCTTTACCTGGATTTCGCTGACCAGCCCCTCCCACTGCCGCGGGCCGTAGATAACGAAGTTCGGGCCTATCTCCCGCGTGTCCTCGGCGATGGTCTCTGTCTCCTCCGGGAAGTTGAGCCGGGCGCCGGTCAGCAAATGCGGTATGGTGGCGAAAAAGCTATCGCCCACCCAGGCCGCCGGGAAGTTGGAAATAAGGTCATCGTTCTCGTCCATCGGGTAGCGGTCGATAAAGCCCCGCGCGGTGGTAATCAGGGAGCGATGAGTGAGTAAAGCGCCTTTGGGCAGACCGGTGGTGCCGGAAGTATAGTAAATGAAGGCTATGTCATCGCCTTTGCCTTCGTCCACGTTCTTCTCGAAAAGGCCGGGGTGCGTTTTTTCATATTGCCGGCCTAGCTCCATGACCTCGTTGAAGCTGATAAGGATGGGGTCGTCATAGTTCCTTAAGCCCTTGGGGTCCCAGTAAATGACCTTTTTCAGCAGCGGTAGCTCGCCCTTAATTTCGAGGAGCTTGTCCGTTTGCTCCTGGTCATTGACGATGGCGAATTTAGCATCGGAGTGCTCGGCGATATATTTCACCTCGGACGGTATGGAATCGACGTATATCCCGGTGGCGATACCGCCGGCCGCCTGCACGCCGAACTCCCCCCAGAACCACTGCGGCTCATTATCCCCGATGATGCAGACAACATCGCTGCGCTGTAGCCCGAGGCTTATCATCCCCAGCGAAAAGTACTTGACCTGCTCGTAGTAGTCCTGCCAGCTGTAATTGTGCCAGATGCCGAACATTTTCATGGACATGGCGGCGCGCGAGCCCCACTTTATGGAGTTACTTTTTATGATTTGCGGTATAGTTTCCTGTTTTTCCATATTATTCTTAACTATTAAATAGGTCCTTAAACTAAATTACCCCCCAAAACGGGAGGTAATCCGAAATCACCGATTATCGTCAACAACAATCCGTCAATACTTTAGTGAACCTTCATACCTCCCTTGCGCACCCCGGTGCGCCCGGTAAAGATGAACTTTGGTTTCTCCAGCTTGAAAACGATGATAGACATTTGAATACGCACTAGATTACCATAAGGGGGTTGAGCGTGTCAAACGGATTTCCTTGAGACATAATAATAAATCGAAGTTTTATTGGGGCTTAAACGTATATTACGTTCAACTATTTAATTTTTTCAATATAACGGAAACGTGAGAATAAACTTGAATTGGCTTTTTCATATCCCACCAAATAAATTCATCGAGTTCATGTCCTCTCAAATAGGGTTCCCCCTGAGCTTCAATCAAGCAAACTTTATGTTCGCTTAGTGACCCTTTAAAATCACATTCTCTCAGTCGTTTTACATTGGTAACGTGTAATCCTAATTCTTCATATAGTTCTCTTGCAGCTGCGCTTACCGTAGGCTCCCCTTCATGAATTCCCCCGCCAGGTAATGAGAATTTATGATGTCCCTTATCTCTAACCAGTAAAACCTTACCATGTCTAATTACTATTGCAGTTCCTCGCTGTCTCATTACCGCGGTCCTACTTTAATGATGTCTTCTATTTCTCCCGCTAATAGCACCCCAAAGCATTTTCTCCACGTAATAAATGATCAGACAAATTACAAAAGCGACAACTAGAGTCCAAACTTGATCCCAATTAATCATACTTTTCTCTCCTTTTCCTTGTATTCTACTTACCCCGTCACCACAGTCGTCCCGGTCGCTTTAGCGATGAGCTTGCTGGACTGGTCGGTAACGGTCATCTCGGACACGCCGATACGCCGCCCGCTTTTGATGACGCGGCACTCACCGGTAAGCGTATCGCCTACTTTAGCGCCGGAAATCAGGTGGATGTTGAACTGCGTCGCGATGCTCGGGCTCACCAGCGAGTTCGTGGCATAAGCGAACGCCTGGTCGGCCAGCGCCATCACGATTCCCCCGAAGACCATCCCGTTGAAGTTCAAATGCTCCGGCGTAATTTTCATGGTCACTTTAGCGTAGCCCGGCGTCAGCTCCAGCAGCTTCATCTTAAGGAAGGATGCGATTGGCTCCTGTTTTTCTTTTTCGGTAAGCCTGGCTACCATGTCCGGCGATTGTTTATCAGCGTTAGACATTATGTCAACAATCCTCGCTCTATAAATTCACCCAATTATAGCATAATGTTGACAAATGGTATCCTCATATCCCCATAATAAAGGCCAGATATTACACCGGAAGGAGGCAACCATGTCTGTCTATCTTATGCTGACCACCCTTACCGATGCCGGGAGAAAGGCCCTCCAGGAAGACCCGGAAATCCTTAAAGAAATAAACAAAGAAGTTGAGTTTATGGGAGTAAAAATTCTAACCCAGTACGCGCTGCTCGGTCAGTTTGATTTCGTTAACATTCTCGAAGCGCCCAGCAACGAGGCGGTGGCCAAGCTGGCCATCCGTTTAAGCGCCAAGGGTACGATGCAGACGCTTACCCTGACCGCCATTACCCTCGATCACCTTATCTCCACCCTGAAAGAAAGGGAAAATCCCTGGTAAGATTACAACCTTGCTTCTCCCCGCCCTGGATGAACCTGGTGAAAAGATGCGTCCTCGGTTCAAAACAGAAAACGGTTAATGAATAACGATTATTTAACGGGTAAAATAAGAGTCTTAATCGCCGACGACCATGCAGTGGTGCGTGACGGCACACGGCGTATTCTGGAACAGGAGCCCGATATCGAGGTGGTTGCCGAGGCTTCCGATGGCGCCGAGGCTGTGAAACTGGCTGGCGAATCAAAGCCGGATGTGGCCATCATCGATGTTGCTATGCCGGGATTGGATGGCATTGAAGCTACCCGACAGATTAAATCTCTCTATCCCACGATAGCAGTGCTGGTCCTTTCTGCTTACGATGATGACCAGTTTGTTTTTTCACTCCTTGAAGCCGGTGCGGCGGGCTATCTCCTCAAGAGCGTGCACGGCAGGGAACTCGTGGAAGCCGTACGGCAGGTCTACGCCGGTGAATCCGTTTTACACCCGACAATCGCCCGCAAGGTATTGAATCACTTCGTGCCGGCCTCGGGTAAACCCGCTCAAGCGGATATCCCCAAAGTCTTAAGCGAACGAGAGGTAGAGGTGCTCAAGCTGGCAACCCAGGGTCTTAGCAACCAGCAGATTGCCGAAACGCTTTACCTTAGTCTGCGTACCGTCCAGGCACACCTGGGTCACATCTTCTATAAGCTGCACGTAAGTTCCCGGACCGAAGCCGTGGTGCGCGCTTTGAAACAAGGCTGGGTAACGCTCGAGGATATACCCTGAAAGTAATTTAGTGGGAAGATTGGCTGGCACATTGGCATGTCTCGCTATTTTTCCTTAAGCTGGCTGTTGAAACTTCTGCGCCGCCCCTGGTTCTGGCTCATTTTAATCCTTTTAGCCTTGATATCCGTATCGTATTATAGCGATGTGATTAAACATCCATCTTTCATCAGTTCCATCTGGTTGAGCCTGGGCCTGGACAGGCACGCTTTTGAAAGAATATTGTACCTGGCCATCATCGTCTGGGCCGGTTTTCTTTTCGGCTGGCGGGGGGCCTTCATCATTTCACTTGTTGCTCTGGCCATTATGCTGCCCCGCGATATATCAATATCCGCTCATCCGAGAGACGCTTTCCTTGAAACAGGGGCGGTGTTCCTCCTAGGCAATATAATGTCGGCTGGTTTCGCATCGCTGCGCCGGGAACGGGAATACCGCCGGAAGCTGGAGGTTGCGCACCAGCAATTACGCCTTAATCTAAGGCAGGCCGCCCGGGCGCAGGAAGATGAGAGGAAGCGAATTTCCCATGAGTTGCATGACGATACTGTCCAGGAGCTGGTGGTGCTGTCCCGGCAGTTAGATTCGCTGGCAGCCGATAAAACCATAACGGGGCCGGCTCGGCTCCGCCTGCAAGAGCTCTGGCAGCAGACCGATAATATTTTGCAGGGGGTGCGGCGCTTGAGCCAGGACCTGCGCCCGGCGGTCATCGACCAGTTGGGACTGCTGCCGGCGGTTCAGTGGCTGGTGGAGGACATGTCCCGATATTCCGCTGTGGCTACCAAAGTGGAAGTAATTGGTAAAGAGCGCCAGCTGCCCGAGGAAGTGGCGGTAGCGCTCTTCCGCATCATCCAGGAAGCGATGAGAAATATCTGGCGGCATTCCGGGGCCGCCAGCGCTGAAATTATCATCGAGTTCCTGGACAAGCATACCCGGATAACTATCCGCGATGACGGCAAGGGCTTTAATCCGCCTGATGAATCGGGCGACCTGGCCAGGGAAGGCAAGCTGGGACTGGCCGGCATGCAGGAGCGCGCCCGGTTTATCGGCGGGACGCTGACGGTGCAATCCGTGCCTGAAAAAGGGACTACCATCACGGTGGAAGCGCCCGGGTAGCGAATCATCAGGCGCTTTACTGACTTTCTTGATGTTCTGGAAGGCCTTTGACACTATCCTCGACTATCAAGTATCATGGGCGCAAGCCTTGATGAGAAGGAGGAACGTACATGGTAGAAAGCAAATATGAAAAATACGCTGTAAGAAAACCAAATTACGAGGCCGGCTCCGGCTATCAGGGACGCCAGAGCCCGACGATGACTTTTATGAGCAGCCGGCAGGTGCCGGAGGCTAACTACTATATAGAGCTCGGCTGGATATATGAAATGCCCCGGCCCAATCCCCATATCCACGAGCACGTCCATACTTACGATGAAATCGTCCTGCACTGGGGCGGCAATCCCGGGCTGCCGCAGGTGCTCGGCGGGGAAATCGAGTTCTATGTCGGTGGCCAGCCCATCACCTTTAACACCACCACGGGCATCTATATCCCTGCCGGCGTGCCGCACGGCCCGCTTACCTGGAAAAAGTTCGAGTTCCCGCATATCGAAATGGCCATGATGCTCGGCACCGGCGACCCCATGAAAGGCTGGGGTCAGAGCGGCATCGGCGAAGCCAAGAAAACCCCTCCCAGGAAAACAAAAAAATTCGACTACGAGCAATATGTGATACGGAGTCCCCTGCGGGAATCGCCGGGGGCGCTATCCGGGCAGGGGCGACAGAGTCCCACCATGACCTACATGAGCGGTGTACAGATACCCGGCGTTAAAGTATATATTGAGTTCGGTTGGATATACGCCGTGACCGATACCATCCGCGAGATGAAGCATGATAATTTCGATGAAATAGTGATGCATATCGGCGGCGACCCGAAGGACCCGGAAGACCTCGGCGCGGACATGACCTTCGGCATCGGCGGCGACCCCCTTAAATTCGATAAAAGTTTCGCTGTTTTTATTCCCAAGGGCATGATGCATGGCCCGCTAATCTGGCACAATTTTCGTAAGCCGCATATCGAGATGGCTATCATGCTCGGCGCCGGTACGCTTAAAGAGGGCTGGGGGTTCGACCCCGCTGCCCGTTTCCCCAACCGGACGATTATCCAGCGGGATTAATTAGTCGTAAAAGAGGAAATTGTCATGAATATCATAGAACTTGAAGGTCGGCTGGAACTTCTGGAAAACCGGGTCAAAGCTCAAGAAAAAGAGCTGATGACTTTGAAAGACATCGAGGCGATTAAGAAGCTGCAAAATGTGGAACACATGATGTACCAGGAGATAGTAGACTGTTTTTCCGATAGCCCGGATGTCGTCTTGAACTGGCTTGAAGGCCAGTGGCTCGGCAAGGAAGGCGTGAAGAAATACTTCGCGTTCAGGCAGAAAGCGCCGCTGACCTTTTCGCACCAGGTCATGCAGCTTGCCGGCGTCGTGGATATCGACCCGGATGGAAAGACCGCCAGCGGGCGCTGGTACGCTTTCGGCGGTATTTTTTTCCCCTTGCCAGAAGGCATGAGGCGCTCGTTCGTCACCGGCATCTACGAGAACAGGTATATCAAAGAGGACGGCGTCTGGAAAATACTGAAAGTCAAATGGGTAATACCTTATGCTGTGAGCATGCCCGGGGAATGGCGTATGCCGGAAGATGTAAACCGGCCGTATCTCGCCGGGCAATGGCGCGGCCCGGCCCCCGATGTCCCTATCGACAGAGAAGACATGCGCTATGTCACCGGATATATTTTCCCCTTCCATTATAAACACCCTGTCACCGGCCGTCCGACCTCCGAGGATGAGAAAAATGCCCGGCTGAAAGAAATGAAACAGGGAACATCTGGCTAAGCGATTTTTACCAATAGCTCGCCATAGCTTACCAGAATCACCGGTTTCCTAAAAGAAGAATATAGCCGCAGCTGAAATTAAATTACCGATAACAGCACTTATCAAAGCATACGCCCGCATACGCATGCTTACCAAACCTGCTCCCCTCTCCGTGCCTTCCCGGTCTGCGGACATAGAAATAATATATTTTCATATGAACAAGTATAGTCCGGGATATCTGGCGTAAAATTCAAGATTACTCACCAAAATACACGCCTGCATACAATTTGATAACATCGCTAACGGTATTTCAAGCGCTTCCAGATTTAGAGCATCTTCCGCATGTATTAATATCGATGCCGCTTATTTCCAAGATAACCTTATGGATATTCAGGTGGCAGCACCCACGCTATAAAGAGGTACAGGTTTTATATTTAAATAAGTATAGGTAAGAGACAACGCGGCGTAAAAAGGAGCCTCGATGCAATTTAAGAAAGGCGACAATAATCCCTTGAACCGGATGCTGACGGTGGATGAGGTAGCTTACGCCCTGCATGTTCATCCAACCACAATCAGGAAGTGGGCCAAACTGGGGCAGTTGAAGTCCTATCGTCTCGGCGCCAGGGGCAATGTCAGATTTAAGACGGAAGACGTATCCTATTTTTTTGATTCCTCCAGCAGTACCCCGGTTTTGATAGAGAGGACAAGTCTGGAAACACGGAATCTGCCCGGTCAGGTGACTCGCCTTAACAAAACCGATAGAAAAGACGGAGAACACGTCAAGCCACTCACCACGGACGCAGTAGTTGTTAGCGGGAATGAGCCGGTTAAAAAGGCGTTGCTTGGAACCGAAGAGAAGTTCGCCAGAATCTTTTCATCTAGCCCGGTGGCCTTCTCTGTCACAAGGCTGAAAGACGGGGTTATCATCGAGATAAACGATAGCTACTGTCATTTTACGGGCTACCAGCGCGATGAAGTTCTCGGCCACAAGGTATCTGAAATGAATATCTGGGTCAACCCGAAGGACCGGGAACGTCTGCTGAAGACGCTGCGGGATAAAGGCCGAATTGCTAACGAAGAATACTATCTCCGTGTCAAGTCAGGGGAAGTGCACCCGGTGCTACTTTCCGCCGAGAACATCAACATAGACGGAGAAGATTGTCTGCTCGCCATGACGCTGGACATCTCCGAGCGCAAGCGCGCCGAAGAATCGTGGAAGAGTGAAAGAGACAGAGCGCAGCAGTACCTTGATATCGCTGCAGTCATCTTTTTATCAATTGATACCCAGGGAAATGTTGTTTTAATAAACCGGAAGGGCTGTGAAGTCCTTGGATATCGGCCGGATGAAATTATCGGCAAAAACTGGTTTGAAAACTTTGTTCCTCAAAGAATAGCTGCGGAGCTTAAGAGTATTTCCCGGGAAATTCTATCAGGGAATACTGCTTCAGGAGAATATCATGAAAACCCAATCGTGACCAAGGGAGGGGAAGAACGGATAATTGCCTGGCATAATACCATATTAACTGATAAAGCGGGCAATGTTACCGGCCATCTAAGTTCGGGAGAAGATATCACCGAGCGTAAACGGGCAGAAAAATCGATAAAGGAGTCAGAAGAGAAGTTCCACAATCTCTTCGAGAATGCTAAAGATGCCGTGATTCTCGCCGATGCGGATACCGGTATACTGGTCGATATTAACCCGGCGGGATGTAAAATGATAGGCTTGCCGAAGGATAAAATTGTCGGAAGGCATATGACGATATTGCATCCACCGGAAATGGCAGAGACTTATAAACAGATCTTCCGTGAACACGTCGAAAAGGGCGTGGTCGATTCGGATGATATGATTATCCAGCGCGCCGATGGTACCCGCATACCGGCCAATGTCACCGCGAGAGTTACTAAAATAGAAGATAAAACATTCATTCAAGGGGTTTTCCGTGATATGTCCGGGCGCAGGCGAGTACAGGAAGCTATGAAAGACTCCGAGGAGAAATTCTCCAAGGCTTTCAATGTCAGTGCCAATGCCATCTGCATCAGTTCGCTGGAAGATAATAACTTCGTCGAAATTAATGATAGTTATACGCGTTTTACCGGCTATACCCGCGAAGAGGTCATCGGCCACACCGCCGCGGAGCTCAAACTGTGGGTGATTGATGACGAGTTTAAAAAATTGCAGGCTATCCTCAATAAAGAAGGAAAATTCAGAAACATTGAGTTCCATTCCCGCCATAAATCCGGGGAAATACGCACCGGTCTTGGTTCGGCTGATATAATCAATATCAAGGGGAAGCCGTGCCGTATCGTCGTAATAACGGATATCACCGAGCGCAAGAGGGCGGAACAGTCCCTGAAGGATTCGGAAGAAAGGTTCTCTAAAGCCTTCGATTTCAGCGCTAACGCTATCTGTATCACTTCGCTAAAAGATGGCCTCTTTGTCGAGGCTAACGAGAGTTTCATGCGCTTTACCGGCTATGCCCGCGAAGAGGTCATTGGCCACAGCTCTGCGGAACTGAATCTCTGGGTGAAACCGGACGAGCTGAAACAATGGGTAGATACGCTCCAGCAAGTTGGCAGAGTTTTCAACCAGGAATTCAGCTCCCGGATGAAATCCGGTGAGATACGCATCGGCCTTGCCTCGGCTGAAGTGATAACTATCCGGGGTGAACCGTGCCGCATCGTGGTGATAACCGATATTACCGAGCGCAAAAAGGCCGAAGAGACTCTGCGTTTTTCGGACGCCGCTTTTAAGTCCATCCATGAAAGCGTCATCGCACTGGATACCGAAAACAAAATCACCTACTGGAACACTATCAGTGAACAGCTTTTCGGTATCAAGGCATCCGAGGCCATAGGTAAAGAATTGCATAGTGTCATTAAACCGATTGAAATGTATCGCGGTCAAAGCGAAGAATTGACTCAAAAACTTAAAGAAAAGGGATTCAACCGGGACGAGTTGCTTTATAACACCCCGCAGAGCAAAGTATGGGTTGATATGACCGTGCGTGCCATAGAAAAAGACGGAAAACAGTACGGATATGTGATGACCGCTTCCGATATATCCGAACGCAAGCATATGGAGCAGGAATTGACCGCCTACCGCAGTCACCTGGAAGAGCTCGTGGGAAAGAGAACATCGGAATTAAGCATGGTAAACCAGAAGCTAGAAGAAGAACTTGATGAGAGAAAACGTATCGCGCTGGAGCTGGTTAAAGCCAGGGATGCCGCCGAGGGCGCTAACCGGACCAAGGGCGATTTCCTGGCCCGCATGAGCCATGAGATACGCACGCCTATTCACGGCGTAATAGGTACGCTCAACCTGCTGCTTGATACCAATCTCAAGGAGGAGCAGCGCCAGTACGGCAACATGGCGCGGGCTTCAGCAGAGTCGCTGTTGAGTATTATCACGGATATCCTCGACTTTTCCAAGATTGAAGCCGGCCAGCTGGTCCTTGAAGCAATGGACTTTGACCTCCAGGCTACGGTCGAGGAGGCGTTGCAGCCGATGGCCCTGGCCGCTCACAAAAAAGGTCTCGAGCTTACCTGCCATATCGCGCCTGACGTACCACCGGTCCTGGTAGGTGATGCCAATCGTTTGCGGCAGACGCTGGTTAACCTGCTCGGTAACGGAGTCAAATTTACCGGGCGGGGTGAGGTTTCAGCCAGTATTTCGGTGGAAACCATGACTGACGACCAGATCGAGCTGCATTTTATCGTGCGAGATACGGGCATTGGCATTCCCAGGGAAAAACAGGACATCCTGTTTAACCCGTTCGTGCAGGGCAACGGCTCTAAATACGGGGGCACCGGCCTCGGGCTGGCTATTTGCCGGCAGCTGGTGAAAATGATGCAGGGGCGTATCTGGCTGGAAAGCGAGCCGGGAAAAGGAAGCTCCTTCCACTTCACCGCCGGGTTTAAAAAGAGTACTTCACGAGCGTCATCGGCGCCGGTACCGCCGGTGCTGGAAAGCTTTAAGGGGACCCTGGCGCTGGTCGTTGATGATAACGCTACCAGCCGGCTCATGTTGACCGAAATATTGAATAGCTGGGGGCTTGTTGCCGCCGGGGCTGAAGATGAGGTAACTGCCTTCCAGCAACTGCAGAAAATCAAGGACAGCTCAAACCTCCTGCCAGTTATTTTAATGGACATGGCGATGACCCCCTCGAACGGTCTTATCGTAGCCAGAAAGATGGGAGAGGACCCTGCTTTGACAAAACGTATCATCATGATGCTCCCCTGCGATAACATCAGCGATGATTTTTCCCGCTGCCAGGAAGCCGGTATTGCCGTGCACCTGGTGAAGCCGATACAAAAGCACGAACTTCAGAATGCCGTAATCAGCGTCCTTGGCGCCAGCCACGGGGAGGACAAAGAGCCAGTGAAGGTAACGTCATCGGAAATACCGCAGCTCAAGCTGCGGATACTGGTGGCCGAGGACAACCCCACTTCCCAAATTATCGCCCGGAAGACGCTCGAAAAGATGGGTTGCACGGTGCAGATAGCCGGTAACGGCGTGGAGGCGACCAGAATGGCCCAGCAGGGCGACTTTGACCTGGTTTTAATGGATTTTGAAATGCCGGAGATGAATGGCCTGGAAGCTACACGTGTTATTCGGCAGAAAGAGCGGGAAACGCGCCGCCACCTGCCGATTGTCGCCATGACCGCCTACGCCATGAAACAAGACCGCGATAAATGCCTCGAAGCCGGCATGGACGGATATCTCACCAAGCCGGTAAGCCCGGAAAACCTGTATAATGCTATCAAGGGCTTGATGCCTTTACAGCTGAAATCGGCCGAGCAGCCGGTAGTGGATATTGATGCGGCGCTGCGTACCGTCGGGGGTGACAAAGACATCCTGAAAGAGGTGCTCGAGGTCTTCCTGAGTGAAGATTCGCCGAAGCTGCTGAAAAATATTCGGGAAGGCATCCAACGGCAGGACGGCAAGGCGGTGAAAGCCGAAGCCCACGGCATGAAAGGCGCCTCGGCCGCAATGGGCGGAAAAACTATCGCGGCCGCCGCTGCGCGCCTTGAGACTGCGGCTTTAAACGGCGATATGGCCGCCGCCCAGACGATATTCGATGAAATATGCACGGAACTGGAGCGCTTTAAAGACTTCTACGCTCGGGTTGAGCTCGGTGCAAAAGGAGGTGGCCGATGAGACCTAAACCTCTGGTCCTCGTTGTTGATGATGAGAAATCGCTGCTGCTGATTGCGCAACGAGTCCTGCAAAAAGAGGGCTTCGATGTCATCACAGCCTCTGACGGTGCCGATGGACTGAAGAAAGCGCAGGAAAATCTGCCGGATATTATCGTGCTGGATATCGTGATGCCTGAAATGAACGGCTACGAAGTCTGCCGCAAGCTTCAGGGCAGCCCGGAAACCTGCGGCTTACCGGTGATATTCCTTAGCGTCAAAGGCAATGTCGATGAGAAGAAAGGCGCCACTACTCAAGGGCTGCTGGAGATAAACGAAGCTTTTGAACACGGCGCCGCGGACTTCCTGAACAAGCCTGTCACGGCGAGAGAACTAATCGACGCCATTAAAAAAGCTCTTTCGTTCCACCAGCTTTTAAAGTCCGGGTAGCTATTTCTTTTTCCAGGCGGCGTTGCGTTTGACCTCGGTGCTTGGCTTTCCCGTCACCGGGTGTCTATAGTGGAACGGCACGATGTACCCGGAAGGGTACTGCGGATCAATATCTCTGGGTTTGTCAGCCTGAATATTCCCTAACGTACGAAGAGTTCCTTTTTCAATAGTGGCAATCCTTTCTGGCTTTACCCAGCCCTTCTCCGGCGGCGCGGTATACAGAGGGTTCCACATCAGCTTCAGTATTTTCCATACGCCGTCTTCTTTAATATAATCAGCGATGTATGTTCCGTCAGCAAAAAACTGGTAGACGCCTTTACCTATGGGGAGCGCCACCGGCCCGAACCCGTACCAGCGTCCCTTGGCGCTCTTGCCGTTGTCAGCGATATCGACTATACCCGAAAGCTGCATTATCTGGTGCAGAAACTCCGGGCTCTGGGTCATTTCAGTCATACCCCCGAAATACTTTCTCACTCCTTCTTTCCCCAGGAAGATGCCAGCCATGAGATTCAGGACAGTATCGGGACTATCTGAAAACAGGTCGATAATATCCTCATACATCCAGTGCTCCATATAATAACCGTATGATTTTTGCAGCCGGTTGATATCTTCCAGGTCTTTCAGCTTCACCACCTGGTTTTCCAGTTCTTTTATCCTGGTTTCCATTTCTTTTAATTCCACGGTACCTCCTGATGCGCTATCTTTTTTACCTTGGGCTACGATTAAACCACGGGTGCGAAGGCCTTTTTAATCTTATCTACCCAGAGATGGAAATTGCTGTAAAGCGGGCCGAGGGTAGCGTTAGCCATCGGCGTTGATGCATGGAAGCCATGCTTGATATCGGTCTCCGCGGAACGCCGCATTAACGGCATCATGACGTCAGGATGACCGGGCTGGGTCACATCGTAAAAGCACAGCATCTCGATATGCGCCAGATGCCCGTATTCCATCGGAATAATCTGCCAGTTGTAAGGGGCGTTGATAATCATCTTCTTCTCGATGAACTCATTAAGGAATTCCGGAATCGCACGGGCGACTTCGAACATGTGGCTGACAGAATCGCCGCCTAACTTAACGCCGGCCCAACCGCCCCCGAGCCGCAGCACGCGCTGTAAAAAGCTCACGATGATAAACATGTGGTCGATGTTATCGTCGTATTTCTGGCGTATCGATTCCTCCACCGGCTCTCCGTCGTATTCTTGAACGATGTCCCGCATGACGCGCTCTTCATAGGCCATTTCTTCCGGGCTGGCGGTAGCCAGGTAGACCCACAGCGCCAGGGGCAGCTCCCGCTGGTAGAGGCCGCTGTTCCATAGCTCGAAGAACGCATTGGCGGAGGTAGTGGTCAGGGCCGCTTCTGTCGCGTAGAAGTATTTCAGCACGGCGTTGCCGATTTCCGCCTTTCCCATCTCGAGCATGGCATCGCGCAGCTTTTCCGGGGTGGGGAATTTAAAGATGTGGACTTTGTGCCTGTCCGGCGGCAGGCGTACCGTAAAATTCGGGCTGTGGCCTTCGCCCGGCATGACCGGCGGGCCCTTCCAGATATCCAGGCCGATGGCAATCTTGGTCACGATGCCGAAACCCCCGCCCCACCCGTTCCACCCCTTGATGAGACCGCGCAGGCTAGGCCCCGGGCCGTCAGGGCAGAACCACCCGGCGCCGTTGCCGATGGAGCCGATGCGGAGGAGCTCACCGTCCGGCATGACCCATTCCGTGGCCATAAGATAGCGGTTAACGCGCGAGGCGCCATGCTGCATGTGGTGGTCGCCGGAGGTAATGAAGTTGGCCAGCACGGAGGCCCCCGGCCCCACCGAGGCGGTAGGGTAGTTCAGGCCGCGTTTCATCAGTTCCGGCTTGAGCTGCACGTGCCTGACGCCCGGCTCGATGACGGCATAGCGGTCGGCCTCGTTAATTTCAATTATCTTGTTCATCTTTTCCAGATTGAGAAACACCATGCCGGGCTGGACAATGCGCCCGACGCTGAATAGCGAGACAATCGCCGCGTACTTGATATTATTCTTATTGCAGGCTTTAACAATGGCCTGCACCTGTTCCGTGCTGGATGGTAAAACCACGGCGGCGGGACCGGGCGACCTTTCCCTTCCGCCCGCGCCGGGCCCCGGGTGCCGGTAGGCGGCTAAAATATACTCCCTATCGCTGATATTTTCCAGCCCGACGATGTCCTCGAGCATTTTGTAGATATTTGCCGGCAAGCTCATCGCAGGTATCTCCTTAGCTTCAAGCTAGAGCGCTTTCACCACCAGCGCGGTGAGGTCGAAATATTGTAATTTATTGTGATTGACAGCGGCGGCCCTGGTAAAACTGTCCTGGCAGAAGGGACAGCAGGACACGAGTGCCTCCGCGCCCGTGGACTTTACCTCGTTCAGTCTCTCGTTAGCCACCCACCGCGCGAAGTCCGGGAAGGCGGCGGGCACACCCCCGCCAGCCCCGCAGCAGAAAGCGTTTTCCGCGTTTCTGGCCATCTCCACCAGCTTTATACCGGTAATCGCTTTAAGTACCTCCCTCGGGGCCTCGTAAACGCCGTAAGTGCCGCGCCGCCACGGCTTGGGCGGCACATGCAGGCCGTAGGCTTCGATTTTTCCGTTCCAGGGCACGTATTTTTCCGAAAGCCGCCCCAGCAGACAGGGGTCATGGTAGGTCACTTTTAGATTTATCTTATGCTTTGGTTTTAGTTTGCCTTCTTT
>JBEKDL010000071.1:0-10213 GCA_050014355.1 Dehalococcoidales bacterium | reverse complement strand
GCCAACGTCATCACCATGGACGCCGTCCAACCTCGCGCGGAGCTGGTGGCCATCTCCGGCGATAAAATAGCGCTGGCGGCCGGTAACGGCGCGCTCGAAGCCGTTTCAGGTAAAAAGACCAGGATAATCGATTGCCGGGGCAAGACGGTGGTGCCCGGCTTCAATGACGCCCACCTCCACTTCTTCTCGCTGGTGAATAAGCTCTTGAGTATCGACTTGAGTCCCGCCGCTGTCCGTTCCATCGCCGATATTAAAGAGGCCATCCGCCGCAAGGCCGCTGTCACTCCGCCCGGCACGTGGCTGCGCGGCACCGACTACAACGAGTTTTACCTGGCGGAAAAGCGCTGCCCCACGCGCTGGGACCTCGACGAAGCTGCCCCCGACCACCCGGTGATTATCAGCCACCGCTCCCTGCACGCCTGCGTGCTCAACAGCTTGGCGCTTTCGCTGGCCGGTATTAACAGCGCTACACCCGAGCCGCCCGGTTCCCGCATCGAGCGCGACCTGGCCACCGGCGGGCCGAACGGCATACTCATTGAAATGCTTGGGTATATCCGGGATAAGGTGGTACCGCCTTTCTCCGCCGACGAGTTCGAGGAAGGCGTCAGGCTCGCCAATCAGCAATTTCTATCATTCGGGATAACCTCTTTCCAGGAGGCGACCTATAAAAACGACCTGTCCCGCTGGCAGACGGTCAAGAATTTCAGGGAGGGCGGCAAGCTTAAAAGCCGCATAACTATGATGACCGGCCCAGAAACGCACTGCCAGTTCCAGGCGGCCGGTATGCGCACCGGTTCCGGGGATAACCGGCTCCGGCTGGGGGCGGTGAAATTCCTGCTGGAGGCGCAACCCGTTCAGGATGAGTTAAATTCTATCGTTCTCGACTGCCACCGCGCCGGTTTTCAACTGGCTTTCCATGCCATCGCGGAAAACACGGTGGCCGCCGCCATCGGCGCCCTGGAAAACGCCGATAAATATCTTCCCGTGGCCGGGCGGCGCCACCGTATCGAGCACTGCGCGGAATGTCCTCCTTATCTGCTGGAGAGACTGCCTAAACTTGGGGCGGTCATCGTTACCCAGCCCCCCACCATCTACTATAGCGGCGAGCGTTACCTGGCGACGGTCGACAAAGCCCGTCTCCAGTGGCTTTACCGCATTAAAGCGCCTCTGGAAAGCGGTGTAGTCGTGGCAGGCAGCTCGGACACGCCGGTGTCCCCGTGCAATCCGCTTTTGGGTATCTACGCCGCCGTCACCCGCAAAGCGGCAACCGGGCAGGCGCTGCTGCCGGAGGAACGTATTTCTCCGCATCAGGCTCTGGCGCTGTACACAGTCAACAGCGCTTACGCATCATTCGAGGAAGGGATAAAGGGCTCAATTACCCCCGGCAAGCTGGCGGATATCGTTGTCCTGAATAAAGACCCCACCCGGGTCCCGCCCGAAGAAATAAAAGAAATCAAGGTGGAGATGACGATTATCGGCGGGGAAACGGTGTGGGAGAGCTAGGTCGTCCCGATAGCCACAGCGATGGCGTCCTCCCGCGAGTGCGACAGGCTAATGTCGATTTCTTTTATCCCGAGTTTTTTCGCCTCATTCACGGCGCGGCCGCTCAACCTGATATACGGCTTGCCGCTGTCGCGATAAAGGATTTCAATCTCCCGCCAGGCGACGCCGCGGTTGCCGGTGCCCAGCACTTTCATGACCGCCTCTTTGCCGGTGAAGCTAGCGGCCAGGGAGTGAGCGTGGTGTCCGTAGATTGTTAGCTCATCCCGGGTGTAGACGCGATTGAGGAAAAGGTCGCCAAAGCGTTCGATAGCCTGCCGGATTCGCTCTATCTCGATGATGTCGGTCCCGATGTGGTGCTGCATAGCTACCCTGATTTCCTGTTTTTTATTAACTCATGGTCGAGCTCACTGCACAGCCGGTAGAGCAGGCGCTGCGGCGGCTTGTCCAGAAAACTCGTGTATAGAGCCGTCATGGAGATATAACCTTGCTCGATGGCCTGGATATCCGTGTTGTCGCCGGTGTTGGTCAGCCTCGCGCGCACCAGCCGGTATTGCTTCCGTTGGCCATCATCTCCTTCTTCGACAGTGTTGATATGGCTGGAACGCGCCAGGCGCGTAATCTTTACCCCGGCTACGCCGGATAGAGGCCCATCCGGCACGTTGACATTGAGGAATATCTTGTGGGGGGTAGGCCCGGCCATCCTGGCCGCCAGCAAAGCGGCTACGCGAGCGGCAGATTCCAGGCCGGTGCGGCTTTCAGGCGGAGCCGAGATAGCGAGAGCGGGCAGCCCGCGGAAGTACCCCTGCAAAGCGGCCCCGACAGTCCCCGAAATATGCACGTCTTCGCCCAGGTTCAGGTTAGGATTAATGCCCGAGACAACCATGTCAACCTTATCCTGAATCAATTTGCCCAGCCCCAGGATAACGCAGTCGGAAGGCGAGCCGTCGACAGCCCAGGTTCTTACCGCCGCCACCGGCGACTGCGTTTCGACCGCGTGCAGCGGCTGAAAGAGGGTCACCGCTGTACCGATGGCGCTCCTTTCGCCGTCCGGGGCAACCACGGTCACCTGCGCGCTTTTGGCAAGCTCGCTGACGAGCGCCCAGAGGCCTTCAGCGTGTACGCCGTCATCGTTGGTCACGAGTATTTTCATAGGACTACTTTCTGCTTGTAGTCTATCATAGAGGCGAAAGGAACGGCAAAAAACTCAAGCGGTGCATCAGCCGTGATTGACCATGCGGGTCTTTCACTTTATACTTGAGTTAACTAAATATTCGGGTGCCGTAGACACGTACGGAGTAAATCTCTTAAGGAGGGCACTAACAAAGATGAAAGTTACCAGTGTAGAAATCTGGGATACCAATGTCGCCTCTATGCCCTGGCACCATCCGGTTATTATCCGCGTCAACACCGATGAAAGCATCAGCGGCCTGGGAGAGGTGGGCCTGGCTTACGGCACCGGCCACACCGGAGGCGCTGGTTATGTGAAAAATCTGGCCGAAAGCTTCCTCCTCGGGGCCGACCCGATGAAAACCGAAAAACTGTGGGATACGATGTTCCGCAATACTTTCTGGGCGCAGGGCGGCGGCCCGGTGGTATTCGGCGGTATGAGCGCCATAGACATTGCTTGCTGGGATATCAAGGGCAAGGCAATGCGCACGCCCGTGTATCAGCTTATGGGTGGCAAGACCAACGATAGCCTAAGGACATATGCCAGCCAGATTCAATTCGGCTGGGATGAAAATAAGTTTTTACGCTTAATCAGGCCCCAAGAGTATGCCGAAGCTGCCAAAATTGCGGTCGCCGAAGGTTATGATGCGGTAAAGGTCGACCCCACCACTTTTAATGAAAACGGTCAGAGGACCGCCGACCTGAATAAAATCTTAAAGAACACAACTGTCAAAATGGTCTACGAGAGAATTAAAGCCATACGAGAGGCGGTCGGGGAAGACGTGGATATCCTTATCGAATTACATTCAGCGCCGAGCGCCACCAGCGCCATCCAGCTCGGTCGCGCTCTAGAAGAATTCAATTGCATGTTCTTTGAAGAAGGGGTGCATTACATGAATGTCGGCTTGCAGGAAAAAATCACGCGTAATATTAAAATCCCGATGGCGGCCGGGGAACGTCTTTATACCCGCTGGGGTTATCGCCAGTATTTTGAAAAACAATTACTGGACCTGATTCAGCCGGACATTTGCCTTGTCGGCGGCCTGACCGAAGGTAAGAAGGTCTGTGATTACGCTCATGTTTATGATATGACTGTCCAGATGCACGTGTGCGGCAGCCCTGTTTCCACGGCCGCGGCTTTACAACTGGAGGCGGTGATTCCCAACTTCCAGATACATGAACACCATGTTAATGCCATAAAACCGGGCAATCGCGAAATATGTATACCTGATTACCAGCCGAAGAACGGCCAGTACGCTATTCCCGACCTCCCCGGGCTGGGACTGGAGCTAAATGAGTCCGTCATCGCCAAATCACCCTGTGTAACGGTGAAATAACAGGTAAATCCGGGTAGGGTCCAATCTACATACTCAATACCCCGATTGACCGTAAACATTATCTCACACTATACTTAAATTAGAATGCCGTTCTTCTAAGGAGTCAGCATGGAATCTAAGGAAAACTGCGGTGTCTGCGGTAAGCCGCTCGTTTACGGAACTGAAGAGGTCAAAAGGTCTTGCGCGTTCTGCGGTAAAGAGTTCAAAGCCCTTATCTACTGCCCGGAAGGCCACTATGTCTGCGATGCCTGCCACGGGCGCGCCGCGGTGGACATTCTGCGGGATGTGCTGAAATCGACGGACAGCGTCAGTCCGGCGGAAATACTTGAGAAAGTTATGGCCCATCCCTCGGTGCCGATGCATGGGCCGGAGCACCACGCCATGGTGCCGGCGATTATCATCGCGGCGGTGAAAAATGCCGGCTACCCTGTCCCGGAAGGCGCCGTGGAAAAGGCGATTGAGAGAGGCTCGAAAGTGCCCGGCGGCTGGTGCGGCTCTTACGGGGCCTGCGGCGCGGCAATAGGCACCGGCATTGCCGTCAGCGTCCTGACCGGGGCGACGCCGCTTACCGGCAAAACACGGTCGCTGGCCAACGAGGCGACAGCCTTCGCCCTGGGAAAAATGGTGGATGGCGGGGCGCGCTGCTGCAAGAGGGCCAGCCGTAATGCGCTCGATGCCGCCGTGGAGTTCCTGAAAACAAGGCTGGACATCAAGCTTACCCGGGGCGGGAAGGTTAAGTGCCGGTACGTCAAGCGCAACCGGGAATGCATCGGCAAGGACTGCGTTTACTATTCTAAATCTTGAGTAAATTTTCCAGCGGCGCTTCGGGGGATATCGGGCCGACCAGCGCCAGGCGTATTTGCTCCGGGACGATTAGCTCTACCGCCAGTTTCTGCAGCTCCGCGGCGGTAATCGCTTCAACCCGGTTGATGACCTCGTCCACGGTGAGAATTTTTCCATTGAGAATTTCCTGGCCGCCCAGCCATCCGGAAACGCTGCGGCTGTCTTCCATGCGCAGTAAAATGCGGCCTTTGAAGAGCTCCTCGGCTTTGGTAAGCTCCGCCTCGGGGATAGGTTTTTTGAGCCGCGCCAGCTCCGCCAGGATTGCGGTTATTGCGACTGCCAGGTTTTTATCGTCCACCCCCGCCGAGATAGTCATCGCGCCGGTGTCCAGGAAATGCTCGGCGTAGCTCTGGATACTGTAGGCCAGCCCCAGTTTATCGCGTATCTCCGTGAACAGCCGGCTGCTCATGCCCTCGCCCAGGATGACATTGAGGAGGTCCAGTTTAAAGCGGTCGGGGTGGACACTGGACAGGCCGGGCAGCGCCAGGCAGAGCTGGGTCTGTTCGGTGTCGCGTTTCTCAATGAGCACGCGGCGCTTTATTTTAGCGTGGTAAGGGGTGTACCGCGAGAGGGGCTTGATGCCGCGCCATTCCGAGACCGCGCGGTTGACCGCCTCCACCATTTCATCGTGCTGTATATCACCGGCGATGGCCAGCACGGCGTTGTCCGGCCGGTATTGCGCGGCCATGTAATCGAGCATCATTTCTCGGGAGAGGCCCGTTACCGATTCCTTGCTGCCAGCGATATCCCCCCCCAGGGGATGGCCGGGCCACATCAGCTCATCGATGAGCATGGAGACCCGCTGCGCAGGGGAGTCCAGGGACATGTTAATCTCTTCGATAATGACCTGGCGCTCTTTTTCAATCTCGGCCGGTTCGAACAAAGAGCCGGTCAAAATATCCACCATCACGTCCAAGGCGCTATCGAAGTGGGGACTGGCCACCTTGCACCAGTAGATGGTGAGCTCTTTATCGGTGCCGGCGTTCAGCATTCCCCCCACCCCCTCGATGACCGTGCAGACATCCACGGACGTCGGGCGCTTTCGGGTGCCTTTAAAACACATGTGCTCAATAAAGTGCGAGATGCCCGCCTGCTTGTCCGTCTCGTACCGCGAGCCGGTGCCGATGAAGAAACTTATGGCCACCGAGCGCGTATGGGGCATGCGTTCAGTGACCAGGCGCAGTCCGTTAGCCAGGGTAGTTTTTTGGTGCAAGGGATTTTTCCTCCGTTGATTTCCTGATAATACTATTGTAAGAATTCCTGGCTTCAATAGCAATTCCAAGCTGGCTGGAGAACCTCACCCCCTTGCCCCCTCTCCAAACTCAACATTGTATAATAGCCGGGTTTAAATTGTTTGGAGAGGGGGAATTAGAAAAAAGAGGGGTCTGCACCCCTCTTAGACGCCCCATGAATATTTTATTGACATATATATTTCTTGGTCTTATAGTACAAATACGATGATAAAGAGATGCTCTAACGCTATTCAGATTGCTCTACTCTTGGTAATGATTAGTGGATTGATTACAGGCTGTGCAGGGTTATCTTCTAAACTTACTCCACCATCTTCATCATACCCGGCAGATATTATTGGACATGTCACGATAGCCAAAAAGATTATGGTAGAGGGTAAAGAAGGTCACCTAGTGGGGAGTGACCACGTATGGTGGATAGTAGAGGTTTCAGTCAAGAATAAGGAATATCAAAAGCCAATTACTTCTATGCCGGATAAATCAATACCTTTGCCAAAAGGCGTAAACTGGGGTGAAGATTGGTTAATTCTGTTCAAGGGCAAAATGTGGGCAGGGAGAGCACTTAGTTCTCCACCAGTGTCAGTCCAGCAAGGACAATCTGGTAATATGATATTTTCATTTGATATGCTCGGAGACGACAATACGAATGTGGGTGATATGCAATTATGCTATCAGGGTCAAGAGCCATTCTCTTACGGAAAACTAATTATTGGTGATACAGTGGCAGTCTATGATTGGGATTTAAAGAAGGTAACACAAACTCAAACTCAGGTATCACAAAAGACGGTTGCTGATGTCGGGCCGTTGGGTATGCAGATTGGCACTGACTTTGCTGGACACACTCTTCTTGTTGTAGATATAAAACCACGTGACTCCGCATTAGCAAATAAAGTCTACGAAGTTGATTTGTATGAGAAGGGGAAATTTAGATCAAAAACAACAATAGAGTGGAATCAACCAGAGATTAACGTATCCACATCAAAGTCAGTAGGTTTTCCAGTTACAAGAGAAGAATATGATGCCTATCTATATAAAGATGTCAGCCATATTTTCAGTGTGAAAGTGCATGAATAGTCAGGATATTTGAATTTTTAACTTATTGAGCAGAAATAACAGTTGCACAATAAGTAAGCGAAAAAGAGGGGTTTTTGTGCAAGGCTCTTAGAAAGGGAAGGTGGAGGTTGAAAGCATGGGATGTCTGGAGTAGAGTTGGGTAGTTGATAATCGAAAGAAAGGAGTAAATGGCATGGTTAATGATAGAAAAGAACCAACAAACCAAGAGATCATGGATGCAATTACAAAGTCAGGTAAAAGATCAGATGGAATCACAATAATAATACTTGCTATTGACCTCGTTATTGCAGGAGGTGGACTTGTAGTGAACTACAAGCATCCTGAGCGTCTGCCTTGGATTGGCTTAGGTCTTATTATATTGGGTATAGTGGAGTTTATTATTGCTTTGTGTAAATACCATATATGGAACTATAAATAGAGCTTGAGCGGACGCCTTTAGGGGTAAGAAATTGAGAATCGAGATGATTTTTGATAGCATACGGGCCAGTCCTTCATCTGTTGTCTCGGATGGCAGGCTGTTTCGAATGGAAATCCAGCGAACGGTTATCTTGAAAGAGAAGATGAGCCAGCGATATTTACCAATCCGGGTTGATCCTGTGAAACTCACAGACGTCGCTGTACCCCGCCCCCTGACTCATGACCTGTTGAATTCGGTTATCAATAGCCTGGGAGCGTCGGTACACTCCATCATTGTCAACGACCTGAAGAATGACACCTTTTTCGCCAAGGCAATCCTTGAAATCGATGGCAAACAGGTGGAAATAGACTCTCGTCCCAGCGATGCGCTGGCGTTAGCGGTAAGGGTGGGAGCACCAATATTTGTTGAAGAGACTGTCCTGGACAAAGCTGGTATATTACTGGATAAGGAAAGTGGTAAGCCGGTCCTTCCCCAGACTTCTGGCAAGAACGCGCAGGTTAGTAAGGAAGAGTTAGACCGGATATCAGTTTTCACTGAATTTGTCAATACCCTCCCGCATTCTCTGCAACGTCTTGGCTGGGACCATTGAATTTGTCTAGACGGCTTTATACTCAGCCCCAGTAGCGGTACCTTTATGACATGAGCGAATGCCTGAAGAGGTAGCCGTGAGTTGAGAGGAGGCAGTAAAAGTGCCAATGAAAAGACCATGGAAAGATAAGCCACTAACAAGTCCTAAGACAATCGAACCTACTCATACCGAACTCCCCCCTAAAAGGGAGACCGAAATAAGGAAAATACGAAGACGAAAAATTCAGCATCTACCATAAGAACTGGAGCTGATGCCTGGAGAGGCAGCACTAGAAGAAGGCAATTAATAAAATGGCTAATAGTGACAAGGGAAAATGGTGGGTTGTTGTAGGAGTTGCTATTGTTTCCTGGATTACAGGTTTGTTTCCTGCATTGTGGCAAGCTATTAAGACATTATTCAAATGGTAGAATTGCGCGGACACCAAGAATGGTATCATAAGCAGGCTAATAACAATATATTTCAGTGAACCAAAACCAAGTAGCCGCCACCCTTAACGGATAGCGGCTACCTTTACAGTTTTGACTTTTGACTTTTGAGCTTTGAGCTTTTATCCTACATCCCCCTACATCCCGTAGTCGCCCATGCCGCCCATGCCGCCGCCGGGCATCGCCGGGGCTTCTTTCTTCTCGGGGATATCGGCCACGAGCGCCTCGGTAATCAGCACCATGCAGGCGATGCTGGTCGCGTTCTCCAGAGCGCTTCTGACCACCTTGGTGGGGTCGATAATGCCCTTCTTCACCATGTCGCCGAACTCATCGTCTTCGGCGTCATAGCCAAAGCCAGGCTTGGCTTTCTTGACGGCATCCATGATGACCGCGCCGTCCTTGCCGGCATTGTTGGCAATCCAGCGCAGCGGTTCCGCCACAGCTTTCCGGACAACATCGACGCCGACATTTTCATCGCCTTCGAGCTTGAGGTCTTTCAGCACCGGCAGAGCGTTGAGCAGGCCCACACCGCCGCCGGGCAGGATGCCTTCCTCTACGGCGGCCCGGGTGGCCGAAAGGGCGTCCTCGACGCGGTGCTTCTTCTCTTTGAGCTCGGTTTCGGTGGAAGCGCCGACTTTGATTACCGCGACGCCGCCGACCAGCTTGGCCTGTCTCTCCTGGAGCTTCTCCTTGTCAAAGTCGGAGGTGGTCTCGTCAATCTGGGCTTTAATCTGCTTGATTCTGGCCTTGATTTCTTCCTCGGAGCCTTTGCCTTCGACGATGGTGGTATTGTCTTTATCCGAGGTCACGCGGCGGGCGCGGCCCAGGTCTTCCACGGTGACCGAGTCGAGCTTCCGGCCGACCTCTTCCGAGATGACCTTGCCTCCGGTCAGGATGGCCATATCTTCGAGCATGGCCTTGCGCCTGTCGCCGAAACCGGGCGCTTTCACGGCCAGGACGTTGATTGTGCCGCGCAGCTTGTTGACGACCAGCGTCGCCAGCGCTTCGCCGTCGACATCCTCGGCGACGATAAGCAGGTTCTTGGAAACCTGGAGGATTTTCTCCAGCGCCGGCAGCAGGTCGGAAACCGCAGAAATTTTCTTATCCGTAATCAATATATAGGGGTCTTCGATGACGGCTTCCATGCGCTCGGCGTTGGTCACAAAATAGGCGCTGCTGTAGCCGCGGTCGAACTGCATGCCTTCGACATATTCAATCTCGTACTTGGTGCCCTTGGACTCTTCGACGGTGATAACGCCGTCCTTGCCGACTTTCTCCATAACCTCGGCCAGCAAGTCGCCGATTTCCTTGTCCTTGGCAGTGATAGTGCCCACCTGGGCAATCTGGGCTTTATCCTTAACCTCGACGGAGGCCTTTTTCAGCGCTTCGACGATGGCGGCGGAGGCCTTCTGAATGCCTCTCTTTAAAGCCACGCTATCGGCACCGGCGGCGATATTCTTGAAACCGCCGGAAATAATCGCGTGAGCCAGGATGGTCGAGGTGGTGGTGCCGTCGCCGCAGGCATCATTGGTCTTGCTGGCGGCCTCTTTCACGAGCTGCACGCCCATGTTCTCAAATGCATCGGGAAGCTCGATTTCCTTGGCGAT
>JBEKDL010000070.1:0-9003 GCA_050014355.1 Dehalococcoidales bacterium | reverse complement strand
TTCGCGGGGATAGCCGGAGGCCTTTTCGCACATTACACCGGCTCGCTAAGCGCCGAGCAGTTCAGCTTTACCCAATCGATTCTGTACGTCGGCATGATAATCATCGGCGGATTGGGCACCAATCTGGGGCCTGTCCTCGGGGTAGTATTCATCAGAGTGCTGCAGCAGGTGCTCCTAGGGAACGTGGTCCCGTTCCTGGAAAGGACTTTTACCATGTTCCCGCCCGGCTTTGCCAGCGGAGTCACGCCGATGCTCTTCGGGCTGGTGATTGTCCTTTTCCTGGTGCTGGAGCCGCGCGGTATCGCCCACCGGTGGTCGCTCCTCAAGGCGGCCTACCGGCTGTGGCCGTTTTCATACTGAATAATAATGAAGGAGGCGATGGTTATGTAGCTTGCTCCGCAAGGAACCAACTATTAAAGCAATATTTAAAAGGAGGGAAACATATGAAAAACAAATCAATTGCCATTTTAGTGGCCATCTGCCTCCTGATTATCGCGGCGCTGCCTCTCTTAAGCGCGTGCGGTAGCAGTCCTAAAGCGCAGGCAGGTCAAACACTTAAGGTAGGTATCATGACGCCCACCACCGGCATAGCCGCCTCGAAAGGCGTGCCTTTACGCGACGGCAACCTCGACTGCATCGATTACATTAACAATGAGCTCGGCGGCGTTAACGGCTATAAAATCGAGGCGGAGAACCTTGACAGCCAGTACGACGCCACCATATCTGTCACCGATATTAAAAAATTCATGGATGACGGCTGCCTTTTCTTCACCACGTCATCCTCTACCGAAATGGACTACGTCAAAACGATTGCCAACCGCGCCGGGTTCCCCGGACTGGTAGCCTATTCATCGCCGTCAAACTACCGCCCTCCGGCCCATATTTACGGGCAGGCCCCCGACTACGCCGATGACTGGGTCGCCTTCGCTAACTATTATATGAAAAACATCTGGAAAGGGACGGGCAAACCCAAGATGGCCTTAGAGCTCCAAAATAACCCGACCGGCGCCGGCGCCAAGACTGCCGCCAGGGCCTTCGCCGACCAGCTTGGTATTGAGATTGTCGACCAGGAAGAGCACTCCGGTTCAACGACTTCCGAGATGGACGCCATGACCCGCATTAAAGCGGCCAAGCCGGACGTCATCTACATCTCCAGCATTCCGAACGCGGCAGCAGTAATCGTCAAGAACGCCAAAGACCTGGGAATTTATCCCGGAGTTACCATCGGAATGTGCCACGCCGCTATGACCAAGGCATTTGTCGACCTGGCCGGAGTGGACGTAGCTAACGGAGTCTACGGCGTTGTATCCTCGGCTGCCTGGAGCGATAATGTCCCCGGCATGGCCAAGGTAATTGAATACGCCCAGAAAAATCACCCCAAAGACGTCAACAGCACGGATTACTCCGCCGCCTGGGCGCAGAGCCTCATCATCGCGGAGATTCTTAAACAGGCGCTCAATAACGCCGGCTACGCCAAAATCTCCAAAGGCGACGCCGCGGCATGGGCGGCTGTTGAGAAGAGCGGGTTCCAGAAGCTCAACGGCTACGCCGTCGATGGACTGCAGCCTTCGGTTAAATATACCGCCGGAGATAACCGTCTCTCGAAGTCATTGAGGATTTTCCAGGTTAAGAACGGGACTATTACCGCGCTTACCGACTGGATTGAAGCGCCGCTGGTTAAATACGAGACTTATAGCTGGTTCACGCAATAGTAGAATTAAGGGGGCTCCGGCTAACGGGGCCCCCCTAAGCTTCCCGTATAAAAAGAAGATGCTCAAGCTAAACAACATCGAGGTGACTTACCTCAACGTCATCAGGGTGCTGCACGGCGTTTCGCTCGCCGTGGAGGAAGGCGCGATTATCGCCCTGCTGGGCGCCAACGGCGCGGGCAAAAGCACCACGCTTAAGGCAATATCCGGCCTGCTCCATACTGAAGAAGGCCAGGTCACCGACGGCAGCATCGAATGGAACGACGCCCGCATCGATAAGAACAACCCCGAGGAGATAGGCCGGCTCGGCATCATCCAGGCGCTGGAAGGTCGCCATGTCTTCAAACACCTCAACACCGAGGAAAACCTCATCGTGGGCGCGCATAACCGCCGCGACCGCGCCGCAGTCAAGCGTGACTTGGAAGTCGTCTACAACTATTTCCCCCGCCTTAAAGACCTCCGGCGCAACACCGCCGGCTATCTTTCCGGCGGCGAGCAGCAAATGCTCGTTATCGGGCGGGCGATGATGGCCACCCCCAAACTGATGATGCTCGATGAGCCTTCGCTCGGCCTGGCGCCTTTGCTCGTCGAGGAGATATATGATATCATCAAGCGGTTCAACACCGAGCAGAAGACCTCCATTTTGCTGGTGGAGCAGAACGTGCGGATTGCCTTGAGTATCGCCAGCTACGGCTATGTCATGGAAAACGGCCGGGTCGTGCTGGACGGCACGGCTGATTTCCTGAAAAACAACGAGGATGTAAAAGAGTTTTACATCGGTCTTTCCGCGCTGGGCACCAAGAAAAGCTACCGCGACGTGAAACACTACAAGAGGAGAAAGAGATGGCTGTAAAACCGCGGGAGGGCGAGTTCTTCGATGCGCTGGAAACGATGACGCCTTCAGCCAGGGCGCAATACCAGACACGCAGGCTTAGGCAGACCATCGCTTACGCTTACCAGCACGCCCCCGCCGTGAAAAAGCTCTTCGCCAAAGCCGGCGTGAACGCGGCACAAATTCGCCGGGTGCCTGACCTGGAAAAGCTCCCCATCACCCGCAAAACCGACCTGCTGGAGATGCAGAAGGCCGCTCTCCCTTACGGCGGGGTGGCCGCTATCCCTCACGAGGAAATCGAAAGGGTTTTTATCTCTCCCGGCCCGATTTATGAAATCCAGCCATCCGGCATCAAGTGGTTCGCTAAGTCCTTCTGGGCGGCGGGGTTCCGTAAAGGCGATATTGTCATCAATACCTTTACCTACCATATGTCCCCGGCCGGTATCCTATTTCACGAGGGCATCCGCGACTGCGGCGCGTCGGTGGTCGTGGCAGGCACGGGCAATACTGACCTCCAGATTCAAATTCTGAAGGACCTGAAGGTCACCGGCTTCGTAGGGACGCCTAGTTTTTTGATGACCGTTATCAAGCGCGCGGGAGAGATGGGCTACAGCCTGAAAAAGGATTTAGCGCTGAAGAAAGCGTGGTTCACCGGCGAGATGCTGGCACCCTCGCTACGGAAGACGTTTGAAGAGGATTACGGGATTGATACCTACCAGGCCTACGCCGTGACCGAACCGGGCGGCGCTATCGCTTACGAGTGCCGCCGGAAAGCGGGCATGCACCTCATGGACGAGTTTATCACGGAGATAGTCGACCCCGGGACCGGTAAACAGCTGGGTCCAGGCGAAGTCGGGGAAATTGTCGTCACGCCGGTGCATAATAAGACGTGGGGACTTATCCGTTTCGGCACGGGAGATTTATCTTCATACATCACCGAACAGTGCCCCTGCGGACGGACAGCCAACCGCATCACGGGCATCGTCGGTAGGGCAGGGGACGCGGTCAAGGTGAGGGGTATGTTCATCGTGGCCAGGCAGGCGGAGCAGGCAATTATAGGTTGCGGGAATATCTCCAGATACCAGTTGACTGTAGGACGACGCCAGCACCGGGACGAGCTGACGATGAAAGCGGAGCTGATAAATGCCGGCGCAGACAAGGTAAAGCTGGCCGAGGATGTGAACCAGAAGTTTCAGGACATTTGCCGCATTAAAATAGATTCAATCGACTTCGTGGCTCCGGGGACGATTTCAGATAAAGAGCAGGGCCTTAAAGACGAGCGGAAGTGGGAATAGGGGAGGGTCTACTTGTTTTCTCCTAAATAAGCGGCAATGACCTGCGGGTTGCTCTTGATTTCTTCCGGCGTGCCCTCGGCGATTTTCTTCCCGAAGTCCAGCACCACAATCCTGTCCGCGATGTCCATCACCACCCCCATGTCGTGCTCCACCAGCACGATGCAGCTAACGCCGTCCCGCAGCACCGGGGTATTTGGGTAAGTAACCCCCTGTCCCTCGAAAATATCGATGATAAAGCGGGCGATGTCCTCTTTCTCCTCAAGGTTCATACCCGCCATCGGCTCATCGAGAAGTAAGACCTTCGGCTCCAGTGCCAGTGCCCGGCCTAACTCGACGCGCTTGCGCATACCGTAAGAGAGCGTCCCGACCACTTTCTTGCGAATCGGCTCTATTTCCAGGAAATCGATGATGTCTTCCACGGTCTTGCGGTGCTTGACTTCCTCTTTGTGCGCCCAGCCGAAGTAGAAGACGCTCGCCAGGGCGTTCTGCTTCATAACGACATGCCGCGCCGCCATGATGTTGTCCAGCGTGCTCAAGCCGGTATACAGCTCGATGTTCTGGAAAGTGCGGGCAAGGCCCAGTCTAGCGGCTTTATCCGGGCGGATGCGCGTGATTCTCCGTCCCTCAAAGTAGATTTCTCCCTTTTGGGGCTTGTAAAAACCGTTAATACAGTTCAGAAGGCAGGTCTTGCCGGCTCCGTTGGGACCGATGATAGCCAGGATTTCCTTATCCCTGATATCCACGTTGATATCGACCAGAGACCTGACGCCGCCGAAGGAAAGGGATAAATTCTCGATACGTATTTTTACCGCGCTGGATTCCATTCCGTTTAATCTTACAATGAACCAGAATGGGAATTCAAACGTACGAGTAATTGACATAATCCTATATCTCTAGCTTGATATTGATATACGATAGAGGTAAAATATTGTGATGACCGGGGGCTCGTAGCTCAGAGGTTAGAGCGGGCGGCTCATAACCGCTTGGCCGTAGGTTCGAATCCTACCGAGCCCACATATCGGGAGGGTAGTTTAGAGCGGTCCCGATTCAAATCGGGATTGGCCGACCCATTAGCATCGGGGCCGAGCCCACATATCGGGAGGGTAGTTTAGAGTGGTCCCGATTCAAATCGGGATTGGCCGACCCGATAGCATCGGGGCCGAGCCCACTTACCAGGAGGGTAGTTTAGAGCGGTCCCGATTCAAATCGGGATTGGCCGCCCCGATAGCATCGGGGGCCGAGCCTACTTTATAAATATTCCACAAGAAATAAAGGAGATAACCGGGCTTGTTTCATAAAATCCTTATCGCCAACCGCGGTGAAATAGCGGTAAGAATAATCAGAACCTGTAAGGAGATGGGCATACGCACCGTCGCCGTCTATTCAGACATTGATGCCGATTCATTGCATGTCAAGCTAGCTGACGAGGCCTATCCCATCGGGCCGGCAGAAACCGAGCACAGCTACCTGAATGCCGAGAAAATACTGGAGGTAGCTAAAAAGAGCGAGGCCGAAGCCCTTCACCCGGGGTACGGTTTCCTGGCAGAAAACCCGGCGTTTGTGGAGATGTGCGAGCAGAGCGGGCTTACCTTCATCGGACCGCCCAGCCAGTCCATGTATCAGGTCAAGCCCAAGCAGGCCGCCCGCCACCTCATGAGCATTCTGAACATCCCCGTAGTCCCGGGTTATGATGAGACCCTGATGAACTCGACGAGCGAAAGGTTCCAGCACGTCCAGAAAGTGGCCGAGGACATCGGCTATCCGGTGGTCATCAAGCCATCGGGCGGCGGCGGCGGCATCGGCATGATGATTGCCCGTAACCGCGAGGAACTGAAAAACTCGGTGCATTCGGTGGAGGGGAGGGGACGCAAGCTGTTCGGCGTATCATCCTTCTACGTGGAGAAGCTCATTTCCGATATCAAGCATATTGAGTTCCAGGTCCTGGCGGACCGCTACGGCAATGTTGTCCACCTCGGCGAGAGGGATTGTTCCATCCAGCGAAGGTTTCAGAAGCTTGTCGAGGAAGCGCCGTGCTTAACGCTTTCGCCCCACCTCCGCATGAAAATGGCCGCAGCGGCCCTCGATATCGCCCTCGCCATGAAGTTCGTCAATGCCATGACCGTCGAGTTCTTCTACGTGCCGGAAACGCGGGAGTTCTATTTCAATGAAGTGAACACACGTTTACAGGTGGAGCACTGTGTGACCGAGCTTGTCACCGACGTGGATATTGTTAAAGAGCAGATAAGGATAGCCGCCGGCGAGCCGCTGGCTTTCACCCAGGATGATATCAACCGCAAGGCATGGGCGATAGAATGCCGCATCACCGCCGAAGACGTGGCGCGCGGTTTCATGCCTTCACCGGGGCAGATAACCGGCCTGCACCTGCCGCACGGACCGGGTCTGCGCATCGACGAGGGAATTTACGAAGGCTATAAAGTCCCGTTCTACTACGACCCGCTGCTTTTAAAAATCATGACCTGGGGTAAGACCAGAGAAGAAGCCTTATTGCGTATGAAGCGCACCCTGGCTGAAATGAAAATAGGCGGTATAGAGACCAACATCTCGTTCCACCGCATCGTGCTTGAAGACGAGCTATTTCAGAGCGGTCATTACACGACGGATTTTGTAGAAAAACAGCGCATCGTGGCCAGGGTACGTGAAGAAAAAAGAAAGTTAAATCATTGAACTGGCAAACCGAGGGAGCTAACGCCCCGCCGTTGCCAGTGAATCGGAGCCTGCACGGTCCGCTTGAACGGCAGCTAACAGACAGTCAAGGCTGATAGTATACCCCTCGTAGTGCTGGCGGTCGAAGCGCGGCGTGCCCCAGTCGTAAGCGATTTCCTTGTCCCCCGATTTTACCAGCAGCCAGACGTGGTTGCTCTGTTCATAGCTCTCGTTTTCCAGGTCCAGGTTGCCGACAATCGGCGTGGCCTCGATGCCCGCACTCTGAAATTGCCGGTACATGTCCAGGGTAGCGTCATCGCAGTCATAAGATGGCGAAGGTTCACGGACATGGGGGAAAATGACCGGACTGAACCTTGGCAGCATCAGTAAAAGTGTCAGCGCCATGAAGATAAAGGTTATTATTTTAAAGAGTCCTGCGGAGAAATAGCTCATTTCTCAAATTATAAAAGAGTTCGCCCGCCGGGCGAAGGGTTTTTTATTAATCTTTGATTAAGGTTTGATTAAACTTTCATAAAGCGTCTATACCGGAGGTAGGAAAGCTGAATAAATATGAAGATAATGACTATAGTCTCTTTTAGACAAGCGCCGACTCTTTTTTGAAAAATGGCAAAGACGGTACGGCGTGCTTTATCGTATCTATCATTTTATCGATGCGTATAGGTTTGTGCAGGACACATCGGGCGCCTTCGTTGATGGCCAGTTGAATAAGGTCTTCATCGGAGTAGCCTGTCATCAGGATGGCGCACGCCCCGGGGTCCTTTTCCCGGATAAGGCGTAAAGTCTCGACGCCGTTAAAATCGGGCATGACAATGTCCATTAATATGACGTCAAATTCGCCACGAAAGTAACGCTCCATGGCCGTCAAGCCACCCGCGGCGGTTTCGACATAAAAGCCTTTCCTTTTCAATACCAGGGAAAAGGTATTCAGCAGGTCTTCGTTGTCATCAACCACCAGGATGCGGATAGGCTCGACCATAGAAGGGTTTTCCTTTCTCCTTTTTATTAAGATGACGAGTTTTGTGAAGTAAGGTGATGTCTGGTAAATATACAGTAACTAAATAATACTCTTTGATACATTGGGGGGCCATAAAAATAAATTAAAATCGTGTTAAAATAAGGTTAAAAAATATATTGTTTTTGAAAATGGGAATGAGCAGGGGAGCGGCGGTCATTATTATGTAAATATTACTTCCCTATGTGTGATACCTTACATAACATATATTGTGCGCCCCATTATTTTGGGTCTTAGAGGGTTGACATAATAAAGTGAGGCTAGGAAAATCGGGGGAGTTGCTTAAATTACAACTTGGTTTTGATTTTTGTTGCTTCTTTTAATAATTCATTAGCATATCCTACCAGTGAATCATGTTCTATCATTGATTTAAATATTGTTGGTAAACTCTCGATACCGCCTTCAAGTCTTATTTTAATAAATAAGTCATCCATACCCTTCAAGTACCAAGCCACTTCTTCCCTGACTTTATTTGCAGCAGAAAGCAAAGATTCTTGATTACCAGTGATGTTTATTACATAATCGCCTCGTTGTTTTAAATCGCGTAAGTTTGACTGTATAGTAGGTATATCAAGTTTTCCCCATGGCTCTTCATCTATTTGAGCTGCAAGAAGTAAAAAATCCAATTCAGAACCACGCTTGCTTATATCTATTGCCCACTCAATAATTTCATTTAGTAATCGTTCTTTTCGTTCCCTATTTTGGCTCAAGTGGTTTTGCCAAATTATTCCAACAGTTGCAATGGCAAGTACCATAGTGAATGTTGCCATATATGTATTTACCCACTGCTGGTTTTTTAAAAACGCTAAAATAAGACAGGCAACAATAACTGTGCAAGAGATTATAATTCTATACTTGTTCCAAAACTCTGTTACCAACTTCTTCATATCCCCATTATACCCCAAAACGTCAAGCATATTATGTCAATTATAGAAGCTGGATTCCCGTTTTCACGGGAATGACGGAAGCGGGAGTGCGCAGCGAGAGGGGCGCAGCCCCTCTTTCTTTACTTCCCCCTCTCCTGCGGAACGCCTCGCCAAGAGAGGGGGATTAAGGGGGTGAGGTAGACAAAGATAGAGATTGCCACGTCATCCCGACGCGTCGGGACTCCTCGCAATGACCTACCCTGTTCTACCTTTTCAGTTCAGGCAGCAGTTTCAGCACTAGGAGCCCGGCCAGCAGATACAGTCCGGCGGCTACCGGGAAAACCACCCTCAAACTTATCAGCGCGGCCAGGCCGCCGCCGAGTACCGGCCCGAGGCCGTTACCCAGGAAATTGGCACTCTGCTGCAGCCCATAAGCCATCCCCTGCTCGCTCTCCGTGACCGTCAGAGCGATGAGGGAACTGGAAGACATCGTGATGCCGCCGGTAAAAGTCCCTCGCAGGGCCATCAGCGCGATGAACGGCACCAGCGCCTGCGCGAACATTGGCGGGAGGTAAAGCAGGCCGGTGCCCAGGCAGGAATATAC
>JBEKDL010000069.1:0-9719 GCA_050014355.1 Dehalococcoidales bacterium | reverse complement strand
TCTGGCGGAAGCGCTGTCCGTGGCGCCATCGCGCGTGGGAGCGACCGTCATTGGTGAACATGGCGGCAGCATGGTACCGCTCTTCAGCTCGGCGACGGTGGACGGCAAGCCGGTGTCCTTAAGCGAGGACGTTAAAGCTAAGGTTCGGGAAAGGACCAGCGACTATTTGCCCCACATGCTCCGCCTGAACGTACCGCGCACCTCCGGCTGGCTCACCGGAATAGGGGTGGCGAAAATGGTAAGCGCCATCGTTAACGATACGGGGGCGGTTATTCACTGCTGCGCGGTGGTCGACGGCGAGTATGGTTATAAGAACGTCAGCATCGGCCTGCCGGTGGCGCTGGGACGCCAGGGCGTTAAGAAAATAGTCGATTTGAAGCTCACATCAGAAGAAAAGAGACTGCTTGATAGTTCCGTGGCGACCGTGCGAAAGTCCATCGATTACGTGGTGGAGCAGGTGGGCGGCCGGCGTTAGGTCTGCGTTTTTATCTCCGGTTGCTTCGCTCGCGCCAGCTCTTTGTTCGTCCGTCTTTTCCTTGGCAGCAGGTCTCTGGCCCCCGGCGGGCGCCCCAGACAGGTCGACCTGACGTTAACCTTCTTACCCATCTCGACTAAGGCGGCCAGGCCGGCGTATTTTTGCGACCGCTGCTGCGCCTCGCGGACTTCCTTAGCGTGGGAAGTAAGCAGTCCCTTTAAAAAATCGGAAGATGCCATGTCAAGAGGTTTAGCGAGCATGAACAGCCGCTTGACATCCTCGTGGATTTGCAAAGTACCCCTTGGTTTGCTTCTCATTTGCTAGCTTTGCAACAATGGTACACCATTATAGTAAAGTATGTCAAGAGACTATATTAAATCTATGTTTTATTAGTTTTTCTAAAAATTTTACTGGGTAAAGTTCACTCTACCAACGGCTACGATATCTTGACCTTTATCATCTGTACCCTTAAATGTAAAGACACAATAGCTTGGTGTTACAGGAGTATTCCCGTATATTATGGTGCCAAACCCGCATTTCATACTGGCTTGACCGAGCGGAGGCAAATAAGCATTTGGGAGCCAACTTTGAAACCAATCTTTTGTATTATACACGATTGGTGAACCTATTGATCCGCTTTGCGTGTAGAATTGTTGGGAAAAAGTGTTAAGCGTTATGCCAACTCCTTTTGTTTCTTTAATTATTACGGACCAATAGGTATGGACTGGGTCAATAGGCACCGGATCGGGGTTAAAACTTACCACTATTGCATCCTGCTTAGCTGTTTGGTTTTGTGTTGCCGTCGGAGTAACCGACGTTGTCGTTGTTGTCGTGGTTGTTTGGATAAAGTTCACCTTGCCTTTGGCTACGATATCTTGACCTTTATCATTTGTACCGGTAATTGTATCAATCGCGTATAAGCCGTCTGGAATAGAACTACCTAAACTACTATAGCCTGCGCCGATAATACCCTTTCCATAAGGCGGTAGATAAGTACCGGGTAAATTTTGAAACCATTGTGTACTATTAAAAACGCTGGGTGTTCCCATAGGCCCGCTGCTAGTATACAATTGACGGGTCGTACTTTTTATAGTAATACCTATTCCTTTAGTTTCAGTTAAGGTCATCTTCCAATAGACAGGTTGTCCGGCGGCGACTGGCACCGGATTCGGGTCATAACTCACATCTATGGCATCTTCTATTGCTGTTTTAGTTGGTGTCGCCGTCGTGGTTTGTGATGTATTCGTTGTCGTGATGGAAGGGCTTTCTCCAACCACTCTAATCATCCAATTGGTTTTATCTTTTGAGCTATATAACGACCATGGTGCAACATCGCCGGATGGCGCTATGAATTCTGAATGCAAGTTTGTTGTACTTGTATCATAATGTAAATATACCCCGCCTTCCTTTGGCGCATTGGGATACATATAAACGTAAAAATCATCATTGACTACGATGTTGGGTATCCCGATGGTCGCCCAGGTGGGATTATTAACTGTAAACTCGGTGGCTGGTTTTTGGGTAGAATACAGTAAAACAAGTTGTTTGCTTAATATTTTAATTCCTACCTGTTGACTTTCGTATCCGCTTCCCCGGAGAACAGTATACATTTTTATCTGGGTAATCGTGAACGGTTTAGCTGGTGGTGAAAACTGAACGCGAAACGCATAACCCCCTGCACTTGAAGAACCGTCTGCCAGACCATCATCGTACATCAACTCAATTTTAGTTGTAGCAGATCCAGTAGTTTGCGTTTGTGATGTAGTCATTGTTGCTGTTTGAGTTTGAGTAGTAGATGAGGTTGGTATTGCCGTCGGTGTAGCGGTGGTGGTTACGGTTTGTGTGATAGGCGTGGGTTGCGTAACGGTTATCACTGTTGGTGAACAGGCTACGATTGAAAGACCAATGATAAGGAAAAAGCATATTAAAATACATTTAAAAATGCCTTTCAAGTTAATCACCCCCTTATAGATTTATATGTATTATGATTTTGATGTAGTATAATATTATAAAGAGGTTAATTTCAACACACTTGCGGAGGTCAGCTATGGGCGATATTAAAAGCGCCGCCGAGATAGCGCGGGAGAAGCTGGAAAAAATCGGCGCGCCGACGGAAGAAGAGCGCCTGAAATGGAAATACGCGCCGGAAGGTGAAAAGCTGGCGGCGCGCTATCTTAAAGAAGATACCGTGAACCTGGCGGCCGAAGTCAAGAAATATGATGAAAAAGCCAGAAAGGTCATCGTTGCCAGCGTGAACGATATCCTTCAGCGCAATATCGGCCTGCCCCGGAACGAGGCCGCCCGCAAGACCAATAAAAAAGCGATGGACGGCCTGAAAGCCCTGAAAAACGATAAAGTGGCCGTGGAAAATATCTTCAGCCGGATGCGGCACGTCCTCGACCACTATGTTCAGGAAGGGGATAAGCAAAAGAAACAGGCCTACGAATCGCTCAAGACCGAGTTCGAGGCCAAAGTCCAACAGGCCATCCGGCAGAAGACCGGCGTCAACGCCAGGATAAAGGTGGATGTGGAAAAGCAGCCGCAGTTCCTCGAGGAATGGCAGCGGGTGCAGGCCCAGATGGAAGCGCAGTATGCGAACCTGCTGGATGATTACAAAAAGGAGCTGGCGGCCATAAATTAATAATCGTTGTCATTGCGAGACCATTCCGCCCAGGCGGAAGGCGAAGCAATCTCTATCTAAAACAGAGACGATGATTGAGATTGCTTCGTCGCTGCTCTCCTCGCAATGACGGTTCCTGAAAAGGTTTATTAATATGGACATGGACAATGAAAGAATCGAACGCGCTGCCCACTATACGGAGATATTAAGATATCCCCGCCAGCACCTCGCCACGTTCGGTGTCACTAACCTCTATTATTACATCGTCACCGAGCCGGTGTACTCGGAGCTTGCGCCAGAAGTTACCGAGACAGTCGTACGGGAGGGGAGGGTCATCGCCGAGCGTCCGAAAATCGTCACCCCTTACTATCTCACCCACCTGGAGGGTTTCAGCTACGATGCCCGCCGCTATTTCCAGATGCTGCTCCAGGAGCACGGTCCCGATATGCCCGGCCTCTTTTATACCTATAAAAATGAGCCCGGCAACCTCAATATCGTCTCGGACGGATGGCGCGCTGTCGTGGAAAAACTAAATGCCGAAATCGATAAAAAAGGCGACCCCCTCGCTTCAATCATTAAAGGCCAGGATGACCTCTGGGATGTCTCTCTGCTGAAGTTCATTTATGAGATTACCAACCGCTCGCTCCACACCAATGTCCAGCAGCTAAGCGCCCGGGGAATGCTCGGCATGAGCCATGGCGGTATGCCGGTTGGCGCGCGGCAGAAAATCGAAGAGATGTTCCAGCAGGTCACGATGGGGGAAATCAAACCCTACGAGCTGGAGCATGAGCTGAACCGCTGGGGCGCCTTTGAGGAATACCAGGACCGGTTCTTCAACCTGGTCAGGGGAAGAAAATAAAGTATGCCCGAAGATACCATTGTTATCCGTCCCCCGAGCGAGGCCAATAGTCTCCTGCTGCCGGTAACCACAGGGTGTTCCCATAACGCCTGCACGTTCTGCGGTACTTTCTATGATTTCAAGTTCAAAGTACGCACTTTTGAAGAAATCCGGCAGGATATCGATAGCGTGGCCCGGCACTACGACCGCAGCGTCCGCCGGGTCTTCCTGGAAAACGGCGATGCCCTGATATGCCCGCAGGAAATACTTGTCGAGGTGCTGCGATACCTGAAAGAAAAATTCCCTTACCTGGAAAGGGTGGGGACTTACACCACACCGAAAGCGGCGCTCCTGAAAAGCCCGGACGAGCTTAAAAAATTGCGGGAGCTAGGACTGGCCATCGCTTACCTCGGCGTGGAAACGGGCGATGAAGAACTGCTAAAAAAAATCAATAAAGGCGCCACGCGCCGCCAGATTATCGAGGCAGGGCGGAAGCTGAAGTCGGCCGGCATCACCACGTCCGTCACGGTGATACTGGGACTCGCTGGACCAGAAGGCAGCGAAAAACACGCCATAGCGACCGGGAAAATACTATCGGAAATCGACCCGGATTTTGCCGGCGCGCTCACGCTCATGCTGATGCCGGGCACGCCTTTACATAAAGATTGGCTGGAGGGACGCTTCAAGCTGATATCACCGTTCCAATCGCTGGTTGAGCTGAAGCTGATTATCGAGAACTCCAGCTTCACCGATTGCTTTTTCACCGCCAATCATGCCTCGAACTATCTGCCGATAAAAGCCAATCTTCCCCGGCAGAAGGCCGAGATGCTCACCCTGATAGACGCGGTGATACAAAAGAAAGACCTTTCGCTGCTGCGCCCCGAGTATATCCGGGCGCTTTAGACGTCCCCGCAGGAGGGCCGGATGAATATTACGGTAATTGAAGCCCGGGACCTCTCCGAGGCCTGGTTCGTTTGCCTGGGCAAGGCTCTTCACGAAGGCTACGAATATAAAATCGACCGGGGCAGCTACGCCGGCCAGCGTCGTAAAGAGATGGACCTGGCGGTTATCCGGGTGAAATATCCCGGCACGCGGCCACTGATACCGGATGTGCCGCAGGGCGTGCCACCGCCCAGCACCATGGAATACGTGGAAAGCTACCTGCCTTACCTGATGACATCGCATAAGAAAAAGGGGGAGCAATACACCTATGGGCAATATCTGGAAAAGCAGATCGCTGAAGTAATCAGGATGTATAAAAAGGACGGTTTCAATACCAACCAGGCTTTCATGGCGGTGGGGAATGAAAAGTCCATCGGATTGCCTGACCCGCCTTGTCTAAGGATGATAGATACGCGGGTACGCGAGGGGAAGCTAAACTTCGTAGTCTATTTTCGGTCATGGGACCTGTGGGCGGGCTTTCCTTCTAACATGGCGGCTCTTCAATTATTGAAAGAATATATGGCCAGCGAGATAGGCGTGGAGGACGGGGAGCTAGTGGCCATGAGCAAAGGTCTTCACCTTTACGAGTATACTTGGGAATTAGCTAAGCTAGTGTTGAGAGAAACATAACCATAAACGTCATTCCGGCGAAGCCGGAATTCAGTTATGGTTGGGGGATACGGGCCCGGCTTTCGTCGGGATGGAGATTAAATCTGGAGGTCAATCGTGGAGCAAATTGAACTTATCGCGGATATGATTGTGCAGTCGAAAAAGATTGTTGTCTTTACGGGCGCCGGTTTCAGCACCGAGTCCGGCGTACCGGACTTCCGCAGTCCCGGCGGCGTCTGGGACGTCTTCGACCCGTCAGAGCTGAATTTGCCTAATTTCCTGCGGCGCGAGGACGTGCGTGAAAAGTACTGGAAGATGCACAAGATGATGTGGGAGACGATAAGGGAAGCCAAGCCCAACGCGGGACATTTCGCCGTCGCTGAATTACATCAAATGGGCAAGCTCGACTGCGTCATCACCCAGAACACCGATGGCCTCCACCAGAAAGCCGGCGTGCCCGCGGAAATGGTGCTGGAGATACACGGCACGATGCAGTTCGTGGACTGTCTGGACTGCCATAAGCGTTATCCGCGCAGCCACGCCCACGATAAGATGCTCGCCGGGGAAAAAGTACCGCGCTGTAACAGCTGCAACGGCCTGCTGAAACCGGCTACGGTCGCCTTCGAACAGTCCATGCCGGAGAGAGAAACGCGCGAGGCCGAGGTAAGGTCTTCCGGCTGCGATTTGTTCCTGGCGGCGGGGTCTTCTCTGGTGGTCTATCCCGCGGCGCAAATGCCCGTCATCGCCAAGCAGGGCGGCGCCAAACTTGTAATTTTAAACCTCACCGAAACGCCGCACGACCGCCATGCCGATGTCGTCATCGCGGAGAAGACCGGTGAAACCATGGCGAAAATCGTGAGCCGGGTGAGAGAGAAAACAAAGGTAAAATAAGATTCTGATGTCCCGCAACAAAATCAGACTAATATCAGGGATATTGGCAGTCTTTCCGCTTCTGGTTCTTTTCTCCAGCTGCGCCCCCAAAAATGACCTGGATGACCGCATCAACCAAGCCACCGATTCTTTTCGCTTCAGCCTGTTGAGCTGGGAGGCAAAGACTCTGGCGGGAGACGTGGGAAAACTGTTTTCTCCCAATCGTGCCTCCGATAACACGACCGCCCTGGAAAAGCGGGTGAAAAAGCAGGTTAGAGAGGTCCTGTCCGAGCAGGGGATTTATAATCCCGCCGATAGATTTTTCAAGCTGAAAGTCGGCTTTCCGCCGGTCACTCTTTACCTGGGGAATCCGCTCCACCTGCTCGTCGTCTCACCCAGGGACAGGATAGAGAGCATTGGAGAAGTAACCCTTATCCCGGAAATGAACGAAAAAGACATGGAAGGTATCGAGGCAAAGATTGAGAGTCTCGGCTACTCGGCTCTGGTCGTCGAATTGGGCGGCATGGCAACCTTTCCCAGCTATGTCAGCAACGACACCGATATGAAGTTTATCATCGAAAGCACTGCCCACGAATGGGCGCACCAGTACCTCGCCTTTACGCCGCTGGGCTTCCTTTACGTGCTGGATGAGACCGGCCTGCGCCAGAACTACGATGTAGCAACGATAAATGAGACCGTGGCCGATATTATCGGCCGGGAAATCGGGGATATGGTCTATCAAAAATACTATGCCCCACCCCCCGCAAGCAGCCCAGCTCAACCGGCCGCCCCCGGCTTTGATTTTAACGGTGCTATGAGAGAAATCAGGAAAACAGTGGACGCTTACCTGGCCAGAGGGGAAATCGTTGCCGCAGAGAATTACATGAATGAGAGACAGCAATACCTGGCTGATAACGGCTATTATATCCGCAAACTAAATCAGGCGTATTTCGCTTTTTACGGCACTTATGCCGATAGTCCCACCTCGATAAGCCCTATCGGGCAAGAGCTCAAAACGCTGCGGAGCCAGAGCGCTTCGCTAAAAGATTTTCTGGATAGAGTTACCTCGATTACCAGCCGCGCGGAACTCGACGCCACTGTTCGCTAAATCCACCACCGTGTGATATATTTTAAGGGTAATTATGATACCTGCTATCGTCGGTTACGTCACCAGGAGCGAAGGTAGCAAGTTCCGCCGTCTGGACCGGTTAACAGACAATTCCTTTATCAATGGAGAAGGCAGCGCCGTCGCGCTTTACGTGCATGTTCCGTTTTGCCGGGCGCTTTGCCCGTTCTGCTGCTTTAACCGTTACCTTTTCCGGGAAGACCTCGCCCGCCGCTACTTTGCTGACCTGAAAAAGGAGTTGGACCTGTACTTGGGGCGCGGTATCAGCTTTAACAGCGTTTATTTCGGTGGCGGCACGCCCACCGTGATGATGGATGAACTGGCCGCTTTCGTCGTCTACCTCAAAACGCGGTGCTCGGTGGGGAAAATCTCACTGGAGACCACTCCGGGAGAGCTGACGGCAGCGAACATCGCGCTCCTGGTAAAAATGGGCGTCAACCGCCTATCAGTGGGCGTGCAAAGCTTCGATGAGTCTGTCCTCAAGACAATGGGACGGAACAACGGCCCGGCGGAAGAGGTAAAAAAGCGCTTGCTCCTGGCCGAAGGGCAGTTCGCCACGCTGAATGTGGACTTTGTCTTCAATTTCCCCGGCCAGACCATCGCGCAGTTCGAGGCCGACGTGGCCGCTTTCAGGGAAATGGGTATTGACCAGGCTACTTTCTACCCGCTGATGGCCTCGCCGCACAAGAAAGACGCTCTGGAGCGGCGCTTTAACCGGGTGGACAACTCGCGCGAAAGGCGGTTTTACGACATTATTCTGCAGCAGCTCTATCATGGAGGTTATACGGCCTCCACTGCCTGGTGCTTTTCCCGCGGCGAGCGCATGATTGACGAATATATCATCGAGGATGACGACTATATCGGCATAGGCGCCGGCTCGGTCAGCATTATGCGGGGCAATTTCTTCGTTAATACGTTTTCACTTGACCGCTACCATGATTTAACCGGAAAAAGCCAGTTGCCTATCGTAGGGTGGCGGCGGCTGATAGAAAAAGAGAATCTGCGTTACTACCTGCTGACCAAGCTTTTCGGCCTGGAGGTGGACGCAGAGGCTTTTCGGAGTCGCTTCGGAAAAGACATCGCCGATAAACTCCGGATTGAGCTGGCTTTCCTGAAAACGTTTGGCCTGATATCCGGGGATAGTGTGCTCCGCGTCACCGGACGCGGCATGTACCCGGTAAGCGTCATGATGCGGGAATTTTTTGCGGCTCTCAACGCGCTGCGTGAACAATGCATTGAGCACCAGATTTAGCTTTATCTGGTTGCTACGTGTATACCGGCGGCGCCTAAAAACAGCGGACGATAGGTTACCTCGCGGAAACCGGCCCTCAACAGCATTTCCCTGACTTCTTCAGGAGAGTAATAACGCGCCGCCGATTCCGCCAGGTAGCGGTAGGCTCCCCGCTCACCGGAAAGCAGCGCCCCAACAGGCATGACAAAGGCCCGCAGGTAAAGGTGAAAGAGCGTTTTGATAAGACGATCATACTTTCCTCCCGATTTCAGCGCTCTTAGCACCTCGGCCAGGTGCAGCTCCCAAAGCGGGTTCAGGTACGTCAGGTTGCGGAAAGCGAAGGAAATCCCCACGCAGTCGAAATACTCGTCGACGAAAGGTATTTTGGTGGCCTCACCGTGGATAAATTCTACCTTATCTTTAAGGCCTGCCTTTTCAGCTTTGTTTTTTGCCAGCTCCAGCATCGGCAGGGAATAGTCCAGTCCGGTTATTTCTAATTCTGCTTTGGCGAGCCGGGCGACGTTTATAGCCAGGTCGCCGGTGCCGCAGCCCAGGTCGAGAACATGCGGTGGATTACCTTCGAGGCAGGCCCTGGCAGCGAGCTTTCTCCAGCGGGTATCCTGCCCCAGGGTGATAACATGGTTTATCAGGTCGTATCGCTGTGGCACTTTAGTGAACATGCCATGAAGGGGCTGCGGACTCCGGATAAGTTCGGAATTTCCCATTTTTTGCCCCCTAAAAAATACGCCCCAGAACGAAACCGATGCCCAGCAGCAATTGCGTTAACAGGACCGTCATCACATTCATCGCCATACCGGGCATCAGTTTAGAAGGGTCGTCATTATGGATAGCGCCGTTGATGGCTTTGAGTTCGAGCGGTAGTGTAAGCAGAGCCAGCAGTGTCCAGGCGGGTAACACTCGAGCCATTGCCCAGGCAAATATCCAGGCATACATCGCGATGGCGACCGACGAGTAGAAAATGGCGGCGTTTTTCTTGCCGATAGTCAG